>JAYVTO010000159.1:0-17785 GCA_043788745.1 Acidobacteriaceae bacterium
GCAAGGTTCGCCTCTATAACCGCACGAAGGCCGAATGGAAGGGCGAATTCGTCCATGAGTCGGTGAAAGTCGCCGGCGCCGTCGGTCACCTTGAAGGCAACATCCTGCACGTTACGTGTGAATCGTTGAGCGAACACTTGAAGACGATGGATCGCTACACAACGCTCGCGGCGCAGCAGATTGTGTGGGAGAAGAAGAAGGTGACGTGGTTGAAGCTGATCGGCGAGCCACCGTGGACCTTCTTCCGCACCTACGTCCTGAAGCTGGGCTTCCTCGATGGCATGGAAGGCCTCGCGATCGCCAACATGGCCGCGCTCTACAACTTTCTGAAGTACGCCAAGGCGAAGTACATGGGGGGCTGCTGAAGTTGCGACTCCTGCACGTCGACTCAGGCGAAGAGATGCGAGGTGGTCAGTGGCAGGCGCTGTACCTGGTAAGCGAACTCGTCGCATTGGGTCACCGCGTGAAGCTGCTCTGCGCGGGACCGCTGCTCGAAGCGTCCAGGAAGCAGAAGCTCGATGCGGAGCCCGTAAACGCGCTGGCCGTGTTGCGCGAAAGCCGGCGGGCGGACCTGACGCATGTCCACGACGCCGCATCGCATTCGCTCGCGGCCCTTACTGGCGCATCTCCGCTTATCGTCTCGCGCCGCGTCGCGTTTCCGCCTAAAATGTCGGCACCGTCTCGCTGGAAGTACAGGCGCGCCAGCCGCTACATCGCGGTGTCGGAGTTTGTCCGCGGCGTGCTCGAAGCCGCTGGAATCCCGCGCGAGCGGATAGATGTGGTGCCGGACGGGGTTCCAATACCGGCATCGGTGGCGTCCTATGCGGATCGAGATCCGCGACGAATCGTGTGCCTTCAGAGCGCGGATCCGAAGAAGGGAGGCGCGCTGCTTACTGCGATCGAGCACAGCACTGGATTTACTCTGCACCGCTCGCGCGCCCTGTGGGATGATCTACGTACGGCTGGTCTTTTCGTTTACCTCACAGAGTCGGAAGGCTTGGGGTCCGCGGCGCTGCTCGCGATGTCACATGGCGTTCCGGTTGTGGCAAGTCGTGTCGGTGGGCTGCCGGAAATCGTCAATCATGGAACTACAGGTTTGTTGACCGAAAACGAGATCGAACCAGTCGCGTCGGCGATCCGCACGATCGTGGAAGATCGTGCGTTGGCCGGACGCCTTTCGGCTGCCGGACGGTCGATGGTTTCCGAACAATATTCTGTTGCCTCAACCGCGCGCGCGACGGTCAGCGTCTACGGCGACATGTGCAACAAGGCACGTTGATGAACCTGATGGCCGAACATCCGTGGTTCGTGGTTTGGATGGCCGCCCTGGCGGGCCTGCTGATCGGCAGCTTTCTCAACGTCTGTATCTATCGTCTACCGCGCGACCTCAGCGTCGTCGCGCCGCGGTCTTTCTGCCCATACTGCGAGAAGCCGATTGCCTGGTACGACAACATCCCGATTCTGAGTTACGTCCTGCTCTCCGGCCAGTGTCGCCAATGCAAGGTACGCATTCCGATTCGTTACCCGCTGGTCGAGCTCGCTACGGGAGCAGGTTTCGCTGCCATTGTCGCCACCTTCGGCCTGTCGCTGCCGGCGCTCAAGTTCTGCGCCTTTCTTGCGATTCAAGTGACGCTGATCGCGAGCGACATCGAAGAACGCATTCTTCCCGACGAGTTCACAAAGGGCGGCGTGGTGCTGGGCCTGATATTTGCATGGTTCGTGCCTCTCAGCTTCGGACTCGGCTACGTTGTGGTGCCTGCGGGCGCGGACATGCGCATCGGGTCGCTGGTTGAATCGGCAATTTCCGCTGCCTTCGGAAGTGGAGCGATTTGGGTCGTCGGCGCGCTCTACTATCGAATTCGCCAACGCGAAGGCCTGGGCCTCGGCGACGTCAAGATGGTCGCCATGATCGGCGCATTCCTCGGATTGCAGAGCACTCTACTGACGCTGATGATCGCATCGCTGCTGGGCGCGCTCGGCGGCCTGGTCTACATCCTGTTCACGGGCAAGAACGCGTCCACCTACGAACTGCCGTTCGGCGCGTTTCTGGGCGCTGCCGCACTGTCAGTCGCGGTGTTCGGCGAGATCATCCTGACGTGGTATACCCGCCTCGGCGCGTAACGGCGGCACAGAACCTACTTGTACCGGCGCCATGGCCGACTGATACCATAGCGATTGATTGCGATGCAGGCGCTTTTCGACGTCTTGAAACCGGCCACCCCGGAATGGCTTCTGGCCGGGCAAATTGACCCGGGCCGCCTGCCCGCGCACATCGCCATTATCATGGACGGCAATGGCCGCTGGGCACGGCGTCGCCACCTGCCGCGCGTCGCCGGCCACAAGGCGGGAATCTCAAGCGTTCGGACTGCGGTCGAAACATGCTCCCAAATGGGCGTCGGATCGCTGACGCTCTACGCGTTTTCGATTGAGAATTGGAAGCGCCCGCGCGCCGAGGTCGACACGCTCTGGCGGTTGCTACGCGTCTTCCTTCGCCGTGAGTTGCCCACGATGATGCGCAACGGCGTGCGGCTTGCCACGCTGGGACGCATGGAAGATCTCGCCCCTGCCATCCGGCGCGACCTGGATGCCACCATCGCCGAAACCGCCGCGAACACCGGCCTGCGCCTGAACTTGGCACTGAACTACGGCGGCCGCGCCGAGATCGTCGACGCCGTACGCGGGATGATCGAAGAGGCGCGCATCGAGGGACGGCTCGATCAGTTGGACGTCACCGAGGAAGCGCTGGCGGCGCATCTGTATACTGCCGGGCTACCCGACCCTGATCTACTCATTCGCACATCGGGCGAAATGCGCGTTAGTAATTTTCTGCTCTGGCAGATCGCCTACGCCGAGTTGTACGTTACCGAAACCCTCTGGCCGGACTTCGACCGCGCCGAACTGCTGCGCGCGATTCTGGACTATCAGAAGCGCGACCGCCGCTTCGGAGGCCTCGGCCAGACTGCGCACGCCGAGTCAGATCCCGCACTCGTGGAGGCGCTCGGCGTCCCGCGATGAAACGGATCGTTACCACACTCATTCTGATTCCAGTCGTTTCCTACGCTGTGCTGGGCGATTCCGAGACGCTCTTCTTGGCCATTCTCAGCGTGGTGGCGGCGCTTTGTTTTTACGAGTACGAAGGACTCGTGGCGGCACACGGAATCCCGCGCCCAGGCCTAGTGGGGTACGTTCTCGGGCTCGCTCTGCTGTTGTCGCCCGATCGCGAACTCACCCCTGCCCTGATTGCTGTCATCGCGCTCGGACTCGCGCTGCGCGCCGCCGACCTGCGCGGCACGCTGACGCAGGCCGCTGCCTTCACGCTCGGCGTGTTCTACGTGTTCGGATCCTGGCGCTGCGCGGCGGACCTCCGCGCCATCGGCAAATGGTGGCTGCTCTTCGCGCTCGCGCTGAACTGGGCCGGAGATATCGCGGCCATGTATGCGGGCAAGGCGTTCGGCAAACACAAGCTCGCGCCTCGCGTGAGCCCGGGAAAATCATGGGAGGGCGCGATTGCCTCCACCCTGGCCTCCATGATCTTCGGCGCTGTCTACGGCGCCTACCTGCTGCCTGGGACTCCCATGCTGTTGGTCGTGCTGCTGGCGGCCGTGGGAAACGTCGCGGGACAGATCGGCGACCTCTGTGAATCCGCGATGAAGCGGGGTGCCGGAATGAAAGATAGCGGGACGCTACTGCCCGGCCATGGAGGCTGGCTCGACCGCGTCGACTCCAGCCTCTTCGCCGTACCTGTCGTCTGGTTCCTGCTGCAAAGCGTCGAGCGCTGGAAGCTCTAAGGCTATGACCGGCAGAAAACATCCCCGGGCTGAAGCCCGGGGTAATAGCCCCGCCGGTTACGGCGGAGATGATTTTCGATCCGAATCATGCGGTCGGAGAACTAGTTTTTCTTCCCCGCCTGCCGCTTCTGTTGGAAATCGCGGATCGCCTGCAGATCCTCGCGGACCTTCTTCCTATCGTCTTCTCTGAACGCGTCACTCTGCGCCATCTGGAAGATCGTTCTGATGGCGTCGCGTGACTTTTCCTGGGACCCGCGCTCGCCTTTGCGGCGCTTCGCCGAAGCTGCGCGCAGGCTATCGAGAGCCGTATCCAACTGCTTCGCCTGCTCGTCGCTCAAGGTCGCTTTCGATCGAGCCGTCGAGGTGTCGTTCAACAGGTTCATCCTTAATTGACGCCGGCCATTCTTCCCGGCCTGGGCAGATACCGGCGGATCCTGCGCCGTCTTTGGTTGGGGCGGCGCATCCTGCGCCGAGACTGACAGCGCGAACAACGGCACACAAAGTAAAGTCAACTTCATCTTTTTCTCCTCACCGGCGTTTCATTATCTCCCGGTCACTTGTCTGAACCCGATTCTTTGAATAAGGTTGTGCTACAGTAGCGCGGCATGAGGCGCATCTTCTCCCTTCCCCTGCTGGCCTGCCTGCTGTTTGCGGTCAATACACCGTTCACCGTCGATGACATGCTGGACGTCCAGAACCTGCAGATCAGCGATCTGTCAGCCGACGGTCGCTTCGCGGTTGTCACGAGGATGAGCCTGCGCGGTCGCCTCGGCGTCGACAACACCCGCTTCGGCGACCCCAGCTACATGGCGCCGGCAGCCTCAGATGTTTGGATCGTTGAGACCGCCAGCGGACGCCTCCAACCGGTTGCGGCAAAGAGCCAAACGCGCAACCTGCGGTTCTCACCGGACGGCACAAAGCTTGCGCTGCACATTCTCGAAAGCGGCGAGTTTGCTTTAAAACTTTGGGAGAACGGGCGCATGCGCACTGCCAAGCTTCCGTTGGGTAAAGTCCCCGATGAGACTACCGAAATCGCGTGGGCCCCGTCCGGAGAATTGATCACCGGCCTCCGGGATGCCGGCTGGCGCGCCAGATCGCATCAGGTGTTCGAGGCCGAGACCAAAGCACCCGTCGTCTTTCATTCGAGCAAAGAACCATTCCTCGCCTGGATCGGCCTGCGCCGTCTGGCGGCCGACCGCACGGTGGTCGCGCTCGATCCCAACACCGGCCAAGCTCGCGAGCTCGCGCCCGCCGCGCTGCGAAACCAATCGCGCGTCACCGCGCGCGGCGACTTTCTCATTACCTACGACGACATCGAAAAAAAGACAGATTACGAAAACCTCGGCATGAGCAACAGTCGTGTCGAGATTCGTCCGGTCAGCGGATCGACAAAACCGCGCGTCTTGTTGGCATCGTCGAAGGAGGCACAAATTACGTGGTCGCGGAACACGCGGTACTACGCGTTTGCCAAGAAAGACAACTCCGTGTGGTTCGGCAGCGTCGAAGACGACAAGCCGCGCGAGCTGATCGCGGGGAAGAAAAAGGACTCCGCCAAGGAAGACGCGGAGAAAGACGCCGACAAGGACAGCGACAAGGCCGACAAGGACAGCGGCAAGAAAGACGACGCCAACCTGACGCCCACTGCGATTACGCCTGACGGCGCCGCACTGATCGCCGGCAACAAATCCGGCATCTGGTGGATCAGCACAACCAACCCCGCCGAGCGCGCGCAGATCGTCAAGATCGACGAGGATGACAAGGAAGCTCCGCGCTTTACCGTCCTCGAGGCCACCGCCAATCGCGTCTATTTGAATTACGCTTCGCGCACCGAATGGTCGCGGGGCGTCAGCTATTGGGATCCGGCGACGAAGCGCACGACGGAGTTGTTGCGCGACGCGAAGCTGCACGGCGCGTTCCGACTCTCAAAGAACGAGTCCACGTGGGTCTATACGTCGGGTGACGGCAACCGTCCATCGGATCTCTATGCCGCCTCCGCCGAATTCAAATCGCCGAAGTTGCTGGTTGAATCGAACCCGCAACTGAAGGACAAAACATTCGCCAAGACCGCGCTCGTCACGTATCTCGACGCCGACGGCAAGAAGCTGCGCGGCGTTCTCTACTATCCGGCGAATTACGAGGCCGGTAAAAAGTACCCCACCGTCTTCAATCTCTACGAACAATTCTTCGACGATACGTTCAACGGCACCATCGCCATCCTTAACGCCCACGGCTACGCGGTGATGCAACCCTCTGTGGAACTGGAGCAGGGCTTCCCCGGCGAGGCTTGGGAGAAAGGCGTCACCGCCGCGGCGAACAAGTTGATTGAGATGGGCGTCGCGGATCCGGATCGGCTGGGGGTGCAAGGCACCAGCTACGGCGGTTACGCGACGAACCTGCTGATCACGCAAACCAATCGCTTCAAAGCGGCGATCAACATCTCCGGCAAAGTGAACATGATCAGCTTCTACACGGATTCGCCACGCCTCGGCGTCCGCAACACGCATGCGCCCGAAAAGAGCCAGGATCGCATCGGCGCAACGCTGTGGCAGCAACCGCAGAAGTACCTCGCTCACTCGGCGATTCTCTACACCGACCGCATCAAGACGCCGCTGCTCCTGATGACCGGCGAGCAGGATCACAACGTGCCCGCGCGTCAGGCGATGGAAATGTACTACGCCATGCGGCGTCTCGGCAAAGAGGTCGCGTGGGTGCAGTACACCAACGGCGGCCATGGGATGCCCACGGGCAACGCCGACGAGGTCCGGGATTATCACAAGCGGATTCTCGACTGGTACGACGCGCACCTCAAGAAGACCGAGAGAAAAGACGAAGCGCGCAAGCCGGAAACGGGCTCTGGAAACTAAGCCCGGCTACTCGTAGCGCAGGGCCACCAGCGGATCGACGCGCATCGCGCGCCTTGCCGGAATCCAGCAGGCGAGCATCGCCACCGCACCCAGCAACACGCCGACCGCGGTGAAGGTCAGAGGATCTGTCGGCGCAATCTGAACCAGAAGAGTCGACAACGCCCGCGTCACGCCGAACGCGCCCGCCAGCCCCACCACCAGGCCGATCGCGATCTGCCGGCCGCCGTTCTTCATCACCATGCCCGCGACGCTGCCTGCGCTCGCTCCAAGTGCCATGCGCACGCCGATCTCCTGCGTCCTGCGTCCGACGCCGTACGAGATCACCGCGTACAGCCCGATCGACGCCATCACCAGGGCCGCGAACGCAAAGATCGCGAACATGGATCCGAACACGCGATACGGCCACAGCCTCTGCGTCATGCTGTCCGCGGCAGTCATCACGCGATCCGCGGGCAGGTCGGCATCGAGTTCGGCGATCCGCTGGCGAATGGGTTCCGCGAGCGCGTTTGCGTTCGGCCCGCGAGCCAGGATCACCATCGTCGAATCCTGCTCCTGGCGATGCGGCAGAAAAATCAGCGGATTGATTTCTTCGCGATTGAAACGAGTTTGCCGGAAATCCTTTACGACGCCACTAACCGTCATCCACGGATCGCTCTTGCCGCGCGAGCGCCGCATGCGCCGACCGATCGGATCGTCCTTGCCCCAATACTTTGCAGAGAATCCCTGCGTGACGATCACCGTGTTCTTGCCCGTCGAGCCGTCGGACGCATCGAAGTCCCTGCCCCGCAGAATCGGCACGCGAATCGTCTGGAAGAATCCAGGCAACACAACCAGCGCGCCGACCGATGGCCGCTTCTCCTCCGTCTCGACGGGAGCCGAGCCCTCGATCTCGAAGCGTAACTCTTCCGCGCCCTCCATCGGAGCCTCGGACGCGATGGCAACGGACTCCGTCCCCGGCATCGCCTGCAGCCGGGCATGCAGCCGTTCGAAGAATTGCTGGCTTTGCTCGGGCTTCGGATACTTCTGCTTCGCGAGCGTTACGCGCATCTGCAAGACGTTCTCCGGATGGTCGACGCTGTCAATCGTATAGAGCTTCAGGAAACTGCGAACCATCAAGCCTGCGCCGGTCAGCAGAATCACGGCAAGCGCCAACTCCGCAATCACCAACGCTTCCGAGAACCAGCCGCTGCGGCCCGATGAGCCACGCCCGCCTTCTTTCAGCACCGTATTCAAGTCGATCTTCGTTGTCTGCAGCGCCGGCACCAGGCCAAACAGGAAGCTCGATCCCAGGCAGATCGCGGTGACGTACAGAAATACCGCGCCGTCCATCGTGAACTGGATCCAATACGGCTTGCCGGATCCCGCCACCGCCGCGTCGAACACGCGAATGCCCCAGATCGCGAGCACGAATCCGAGCGCCGCGCCGGCGACGCTATAGAGCAGGCACTCCATTAGCAACTGCCGGACTACACGCCAACGGCTGGCGCCGAGCGCCGTGCGGATCGAAACCTCACGGACACGCGCGAGCGATCGAGAGAGCAGCAGGTTCGCGACGTTGCAACACGCGATCAAAAGTACGAATCCAACCGCGCCCATCAACGCCAGGAATACCGCGCGAATCTCGCCGCCATTCTGCGCTTCGTTCATTGTCAGCACGCGGAACTGGATATTCCTGTTCGTTGCCGGATACGCCGCTTCCAGATTCTTCGCAAGCGTCTCCAACTCGGCGCGCGCCGAAGACAGCGACGCGTTCTCGTTCAGTCGCCCCACAAGCGTATATCCGCGACTGTCGCGCTTCTCGCCCTCGCCTTTCGGAATCAGCGCCAGCCACACCTCCTGATTGCTCGGGAACTGCATGTCTTCAGGCATCACGCCGACGATCGTAGCCGGTACTTCATTGACTCGCACCACGCGTCCAATCACCGCGGGCGAACCTCCGTAGCGTTTCTTCCACAGGGAGTTTGCGATCAACAACGTAGGATTCGACCCCGGCCTCCCGTCGTCCTCGGTGAAATCGCGCCCGATGACAGGCTTCACGCCGAGCAGCGAAAACAGATTCGTGCCGATCCGCGCGCCCGCAAAGCGCTCCGCGACGTTGCCTTCGTTGCTGATGCTGACGCCGGCGCGCGAATAGATGGCAAGTCCGCGAAACGATCTGCTCCCCGCGCGAATATCGGCGAAATCGGGCGGCGATACCCCCGTGTTCGACAGGCCGTTGGCCAGGTTCAAGCCGCTTACGGCCACAACCTCGTCGGGCTTCTCAAACGGCAGGCCGCGGAACAGCACCGCGTTCACCAACGTGAATACGGCGGTGTTGGCACCAATTCCAAGCGCCAACGTCAGTATTACAACGGCCGTAAATCCAGGGCTCTTCGCCATCAGGCGTAAGGCAAATCGAATGTCCTGCATCGCGTTCATACACCGGACCTCACACGAGAAGACGGAGCAGGCAGACCTGTCCTTACAGGACTCGAACGAGCGATCTCGCCAAAATGTTCCCGCGAGCGCTATAATTCCCGGCAGTTCATGCAACTCACCTTTACCGACTGGGCCATCGTCGCCCTCTACTTTCTCTTCAACATCGCCATCGGCTTTTACTATAAGGCACGCGCCGGATCGAGCGTCGATGAGTTCTTCCTCTCCGGCCGCGATGTCCCGTGGTGGCTCGCCGGAACCTCGATGGTCGCCACCACCTTTGCCGCCGACACGCCGCTGGTTGTCACGGGCTTCGTCGCCAAAAACGGCATCGCCGGTAATTGGCTCTGGTGGAACCTCGTCGCCAGCGGCATGATGACCGTCTTCTTCTACGCCAGACTCTGGCGTCGCGCGGGCGTGATGACCGATATCGAATTCTCCGAGATGCGCTACTCCGGCAAGCCCGCCGCCTTCCTTCGCGGCTTCCGCGCGCTCTATCTTGGAATCCCCATCAACTGCATCATCCTCGGCTGGGTCAACCTCGCGATGGTCAAGATTCTGATGCTGATTCTCAACATAAACAAGGGGGAGGCCCTGCTGATCATCATTGGCATGATCGCGCTGACCTCATTTATCTCGACGCTCTCCGGACTCTGGGGCGTGCTCGTCACCGACATGTTCCAGTTCTTCGTGAAAATGGGCATGGTCATTGTGCTCGCTGTTGTCGCCGTCAACGCCGTCGGCGGCATGGGCGAAATGAAGACGAAGCTACTCGCGATCGACGCCGCGCGGACCGCCGCGGGCGGCAGCGGCAGCGTGCTCAGCTTCGTGCCGGACCTCAATTCCACGTGGATGCCCATGATCACCTTCCTCGTCTACATCTCAATGACGTGGTGGGCATCCTGGTATCCCGGCGCAGAGCCCGGCGGCGGCGGCTACGTTGCGCAGCGCATGTTCTGCGCGAAAGACGAGAAGAACTCGCTGCTGGCAACGCTCTGGTTCAACATCGCGCACTATGCAATCCGGCCCTGGCCCTGGATTATCGTTGCGCTCGCCTCGATCATTCTCTTTCCCAACCTCGCCGACCCCGAAACCGGATACATCCGTGTGATGATCACCTACCTGCCTCCGTCGCTGCGCGGCCTGATGGTCGCGGCCTTCGCCGCCGCCTATATGTCGACCATCGCGACGCAACTCAACTGGGGAGCAAGCTACCTCATTAACGATTTCTACCGCCGCTTTCTAAAGCCGAACGAAACGGACAAGCATTACGTCTTCGCTTCGCAACTCGCCACGGTGCTGCTCACCATCATCTCCATCGCCATCACGTATCGCATGGAATCGATCGGCGGCGCGTGGAAATGGATGCTGGCCATCGGCGCAGGCACCGGAGCGGTTCTGCTGCTGCGCTGGTATTGGTGGCGCATCAACGCCTGGAGCGAAGTGTCGTCGATGATCTCGGCGCTCGTCGTCTCCGTGGTCCTACAAGGCTACCTCGGCATGGACGGCGACAAGCCCGTCGACTTCGCGTGGATCATGATCATCACGACGGCAGTGACTTCCGTGGTCTGGATCACGACGACTTTCCTCACAAAGCCAGAAACCAACGAGACCCTGGTGTCGTTCTATCGCAAGACGCGACCGTCGTTAAGCGGCTGGGGGCCAATCGCGGCCCTCGCGCCTGACGTCAAGCCGAGCCGCGATGGCGTCTGGAACTTCGTCGACTGGATCGCGGGCTTAGTGCTGGTGTACGGAATCCTGTTCGGGGTCGGCAAATTGCTACTGGGCGAAACGGCATTGGGCCTCGGGCTGCTCGCAGTCGGTGCTGCGGGCGGCGCGATCATCTACTGGGATCTCAGCCGGCGCGGGTGGTCGACGATCGTCGATTGAAGAGAAGCACCGAGGAGTGCGCGGCGGACTCCGCCGCGCGCCAATTATATCGCTTCGAGCTCTTCTTCGAGAAGTTGCTTTTGATAGAGGTCCGCGTAATATCCGCCGGACGCCACCAGTTCTTCGTGGGTCCCTTGCTCGGCCACAGCGCCGCCTTCGATCACAAAGATTCTGCTGGCGTGCCGCACGGTCGACACGCGGTGTGAGATCAGAATTGTTGTCCGACCCCGCATCACGGCAGTCAGCGCTCGTAGAATCCGCTCCTCGGTCAACGTATCGACGCTCGACAGCGCATCGTCCAGAATCAGCACGCGCGGATTTCGCAGTACCGCCCGCGCGATCGCCGTCCGCTGCTTCTGCCCGCCCGAGAGCGTGAGGCCGCGCTCGCCCACCACTGTATCCAGCCCATTCGGAAACGACGCAAGATCCGGCCCCAGGCCCGCAATCTCCGCCGCTTCACGAATCGCTTCGGCGGTCGCATTCTCTACGCCGAAGGCAATATTCTCGCCCAGCGTTGCGCTAAAAAGATACGTCTCCTGCGGCACAAACCCAATCTCCTGCCGGATCGCCTCCGGATCGAGAGCCCGCAAATCGAGACCATCGATCATTACCTCGCCCGCCGTTGGATCGAGAAGGCGGCCAACCAGATTCACCAGCGTCGTCTTGCCGCTTCCCGTGCTCCCGACAATTGCGACCGTTGCGCCGGAATCGATCTTCAGGTCGACACCGCGCAGCGCCCAGCGCTCGCCGAACTGCAACGAAACACCGCGGAATTCGATTTCGCCGCGCACCGGCAATGGCAGTGTTTTGGAACCTGCAACAATTCCGGGACGTACATCCAGGATCTCGCGAATTCGATGGAGCGACGCCGTGCCGCGCTGCATCAGGTTCACCACCCAGCCCATCGCGATCATCGGCCAGATCAACATGCCCATGTAGGTGTTGAAGAGCACGAAACTGCCCAGCGTCAAAGTACCCTGCAGGACGCGATATCCGCCAGCCCAAAGGACGATCAGGAATCCCATGCCGGTCAGCGCCGAAAGCAGTGGCATAAAGAAGCCTGACAGCCGGGCTAATCGTACGTTCTGCGCAATGTACTCCCGATTGAGAACTTCAAAGTGCGCGATCTCGGCGTCCTCCTGCGCATAGGTTCGCACGACGCGGACGCCCGCGAGATTCTCTTGCACGCGGCTCGAAATGTCGGAGAACATCTTCTGGATGGCTTCGAACCGGTCGTGAATGCGGCTACCGAAGAAGATCACCGAGAAACTCACTAAAGGCGCAGGCAGCAGCGCCAGCCAGGCAAGGCGCGCGTCCACGTACAGCATCACGCCGATGGCGAGCAGCAGTGTCAATGACGTCTCGAACCAATACATCACCGCCGGACCCAGCATCATGCGGACCGCATTCAAGTCGTTCGTCGATCGAGCCAGGATATCTCCGGTGCGGTTCTTTCCGTAGTAGTTGGCGTCGAGCGTTGTCAACTTCGCGAACAGTTCGTTCCGCAGTTCATATTCGATGTCGCGCGAAAGCCCGATCAGCGTCACGCGCATCCAATACTGAAAGATGCCTTTCAAGATCGAGAGCGCAACCAGTGCCGCCGCAAGCCACAACACCGTCTCCACCCGAAAGGCGCTCGTCATCTGATCGACGCCCTGCCGGATCACAAGCGGCAGCGCCGCGCCCAGGATGTCCTTAATGGCCAAAGATCCCATGCCGAGCACCAGCGCGCGGCGATGCCGCAACAGATACGGCAGCAGGAAACTGATCGAAGACCTCACAGACCCAGTGGCCCTGTGAGCGTCTTTTGCCATTCCATGTATACCGTTTTTTGCGCCTCTCTGTCGGTCCACCACTTGGATAAATCAATCCCGGGATGCACAACAGGAAGCACCGTCACTTCGAGATCCGAACCTGCCTCGCGGAACAGCTTACCCGCGCGCCGTGTATGGAAGTTACTCGATACGAGAATGTAGTGGCGCACGCCCATTTTTCGTAGCAGCGGAACAAACACCTCCGCCTCCGTCTTGGTCGATCGGGCCGTATGCGGGACACGTTCAAACAGCGACGGAGGATAACCCTGCTTCACCGCGTATGCGATCGCCAGATCGCATTCGTAGCCACCAAAGATCCCGTCCGGCCCACTGACCAGAACCTTCGGAGCGAGACCTTGCATCGCCAGTTCCGACGCACGAGTGATCCGCGCGCCGCCGGTATCGCCGGCGAGCACGACAATCACGTCGGCCTTCCGCGGAGCATCGGTTTGAACAAGGAATTCGCCGATCGGCGGCAAAATCCAGCCGCGCAAAAAATAGGCGAGCGCAAGGAGACAGAGCAGGAAAACAAACGACCGTAAGCCGAACCGGCGGCGTCGATGCGAACCAGCCACGCGCTAGCTCTCGTCGACCGAGCTCTTGGAATCGAGATGGCCCACGGACTTCAGGCGCTGGAACATCCGCTCCACTTCAGCCTCGTCTTCCGGCAGCAGCAGCGGTTGCCGCGGCGATGACAGTTGCTTTCGTTCCGGAACCGCCGTCAGCACCTCGCCCCAGAATTGCCGATACGGAACGCCGTCGAGCAGCGCTTCGCGTGCACTGCGGCGCACGTGCCGCAGAAGACTGTTCGCGGATTCGAGATCACCTGGATAGAGCAGCAGCATTCGCTCTCCACTGTGCATCGTCAAATGCAGCGCAAGCGGCGATACCCATCCCGTCCGATCCACGCGATGAATCTGCGCCCACGGAATCTGCACGGAGCCAACCTTCAGATACGCTTCGTAGATCTCGATTGCGGGCCGTAGTGCGAGCCACCCAGTAAAAGCACCGCCAGCCAGCAGAAGCGCTGCTGGAAGAAACGCCGGATGCCAACGCAATCCGCACCATACTGAGAACGCCGACGCCGCCAGCGCAACTACGGTCGCGACCGCATAGGTCCGGCTCGGAGTGTAACGGATGATTGCCCTCGCCACACTTTCAGACTACTCCCCACTGACGGCCGCGTCAATGGATGCTACACCGCTCGACGGGGGCGCTGCGCGCAACAGTTTGAGGGCAATCCAGATATAGTGCAGCCCGCTCCACGCCGTTACCGCGACTACGCCCCAGTAGAGCGCCTTTTCGATGTCAATTTCAATGCCGCGTGCATCAAGTCCTCCGCGATTCAGCAGCAACAACAGCAAATAGAGAATCTGCACGACGGTGGAGATCTTGCCCCAAACCGTCGGAGGAAAGCCCCGGTGTTTCGTGAAGACCAGGCCCGCCCACGCCATCAGCAGAATCAGCACGTCGCGGCCCAGCACCAATCCGCTGAACCACCACGGCAAAACGCCATCGAACGCGAGCACCGCAAACATGGCGCTCAACAGAATCTTGTCCGCAATCGGATCCGCGAACAGCCCCAAAGCCGACGAGGCCTTCATGCGCCGCGCCAGCCAGCCATCAAGCCCGTCCGTAACGCCGGCCACCGCGAAATAAATAGCCGCGTAAATGTACTCTCGCCGCCAGATGTAGATACCGACCACCGGCGTCAGCAGCACGCGCGACAGCGTCAACAGGTTGGGGATTTGCAGCAAAGCGCGATGCACTAGTTACGAGAGTAGCGAACATCGCGCATTCCGGACGGCGCTGCTCGTTCTCTGACCAAGTGATTCGGATCAAAACGATTCCCGCCGTGACCGGCGGGGCTAGAACCCCGGGCTTCAGCCCGGGGCTGTTCTTTGCCGGTCAGAGCACTCGTTCGACAGCAACGTCCTTTTCAGATACAGCGCAACCTCTTCATGCGTCGCAAACCAGACGCCGGGCTTCGGCTTAGGGGGCGCGGGCGCGAACCGAAAGCACTCGACGGACATGGCACCGCGACAAAACCGAGCCACGCAAGAAGCCCGGCGAGCCGGGCGAAGTAAGCGGTCGAGTATCCGGAGTGGCTAACCGCCTCCGGCCTAATCCGTGGACAGCGTTACGCGTTTGATGAAATCCAGCTTCGGATAGTGCGGAACCAGATACTCGTTCCCTTGCGCTTCCGCCTTTGCCGCATCCGGCCCCGGCCCGCGCGGCGCAATCTCGCCGTAACCTCCGTACAACTGCTCGCAGACGTCCATTCCCTCCACCACCTTGCCGAACGGGACGAACCCCTTGCCGTCCAGCTTTGCCCGGTTATCCGCCAAATTGAGGAAGATCTGCGTCGTCCGCGTATTGACGCCATCCCGTGCGAACGCTACCGTGCCGCGCTCGTTGTTCTCCTTTTGTGGATCGTCAACAATCTTCAGTTGCCGCCAAAGCTTCGACACTTCCGGATCGCGATGAATTCCGAACTGCGCCACGAACTTCGGCATCACGCGATAGAATCGCGCCTCTTCGAAGTATTTCTTGCGGACCAGCTCATAGAACCGCTCCGCGCCGAAGGGAGACCAAGCCTTGCGCACTTCCACCGTGAACTCGCCTTTACTCGTCACGAAGAGTACGCGAAATACATCGGGCGCGGTCGCCGGCAACTCCGGTTTTTTCTCAGCCTTCTTTTCGGGTGCCGAAGTGCAGGAGCCTAAAAACGCTGCCGCGGCCAAAACAAGAAAGTTATTTCGCATCGCGCCAATTATCTCCCACACCTACATCCACGACCAAAGGAACATTTAACCGGTACACCTGCTCCATCTCGCGCTTGACCAGCTTCCGCATCTCGTCCACCTCGGATTCCGGAGCCTCAAAGAGCAGTTCATCATGCACCTGCAACAGCATCTTCGTTTCACGACCCGCCAGCAATTTATCGATCCGGATCATCGCCATTTTGATCAGATCCGCCGCCGTACCCTGCAGCGGAGTATTCACCGCGGTGCGCTCAGCGAAGCCTCGGGCATTCGGATTCCGCGTATGCATATCCGGAATCGGCCGTTTGCGTCCGTGCAAGGTAATCGAGTACCCCGTTTTGCGAACCTCGGCAATGGTCGCGTCAATAAACTTCCGTACGCCGGAATAACGCGCGAAATAGTTGGCGATATACAGCTCCGCTTCCTTGCGGTCGATCCCTAACGCCGCCGCCAATCCGAACGCTGTCTGCCCGTACACGATGCCGAAATTCACCGCCTTTGCGCCGCGCCGCATTTCCGGAGTAACCATCAGCGGCGGAACACCCATCACCTCCGCCGCCGTGCGCGTATGAATGTCCTCGCCATTGCGGAACGCCTCTGTCAGCACGGCGTCGCGGGACATATGAGCTAGCAAACGCAGTTCGATCTGCGAATAATCCGCGACAATTAGCTTCCAGCCTTCGCGCGGTACAAACGCCCGCCGGATTTCCCGGCCCATCTCCGTCCGAATCGGAATATTCTGCACGTTCGGATTCAGCGAGCTCAACCGGCCAGTCGCCGCGCCCACCTGATTAAACGTCGTATGAACCCGCCCAGTCGACGGCCGGATCATCGCCGGTAGTGCATCTACGTATGTCCCCTTCAATTTCGATACCTGCCGGTAATCGAGTACCGCCTGCACCACCTCGTGGTCGCCCGATAGCTGATCGAGCACGTCCGCCGCCGTGGAAATTTTCCCCTTCGGCGCGCGACCCGGAAATGGAATCGCTAAATCCTCAAATAAAACCTTGCCTAATTGCTGCGGCGAATTGATATTGAACGTCTTCCCCGACAGTGCGAAGATTTTCGCCGACAGCCGCTGCATCTCGCTATCCATTACCGCCGACATCGTGCCCAATGCGCCCGGGTCAACGCGGATCCCGATCTGCTCCATCCTCGCCAGGACGGGAGCCAGCGGCCGATCGATCGATTCGTAGATCTCGCGCAGCCCCTGCGCGTCAACCTCCGGACCCAGCTTCTGCGCCAGGGCCAGCATCGCCTCGGCATGCTCCGCCGGATCAGCCCCCAGCGATCGATCCAGAAAACGCCCCGTCAGATTCGCCAAGTCCGCCGTCGCCGGATCCGCCGTCAGCAGGAACGCGTAGAGCATTACGTCATGTTGCATCTCACAGGACTCGACGCCCACTGCATGCAGCACTTGCATCGTCGCCTTCGCGTCATGCGCCACGCGCAATCGCGGCCACAGTGCCGCGGGCAAGGGCGGCGCAACGGACTTCCCTTGCCCCAGCTTCGCGCTCAAGCCGATCACCTGTGCGTCGAACATGTCGTCCCGGGCAGGCGCGATCGCCACAGCAATGGGCGCATTCTCCGCGATCGATCCCAGCCAATCATTTAACTCCTCCGTGCTCTCAAGACGCCGATACTCTCGCGACAATCCGTCGTCGATCGGACCCATTTCCTTGAGGAAACTGAAGAACTCGAGGTTCTGGTAGACCTCCTTCAACAGCGTCCGATCTGGACCCTGCACCGCCAGATCTTCGAGCGTTGCCTCTATCGGAACCGACGTGTGAATCGTCGCCAGTTGCTTGCTCAACAGAATCTGATCGCGATGATTCTGCAAACTCTCGCGATACATCTTCCGCTCCACTTCGGCCGCATGGTCGAGCGCGTTCTCAACCGAACCAAACCTTTGAATCAGGTCCTTCGCGCCCTTGTCTCCGATGCCCGGCGCCCCCGGAATGTTGTCGACGCTGTCGCCCTTCAACGCCAGCAAATCCGCTACCTGCGACGGCTTCACGCCCATGAACGCTTCCGTCTCCGCGATGTCGAACCACTTGTCCTCCTTCATCGGATTGAACATCGTCGTATGTTCCGTTACCAGTTGCAGCATGTCTTTGTCGCTCGATACGATCACCACTTCGAGACCCGCCGCTTCAAAGCGCCTCGATAGCGTACCGATCACGTCGTCCGCCTCGTAGCCCGGATATTCGAGAACCGGAATCCGCTGCGCCTCCAACAATTCCCGGATC
>JAYVTO010000160.1:0-5558 GCA_043788745.1 Acidobacteriaceae bacterium
GGTGATCGCGGGCCGCAACGGCGATGCGCGGGATCTCAAGGTGCCGATCGCGGGAGTTGAGAACGCTCCGGCTTTCGTCGATTGGCTGAAGCAGCAGACGGGCATCGAGATCGTGCCGGCGCCTGCCGATGCGGAGGCCGCGGTTCGCGACCGCAAAGAAGACGTGGTCCTCACCATTGGGAAGGATTTCATGGATAACATGGCGCGCGCGGTGCCTGCGCCGGTGAAACTGGTGAGCGATTCGACGCGCGACGGCGGACGCCGCAAGGTGAGCCGGGTGCGATCGTTGATCGGCGAGTACTCGGGGCAGATGGCGGCGCTGCGGCTGATCGCGCGAGGCGTGGCTCCGTCGGTTGCGGCTCCCGTCCGGATTGAGGACATCGAGGTGTCGAGCGCGCAGGAACGTTTGGCGACGCTGTTGAACTTCCTACCGCTGGTGCTGGTGCTGGCGGCGCTGACGGGCGGGATGCAGATCGCGATCGACACAACGGCGGGCGAGCGCGAGCGGGGGTCGCTCGAGCCGCTGCTGCTGAGTCCGGTGCCGCGCTTGGCGCTGTCGACGGGCAAGTGGCTGGCGGCGTCAGCGTTCGGGTGCGGGGCGATTCTGCTGTCGATGTTTCTAATGGTCAACGTGCTGCGGCGAGTGCCGTGGCATGAGTTGGGGATTCGCTTTCGGGTATCGGACGCGGACCTGATGAGCCTGCTTGGCCTGGTGCTGCCGCTAGCGTTGTTCTTGAGCGCAGTGGTGATGTTCGTCTCAACGTTCGCGAGGTCGTTCAAAGAGGCGCAGGGTTACATCGGCGTGCTGGTGCTGTTGCCGATGCTACCGGGCGTGATCGGGACGCTATACCCGCTGTCGAACCGGCCTTGGCTCGCGCCGATTCCGATTCTCGGGCAGTACGCGCTGGCAGCGGATGTCCTGGGCGGAAAGGCTCCGTCGATCTGGTTCTACGTGCTGGCGGGCATGGCGGCGTTGGCGTTCGCGGGTGCGTTAGTGGTGGCGACGGCGCGGATGTTGGAGCGGGAGTCGATCATATTTGGACGCTAACGCCAATGCATTAGCTTGTTTGGACGCTAACGCCAATGCATTAGCTTGTTTGGGCGCTTACGCCGAGGCGTGGACGACCCTCGCCATTCCGAACACGGCTTTACGAGTGAGATGCGGGCTGCATGTAGTACGCGCGACCTGACGGCCGCGCCTCGGGGGGTACGCGCCCCTTTCGATATCATATGAAGGGTAGATGCGCCGCCTGAGCGTGCGCGTAGAGGGGATTCGATTGTGAAGGGTGTTGTTCTCGCCGGCGGATCCGGCAGCCGGCTGTTCCCGCTGACGAAGATCACCAACAAGCACTTGTTGCCGATCTACGATCGGCCAATGATCTACTACCCGATCCAGACGCTGGTCGACGCAGGGATTGAAGACATTCTGGTTGTCACTGGAGGCCGCAACTCCGGGGATTTTCTGCGGCTGCTTGCCAACGGCCGGGAGTTCGGGTTGAAGCACGTCAACTACGCCTATCAAGAGGGCGAGGGCGGGATCGCGGATGCGTTGAACCTGGCCGAGCACTTTGCCGACGGCGAGAAGATGTGCGTAATCCTGGGCGACAACATCATCGAAAAGAATATTGCCGAGGCCGCGGCGGAGTTCCGGAAACAGGAACACGGGGCGCGCATTTTGCTGAAGCAGGTGAGCGATGCGAGCCGGTTCGGCGTGGCGGAACTCGCGGGCGTCCGCATCGTTGGGATCGAGGAGAAGCCGAAGCAGCCGAAGTCGGACCTCGCGGTGACGGGCATCTACATGTACGACGAGACCGTGTTCGAGAAGATTCGGAAACTGGTCCCTTCACGCCGAAACGAGTTAGAGATCACCGACGTGAACAACCTCTACATCCAGGAAGGCACGCTTACGTACTCGTATCTGGACGGCTGGTGGACGGACGCGGGGACGTTCGAGTCGTTGCTGCGTGCGCAGAATCTGGTGGCGGCGGCGCGGCCTCCGGTTTCGGAAGAGGACGACGAATAGAGACGCAGTTGCGGCTCGCACGCTCTCTACGGTTGCTGCATTGGACTTCTTTGTCGCGTTGAGGCGGCGATTTGTTCTCCCATTTCGGGGCTATTGGCAGCCCCTTTCTGAGTGGCGGCGGGGCGCGGTTCTTCGTGGGGAGAGGGGCGCTCGCGGGCGGGGTTATATCGGGCGCTGTCGGTATGGTTGAGATCCGCTCACTCCCCACAAACCACCTATAAATC
Source organism: Acidobacteriaceae bacterium (assembly GCA_043788745.1). Taxonomy (GTDB): domain Bacteria; phylum Acidobacteriota; class Terriglobia; order Bryobacterales; family Bryobacteraceae; genus JBBQWZ01. The sequence continues at coordinate 2,248 of JAYVTO010000160.1, forward strand.
ATTAAATACCCGTGTCGCCACTGGGCGCGTTAGTGGACCGCTTACTCCGCCCGACTTCGTCGGGCTTCGTGCGCCGCATCTCGGATTTGTCGCATTTCTTCACCTTCTCGCAGCAATCCCGCATTAACTGGTTCATGGCGGTCATGACGCGCGCGTGCATCCACTCACTTCCCGTAACGGGCAGGCTGTTCGCGGTTCTTTATTGGCGAGCGGCTGGTGGATTTTCGTCTTCGCCCTCGCGGATGAGAGAGTTCGTTTTGGTTACGGCGAAGTTGGCGGTGTTGCTTGTTCCGGCGGGGGTCGTCACGGTGATGGTGCGGCCGCCGACCGCGGTTGTTGCGGTGAGCCGGAGGGTGGCAGTGATTTTGGTTTGGTTCACGACGACGACGTTCGTCACGGAGAATCCGGAGCCGGAGATGGCGACGGTTGCTCCGGTGGCGAAGTTCCGGCCGATCAAGGTGACGTCGACGGAAGCGCCTAGCGCTGCGCTGGGCGGGGTTAGAGCCGTAATGGCTGGAGTCGGCGGATTGACGGTGAAGTTCACTGGCGCGCTGGTGACGAGATACGGCGCGGAGGACAGGACAACGTGGAACGTCCTGGGTCCGGTTGCACCTCCCAACGAGAGCTGAGCGGTGATCTGCGTGGCGCTAACAACCGTGGTCCGGCCGACGGTGATGCCTGCGCCGCTTGGAACGATGGTCGCTCCGGAGACGAAGCCGGAGCCTGTCAACGTGATGGTGACAGTGGTTCCGGAGGTGCCAAATGCGGGCGTGACGCTGGTGACGAGCGGGCCGGCCGGAGTGACGGTGAAGGTTGTCGAGCCGCTACTGCTTCCCTGAACGACCGTCAATGTGCGCAAGCCCGAGGCGGCCGTGCGGTCGATAGTGATTTTGACAGTGATTGCGGTCGGCGTGATTTGGGTTCCGGTGACGGTGACTCCGGCGCCGGAGAAGCTGACTTGCGCACCCGTAACGAAGTTCCGACCGGCGATGGTGAGGGTGCCGCTGAGGCCGGCGGCCAAGTTCGCCGGAGAGACTCCAGTGACTGTTACGGCGGGGGCGACGGCCAGAGTGAATACGACCGCGCTGCTCGTCCGGCCACCGGCGGTCACTGTGACGTTGCGGGGTCCGGCGGCGGCGTTCGCCGCGACGACGAGTTGCGTTACTAATTCGGTCGAGCTGACGATTGTCGTATTGCTTATGGAAACGCCAGTACCGGAGACGGAAAGGCTGAGGCCGGGACCGAAGTTGGTTCCAGTGAGGGTGACGCGCGTAGTGGCGGAGATCAGTCCGGAGGAAGGCGCGACGGAAGTCAATGTGATGCTGTTGGCGGTGACGGTAAAGGTCGCCGCCGCGCTGGTGGTTGCGCCGACGCGAATGGTAAGGGATCGCGCGCCGACTGCGGCTGTGGGATCGATCACGAGATTCGCGGTGAGCTGGCCGGAATTGGTTACGACGATGTTTTGCGCGGTGACGCCGGTGCCCGAGACTTGGACGGCCGCGCCGGATGCGAAGTTCGTTCCGGCTAGCGTGACGGGGACGGTGGTGCCCTGTAGGCCCGTCGCGGGCGTCAGCGTGTTGATGGCCAGCACGGTGGTGGTCACCGTAAACTGCTGCGCGGCGCTGGCCGCGAGTCCTGCTTTGACGGCGATGGTGTAGGTGCCGAGGGTCGCGTTGGCGGCGATCGTGAGAGCGGCTGTAATGCGGGTTGCATCCACGACGGTAACGCTGCCTGCGGTGACGCCGGCGCCGGAAACCACGAGACTTGCGCCCGCGGCGAAGTTAGTTCCGGTGAGCACGATGGCGACGGAGCTGCCGACGGCGCCGGTGGCCGGCGTCATTGCGGAGACCGTGGGGGGGACATATTGTGTCCCGCAGCCGCCGCCACCGGCGTTAATCCAGTTTTGTTGGATGAGGTAGTTGTTGCGGCCGGCGATGACATTGGCACGCTGCCCGTTGGGCGCCGCAAACGTAGTTCCGTAGGTCCAGGCACACTTATCGGCGTTTTCCTGGCCGGAGCCGTCGTACCAGGCGTTCAGATTTGGATCCGTGATGGTCTCGGTGAGTTCGTGGACGAGGACGGAAGCCATGCCGTCCGCGCCTTGATTGCCGTTGGGCGAACCGTTCCGCGGTGTGCATGAACTGGGGCAGCGGGCTCCGTCGCCGACGAAGGAGTACTTGATGTTCCTGCCGCCCATCGTACGGTACGTGTGCCAGCCGCAATACCTCGTGCAGAAGCCGGAGGTGGCGTTGACGTCGGCGGAAGTCAGCACGAAGTAAACGCCGTTCTCGTCCGCTGGAAGCCTGCCGGTGGTGATCGCGGCGCTCACGATCTGCGCGATCTGGGCGTCGGTGAGGTCTTTGCCGTAGGAATAATTATCCGTCGTTGAGGTCGCGAACTGGATGGCGTTTGAGACCGGAGCGCCGTTGTTGTCGGTATAGGTCGTGTTGATGTTGTTGTACGACGTTCCGCCGATGTTCATGGCGAGATTTTCGAGTAGAGCGACGCCGGAATTGCCGTTCCAATTCCCGTACCAGATGTAGTAGACACGCACGGTCGACATCATCACGGGGCCGCCGTGGTAGAGGATACCATTGCCGGTGGAGACGGCACCCGCAGTCGGCGCTTCGCCGACGTCTTCGATCATGCGCGGATTGTTCAGCGGATGGCCGGCGGTGCGGTCCCGACGCGGCGGTGTGTCTTTCGATTCCTCGTCATTCATTGCTCCCGCTGGAACCGGCATGCAAAGGGCGGCGATTGCGAAGAGTGCGCCGAGAGTCCAGAAAATGCGTGTTCTGTGGAAGATCTGAAGGCCGGAACGAATCAGTAGACCCAATCCGCCGAAGGCATCGGCAGTGATCGACACGGAGTCGGAAGTCGAAGTCAGTAACATGCTTCTCCTCTGCTTTCGCAGTCCAGAACCCTGCGCATCCGCGCCAGGATCGAGGGGTGTGTTGGGATGACCCGATAGTGCTCCTCTGGCCAAACCTTTGGAATGGGCGCGGGGTACCAGTTCTTGAAAGAAAAGTATTTATTCCGTAGAAATGCGCAGAGCTATTCCGGGCTATTTCTCCGTGTTGCGACCGGGTGTCGGCTTAGCACGCGTAGCCAGGAGGGGTAAGAGGGGGGGATGGCGGCGCGCTACAATCGCAGGAACGTGAATCTCTCGAAACTTGTCCTTTGTTCGCTCGCTACGGTTGCCTTGCGCGCTGGCGATGCGGAATGGCCCGTCAACGGCGGGGTAAACAACATTCGCTACTCGCCGCTGACGCAGATCAACCGGGCGAATGTCGGCCAGTTGAAAATGGCTT
>JAYVTO010000161.1:0-7457 GCA_043788745.1 Acidobacteriaceae bacterium
AGGGCGCGGCAGCCGTGAGCCTTTTCGACACCACGCCGCCGGACACCGCGCAGACGGATCGCACCCGCCCGCTCGCGGAACGGATGCGGCCGCGCACCCTCGACGAATTCGTCGGGCAGGAGCACATCCTCGGTCCGGGCAAGCCGCTGCGCATGCAGATCGATCGCGACCAGTTGACCTCGCTGATCCTGTGGGGGCCGCCGGGCGTCGGCAAGACCACTCTGGCGCACCTGGTCGCGCGGCTGAGCAAGTGCGAGTTCATCCCCTTCAGCGCCGTGCTGGCCGGGATCAAGGAGATCAAGGCGGTGATGGCCGACGCCGAGAAACTGCGCCGCCTCGGCCGCCGCACGGTGTTGTTCATCGACGAGATACACCGGTTCAACAAGGCCCAGCAGGATGCGTTTCTGCCTTACGTCGAGCGGGGCGACATCATACTCATCGGGGCGACTACAGAGAATCCGTCCTTCGAGGTGGTTTCCGCGCTGCTGTCGCGGGCTAAGGTCTACGCGCTGCGCGCTTTAACGGTCCCGGAGATCGTAACGTTACTAAACAGAGTACTGTGTGACGCGGAGCGCGGATTGGGCAGCCTGGGGCTCCGCGCATCCGGCGACCTGCTGGAGCAGATTGCGATTTACGCCAATGGAGATGCCCGATCGGCCTACAACATTCTCGAACTGGCTGCGTCGGCGTCCCCGCTGGGGGGCGAACTGGCGTCGCAGGCTGTGGAGGATACGCTACAGCGGAAAATGCTGCTGTACGACAAATCCGGCGAGGAGCATTTCAACCTGATCTCGGCGCTGCACAAATCGGTGCGGTCGAGCGATGTGGACGCGGCGCTGTACTGGCTGGCGCGCATGCTGGAGGGCGGGGAAGACCGGATGTACCTGGCACGGCGGCTGGTGCGGATGGCGATCGAAGACATCGGCCTGGCGGATCCGCGCGCGCTGGAGCAGGCGATGGCGGTGCAGCAGGCGGTGCACTTTCTCGGCATCCCGGAAGGCGATCTAGCCCTGGCGCAGCTGGCGATCTATCTGGCCATCGCGCCGAAATCCGATGCGTCGTACCGTGCTTTGAACCGGGTGATGGATGTGATTCAGCACTCGACGGCGGATCCTGTGCCGATGCAGCTTCGCAATGCGGTCACTCGCCCCATGAAGGCTTGGGGCTATGGCGAAGGATATGAGCACGCCCACAAGGCGGAAGATGCGTTGACGGACATGCAGTGTCTGCCCGATTCGCTGGCCGGAAGCATCTTCTATGAACCGACGAACCGCGGGGTAGAGGCGCGCATCCAGGAGCGGCTCAACGAGATCCGCCGGCGGCGCGCCGGAGGGGGCGGCGAACAAGCATGAATCGCCGTCAACTCCTCGCGTTCCTTGGCTCCGGGTTGCCGTTGCTCGCGCAAGAGCCCTCGGCGGACGAGAGCATCTGGAAAGAATATTTGGCGTGGCTCGGAAAAGAACCGCGCCGGAGTTTCCTGGGACTCATCGATTACCGGCAGAGCCTGTCTGACCGGGGCTTGACGCGATCGCAAGTCGAACGCTACATGGCGCTCATTTCAGACCGGGCCATCACTCGGCAGGAAGCGATGAAGATCTGGTTCAATTCGGTCTATTCGACAAACCACGGATTCTTCTCCGAGCGGCCGAACGCTTTCCTGGCCGACGCGATGCGGGCGCTTCGTCCTGGAACCGCCCTGGATGTCTCGATGGGTCAAGGCCGCAATTCCGTCTTCCTCGCGCAGATGGGTTGGGATGTCACCGGGTTTGACGTTTCCGATGAGGGTTTGGCGATCGCGCGCAAGCACGCCGAAAAGGCGGGCGTGAAGATCAAGACAGTTACCGCCGGTTATCAGGACTTCGAGTTCGGGAGCAATCGTTGGGATTTGATCGCGATGATTTACGCGTTCATCCCTTTGCACGACCCGGCGTTCGTCAGGAAGATCGTCAACTCACTCCGGCCGGGAGGGGTGATCGTACTGGAGAGCCGGCTCCTGACGGACCGGCACGCGGAAGGCAGACTTTCCGAGTTGATCGGCATTACGCTTCCGAACGAACTGCGCACGATTTTCGGGAATTTGACGATGGTCCGCTACGAGGAAGTCGACGCGGCGCCCGATTTCGGATCGGGCACCGCGCCACTTGTCCGCATGATAGCGATGCGCTAAGGGTTGAGCCGGCTGAATCAGAATTCGATTCGGCCGACGATCTGCATGTTTCTGGGCGAACTGACGTTGCCGCCCCACTGGCCGAAGTTGACGTCGCCGAGACTCGTATTGAAGTTCTGGCAACCGCCGGCTCCGGAACAGGTGAAGTTGTGCATGTTGAAAGCGTTGAATGCCTCGGCCCGGAGCAGGAAGTTCACCCTCTCGGTGATTCTGGTCCTCTTGCCCAAGCCGATGTCCACATTCCTGAACGGGAACCCGCGGAACCCGGAGATGCGGGGCCCGACGCCGTAGTACGTGCCACTCGTGAACACGCTGCTCGATTCGAAAGCGGCCGGATTGAAGATGGACTGCTTCTTGCCCGGATCGAACTGTCCCAGCGGAACCGCGAACGGATCCTGGCCAGGCAGCACCGCGGGAATACAGGCCAATTGGAACTGGCCGGGCACGTTGCAATTGTTCGCGCGGAACCAGAAGGGTGTGCCGGAGGAGTACTTGATGGCGGAAGTGATCTCCCATCCACTTACGATGCGATCCGCAAATCCTCCGTTGTTCAAGAATTTCTTGCCTTTTCCGACGGGTAATTCGTAGACCGTGGCTAAGGAGAAGCTGTTCGGAACATCATCCTGAGCTAGTGACTTATTCCGGTGCATCTCAAATGGCGAAATGACACCCGTCACACCGTTCCAGGTCGCTGAGGACGATTGAGTGATGCCGCTGGCGCTGGTCAGCAGCTTCGAGTGAGTGTAAGCGAGCAGTGAATAAAAGCCTGCGGAGAATCGCTTCTCGGCCTTGAGCTGGAAAGCGTGATAGGTCGAACTGCCGAGGTTCTCGTTCAGGCCAGTGAGGCCGCCGCAGTACTGCGGGAATGGCACAAGGGCTTGGGCGACGCTGGGAGTGCAGCCATAGTTGCTTAGCTGCTGGGACCAGCCCGCGTAGGGTACCGGAACGCCGTCCACAGAGGCGTCATTCGGGCCGAACTGGTCCTTCAACTTCGCCGGACCCATGCTCTGAAGCAGACTCGGATTCAGCACATTAATCGGCGAGATCTGCGTCGGCAGGCGGGTACCCTTGTTTGCTACATAGGCCACGCTTACCATCGCGTTGCCGGTGAGCTGGCGCTCGACCGTCAGGTTCCACTGCTGCGAGTAGGACAGGCGATTGGCGTCCTTCGGCCGGTAGGTGGGGCCACCCTGGCCGTTCAGGAAGGTCGAGTCGATGAACGGCGGCTGTTTCAGGCGGTCGATCGGGAAACCCTGATCCCAATAGAACCCGGGATCGAGACCACCGAGCCCGGTCGTGCCGATGGAACCGCTCGTGTTGAAGCCGTCTTGAGAGACGCCGCCACCCCATCCGGGGTAGAACGCCTGGGTGTAGAAAATCCCGTAGCCGGTGCGAATGACGGTCTTGTCGTTCACGGCGTAGGCGATGCCTAAGCGCGGCCCATAGCCGTTTTTCCAGTTGTCCTCGGGATACCGGACACCGGCACTCGCCGCGCCGTACTTGTCGCCTGCGAAGGCCAGGCGCCCGGGGCGTCCGCCGGCGCCGGGGTTCGGGCCGAAGTCGAAGAACGACATGTGGTTGTATTTCTCCCAAGACGGGGAGAAGTTATCCCAGCGCAGGCCGTAGTTGACGCTCAGTTTGCTGTTGAACTTCCACGTGTCGCCGAGGTGCAGGATATATGCGTTCTGCCGGATGTAGCGGCCGTGCTGCGAGATCAGGTTCACGCTGCCGTTGTTGGCGGCTCCGAGCAGGAAGCTGGCCATGCCGTTGCCGCTGCCTGTATCCGTCGGCAGACCGGTCTGGCCCGCGTCGAAGTAGAAGCTGCCGGATTCGTTGCCGGCGTTATGCGCGTTACCCTGGATGGCGCGATACTCGAAGCCCGCCTTTAAGGTGTGGCGGCCCCTGACCCAGGTCACCATGTCGTTCCAAACGTAGGTCGGGCGAGTGGTGATGTCCTCGTTGTTCAGGCCCGTCGAGTTACCCATGCCTTGATAGCCGCCAATACTCACCGAGGGCGGATAGCGGTGGCTGGGCACGCCGGCGATCTGAGGCAACACGTCCGCGTACTTGTAGTTGACCGAGCCATAGCCCTCATTGCGGTTCAGATAGCCGAAAGCCATGTGGTTCAGAATGGTCGGGCTGAAAGTATGGTCGTAGTTCAGGCGGTTCACCCACGAGTTCTGTGGACTCGAGAAGCTCTCGGTGGCGATTTGCAGCGGGAGAATCGAGAGGAACTTAGCGGGGGTCATCTGCCGCCAGATGGTCGCGGCGAAGTGATCCTTCGTTCCGAAATACTGGTCGATCTTGATCAGGTAGTGATTGGCGTCGCCCAGAATTCCGTCCGGAATCGCCGTGGGCGGCAGATAGTTGTTGCTGATCCCCGATTTGTTCGGATCGGGCAGGTACTTCAGGAACCCAAGGGCAGCCGCCGAGAAACGGTTCGGGCAGATCACGTTCACCTTCCCGTTGCACGTGAGGGGGTCCCTCAAATACTTCGGGTTGCCGGCGCTGATCGGCGAACCAGCGTTGAAATTAGGGTTCAGCCGCGTGGTGAGCGGATCGTATATTATCGTCGGCCAGTCGCTGAAATCGCCGGCCTTTTCCTGAGCGGTCGGAACCGTGATCGGATTGACGTTCACACCGCCACGCTGCCGGAAGAACTCGACGTCGGTGAAGAAGAACGTGCGGGCTCTGTCCGTGTTGTAAATCTTCGGGATCTTCACGGGTCCGCCGATGAAGCCGCCGAACTCGTGCTCATTGTCCTTGCCGCGGGCATCCTTTGTCGGGCGGTCGAATTGCCATTGCGCCGCGTTAAGCGACTTGTTGCGTAGATACTCGAAGCCGCCGCCGTGGAAGGTGCTGGTCCCGGACTTCGTCGTGGCGATCAGTTGGCCGCCAGTGGAAGCGCCGTATTCCGGTTCATAGGTCGACGTCAGGACACGGAACTCGCTGATCATGTCGGGCGTCATGCGGAAGTCGAAGAAGGACACCATGCCGCTTTGCGACATGAAGCCTTCCTGCATGCTTGCGCCGTCCATGATGGCCTCATCTCCGGTAGCCATGCCGCCGTTGATGCGGGCGTCGTACGCGTTGTTGCCACCGCCGGTGGTGACGCCGGGCAGCAGCACCAGGAATTGCGCCGAGTTGCGTGGGCCGCCGGCGACGATCAGCGGCAACTCGTTGATCGTTTCGGGCGTGACGCCTTCGGAGCGCGTCGCATTCTCGAAGTTCAACTGGGACGTCGTCGCTTCGACGACATTCACAGTCTGGACGTCGGTTCCAACTTCGAGCCGGACGTCGAAACGAGCCAATTGATTGACGGAAACCGCGATGCCACGCTGAGCCACTGGCTTAAAGCCGGTTGCGGAAATTTTCAACTCGTACGTCCCCGGCTCGAGATTCGGGAACGTATAGAGGCCAGCTGGCCCACTTTTCGACTGCACCGCTGTTTGGCGTTGCATCGAGGTGAGCGTCAGGTCGGCGTTGGGCACTACGGCCCCGGATGCGTCGGTGATGGTTCCACTGATACTGCTATTCTGGCTTTGCGCCCAGATCAGCAGGGGAGTCAGCAAAAGCGCAACGATGACCAAAAATTTTCGCACAGGCATTCTCATTTAAACCCTTTTCTGACTTCGATTGTTTTCAAAGCACTTTAATTTGCGAAACTAATATAAATCGGGTATCGCAACTTGCGGCAATCATATCCCAGCGCGCAAACGGTGTCAATCGTGGGTTTGCCCTGGCTCCTCGCCTTCGCGCTCCTCGCGCAGACCGTGCCGCCGCCCCAGCGCGCGGAACTGCTGGAAGCGTTGAAAGAACGCCCGAAGGACGCGGGATTGTGGAACCTGCTGGGCGTCGCCAATGCCCAGGAAAACAGGACCGCGGAAGCCGAGCAAGCTTTCCGCCGCGCCGTAGCGATCGCGCCGAAACTCGAATCTGCGTGGCTCAACCTCGGCCGCCTGTACCAGATGGAGGGCGGCAACAAGGCGGCCGTCAACGCATACGAAACCGTCCTCCGCCTGAATCCCGCGAGTCCCGAGTCCCACCATCAACTCGCGCTTCTGCTGCAGTCCAGCGGCGATTTCCGAGGTTCGCTGACGCACCTGGACCGGTTGGCCGCGTCTGATCGAGAACGGAAAGAGGCCGTGGCTCTCCGCTGTGCCGCTGAAGCCGCGCTGGGGAACGATGCCGCGGCGCTGGCAGCGGTGGATAAGCTTCTGAAGAATCCGCAGTTCGAAGAAGAGGATGCGCTGGCGATCCTGCCCGTGTTGGAGGCTCGAAATCAGAAGGTTGCTTTGCGTTTGCGCGAGGGATTAGACCAGCGCGGCCTCGCGAATAAGTCGTTGCAGGTTGAGTTGCTGGACCTCGCGCGAGCGGCCTGGAAACAGAAGGACTACGAGCGCACCCTCGGCTACCTGGCTCATGCGCGAGATCTCGATCCGCGGAACGCGGGGATTCACTTCTTCTTCGGCGTGACCTGCAACGAGATGAATCTTCCGGTGGAAGCGAAGAAGTCGCTGGAGAAGGCTCTCGAACTCGCGCCGGGCAACCCGTATTACAACTACGCGATGGGCGCGGTGCAATTGCAGTGGGCGGACAAATCGCAAGCCATCCCGTATCTGAAGAAGTTCATCGAACTGCGGCCGGGCGACGCGCGCGGCCGCCTGGCGCTGGCAACCGCATACTTCGAATCCTACCGGCCCGACGAAGCGAAGGCGGAGCTCGCCGTGCCTATCAAAGATCCGCAGACTCGGGCCGGAGCGGAGTATCTGCTCGGACGCATCCTGATCGCGCAAGACGATTTGGACGGCGCGATTGCGGCGTTCCGACGGCTGGCGGCTCTACAACCGGAATTGCCGGACGGACACGCCGAACTGGCTTCCGCGCTTCTGGACAAGCAGGACCTGGACGCATCGCGCCGCGAGGTAGAAGCCACGTTGAAACTGGACCGCGAGAACTTTCTCGCCAACCGCACGCTGCTGAAGTTGTATCAACTCAGCGGAGACCCGCGCGTGAAGGAACAGACGGCGCTGGTGAAGAAGCTCATCGAGGGGCGGGACGAGAGGCAGAAGCTGCTTCTTAGGACCATAGAGGTGAGACCCTGGTGATTGTGAAGGTTCTCGCGGCGGTGTGGTTGTGCTTCGCTCTGGCTGCGGCGGCCTCGGAGCTCGAAACCTGCGCAACGGCGGTGAACCGCGGGGAATTCGCCTCGGCCGCTCGGTTGGCGCATGGCTATGTCCGGCTGCATCCCGCTTCAGTTCCGGCGCGGATTCTCCTCGCGCGTGCCTAC
>JAYVTO010000162.1:0-27797 GCA_043788745.1 Acidobacteriaceae bacterium
TAATCAGGTCGGCGATTCTGATACTTCAAGTAGTAGGCGTGCTCCCAAACGTCGAGGCCAAGGATCGGCGACTTGCCTTCCATGATCGGCGTGTCCTGGTTCGGCGTCGACATAATTTCGACGCCGGAACCAGTCTTGATGAGCCAGGCCCAGCCGGATCCGAAGCGCCCGACGCACGCGGCAGCGAACTTTTCTTTGAAGGTGTCGTAGCTGCCGAAGGCCGCGTTGATCGCTGCGCCGAGATTGCCGACAGGCGCTCCGCCAGCGTTCGGAGCCATCAGCGTCCAGAACAGCGAGTGGTTGGCGTGGCCGCCGCCGTTGTTGCGGACAGCCGTCTTGATCGCGTCCGGAACGATGGCGAGGTTGTTGGCGAGCAGTTCCTCAATCGACTTGTCCGCGAGTTCCGGGGCGGATTCCAAGGCTTTGTTGAGGTTGGTGACGTAGGCCTGATGGTGCTTGCCGTGGTGGATCTCCATGGTCAGTTTGTCGATCTGCGGCTCAAGCGCGTCGTGGGCGTAGGGAAGTGCGGGTAGAGTGAATGGCATAGTGGTTACCTTTTCGAGTGTTGCTGTTTCAATTATGATGCTTTCGGACGCCTGAATGTATCCGATGAATTACTGCGCGTGGGTTCGCTCGTACGAGTCTGCGAGGCGGAACATCGTCGACTCGTCGAAGTGCTTCGTGAAGATCTGCAAGCCAACAGGCAGGCCTTCGGCCGTATCTCCGCACGGGACGCTCATGCAGGGAATCCCGGCCAGATCGCCGGTGATCGTGTAAATGTCCGAGAGATACATCGCCATCGGGTCCGCCACCTTCTCGCCGATCTTGAACGCCGGGAACGGAGACACCGGCGACACAATCGCGTCAACCTGCTCGAACGCGTGCGCGTAATCCTGCGCAATCAACGCGCGAACCTTCTGCGCCTTCAGATAGAACGCATCGTAGTAACCGGCGCTCAACACGTACGTGCCGAGCATGATGCGACGCTTGCACTCGGCCCCGAAATTCTCTCCGCGCGAACGCTTGTACATGTCGGCCAAATTCTGGACGTCTTCGGCCCGCCGCGTATAGCGAACGCCGTCGTAGCGGGCGAGATTGCTCGAAGCCTCGGCAGTACAAATAATGTAGTAGCACGCGATCGCGTATTCGGTGTGCGGCAGGCTGATCTCGCGGACGTGGCAGCCCAGGCTCTTCAGCACCGCAATCGCGCGTGCGATCAACGCCCCCGTCTCGCCATCGAGCCCGCTAAAGTACTCTTTCGGCCAACCAATCCGCAGGCCCTTTACGTCCCCCGTCAAGGCCGCAAGATAATCCGGAACAGGCACCGCCGCGGACGTCGCATCCATCGCGTCGCGACCCGCGATCGCGCCGAGCAAACGAGCGGCGTCGCGCACGGACCGCGCGAATGGCCCGATGTGATCGAGAGAGCTTGCGAACGCCGTCAGGCCATAGCGCGACACGCGTCCGTAGGTTGGGGTGACGCCAACCACGCCGCAGAACGAAGCCGGCTGCCGAATCGAACCACCGGTATCTGAGCCGAGCGACGCAACCGCCGTGCCCTGTGCCACCACGGCCGCCGAGCCGCCGCTAGAGCCCCCCGGCACGCGATCGAGCGCCCGCGGATTTCGCACCGGGCCGTAGGCCGAGTTCTCATTCGAAGAACCCATCGCAAACTCGTCGCAGTTGGTTTTGCCCAACAGCACGGCGCCCGCAGCTTCCATGCGAGTGATGGCCGTGGCATCGTAGGGCGGAATATAGGTTTCGAGCAGTTTCGACCCACAGGTAGTGCGAAGGCCGCGGGTGACGATCACGTCTTTCACCGCGATCGGCACGCCGGCAAGCGCACCGGGATCGAGGCCGGCGGCGATCTTCTCGTCGACGCCGCGGGCAGCGGCAAGAGCCCGCCGCGTTGCGAACGTCAAGTAGGCATTCGTCTTCGGATTCTCGGCTTCCGCGAAATCGAGCGCCGCCTGGGCGATCTCTTCGGCGCGAAACTCCTTGGAGCGCAAGCCGGCCGCGATCTGATCCATCGAAAGGCGCGCAACGTCGATGCTCATCGCTCGATCACCTTGGGAACCTTGTAGTAGCCGCCGCCCGTCACCGCGGCGTTGCGCACGGCGTCGGCATTGGTGAGCGACGGTGCTTCGACGTCTTCGCGCAGCGAAGCAGTGTCCGGGGCATCGAACAGAAGCTGGGCCATCGGCTCGACGCCCGTCGTGTCGAGCTCGCTGAGCTTTTCGATGTGGGTGAGAATGTCGGCGAGGTCGTGTGCCATCGCGGCCACTTCCTGATCGGTGAGGCGAAGGTTCGCCAATTCCGCAATGTTACGGACTTCAGTGTCAGTCAGCTTCATACTAAGTTGTCAGTGGGGCTATCCCGCGGCTCGCTTGCGCGCGTTTCGATAGACGATGCTGAGCACGGGGTCAGCGATGCCGTCGCTGTCCGGGTCAACCGCGCGCCGCGGCCCGATGCGTTCGATCTCTGTCGACCGCATCTGCATTTCGCTTTGCGCGCCGCGGCGCGGAATCATGGGTCGAAGGTCAATGCCGGTTACTTCGCCAGCGCCGAGCGCGGCGACCAGATTCGCCACGATCTGTTTTCGCAAGGTGGTCAATTGCCGCTGCCAAACGATGTCCTCGACTTCGATCACGAGCGTATTTCGGACCAAGCCAAACACGCGCGTCTTGGCCGCAATCCTCGGGCCCACGGCGGCGGGCCAGGCCGCGCGAGCGCGGTCTTCCGGCGTCACAGCATTCGCAGGGAGCTTAAATTTACCGAGTAGTCGACCGGCGCGTTCCATGGTCGGAGAAAACTGATTGTAGCATGGGCTATATGCCTCTCCGCCTGATTCTCGCGTCGAAGTCACCGCGTCGCGCCGACCTCCTCCGCCTGGCCGGAGTTCCCTTCGCCGTCCGCGCCGTCGACGTGCCTGAGGTGCCGCAACCCGGCGAAGCGCCGGAAGCATATGTCAGCCGCCTGGCTGCGTCCAAAGCAGCGGCTTCTGGCGCTGAAGAAGGCGAAGTGGTCCTCGCCGCCGACACAATTGTTGTGGTCGACGGCGCCATTCTCGAGAAGCCGGCAAACGTCGCCGATGCCGAGCGCATGCTCGGCCTGCTCTCCGGCCGCACGCACCGGGTAATGACGGGAATCTGCCTGGTAGGCCGGCCCACGAGGTCCGACCAAACACAAAGCGAAGACGCAACCGAAACCACGCATGTGCGATTCGTCCAGATGACCGAAACCGAAATTGCAACCTACGCCGCATCCGGCGAACCTATGGATAAAGCTGGAGGCTACGCCATCCAAGGCCTCGCGGCAAAGTTCATCGACCGCATTGAGGGCTGCTACTTCAACGTCGTCGGGCTGCCGCTCGCGCTGGTCTACAAGATGCTCGCGGGCCGCGTCTAGTGCTATGACCGGCAAGAAACAACCCCGGGCTGTAGCGCGGGGTTATAGCCGCGCCGGCTGCGGCGGGGATCGTTTCGATCCGAATCACGCGGTCGGAGAACTAGTTCAGGCGCTCGATGTCGCGCACGCCGGAGATGCGCCGAATGGTGGCGAATACGCGCTCCAACTGCTTCTTATCGCCGATCTCAATGGTCACGTCGACCACCGCGCTCTCGTCCGCGCGCTGGTCATCGGCGCGTGCTTCGAGCGTCCGGATATTGATTTGCTCGTGAAACAGCGCGGCCGTCACGTGGCTCAACATACCCGGGCGGTCGTCCGTATAGATGAGAATCTTGACCGGGAAAGCCTCCGCGCCCGCGCGGCCCGCTCGTGCCCACTCCACGTCGATCTTGCGCTCCGCCTCGTACATCAGATTCTGGACGTTCGTGCAGCGCGTTCCGTGGACCGCGACGCCCTTGCCGCGCGTGACGTAGCCCGTGATCGCCTCGCCGCGAATCGGATTGCAGCACTTTGCCCGATAGACCAGAAGATCGTCGATCCCGCGGACTTTGAGAACGAGATCGGCGTCCTCCTTCGAAAGCGGAACCGCGGGCTGTCCCGCCGATTCGACCTTCGGAGACTCCGGCGGAGGATCGGCGATCTTCTGATCCGGCGCCGCTTTCTGCAGCACCTGACGCGGCGAGTATTTCCCGTAACCAAGGGCGGCGTAGAGATCCTCAGCCTTGCTATATCCGTACTCACTGGCGACCTTGTCGAGTTCTTTCGCCGTAATGCGGCTCATTGTCACGCCGAGACGGCGCGCTTCTTTTTCGAGATACTTCTGCCCGATCTCGACGGCCTTCTCGCGCTCCGTCGTGTTGATGTAATGCTTGATCTTATTGCGTGCCCGCGGCGTCTTCGCGAGCAGCAGCCAATCGCGGCTCGGCGTGTGGCCGGGCTGTGTCAGGATCTCAACCACATCGCCGTTCTTCAGCGGATATTTTAATTGAACGATGCGGCCGTTGACCTTCGCGCCGACACACGAGGTGCCAACGTCGGAGTGAATCGCATACGCAAAATCAATTGGCGTCGCGTCACGAGGCAGCGGAACGACGCGGCCACGCGGTGTGAAAGTGTAGACCTCTTCCGGATAGAGATCGACCTTGAGCGTCGACATGAACTCGCCCGGATCGCGCATGTCGCGCTGCCACTCGACGAGTTGCCGCAGCCACGCGATCCGCTGATCGTCATCCGCCGGGCCTCTCTTGCCCTCTTTGTATTTCCAGTGCGCCGCGATGCCTTCCTCGGCGACGCGGTGCATCTCTTCGGTGCGGATCTGCACTTCGAGCGCCAGCCCGCCCGGACCAATGACGGAGGTATGGAGCGAGCGATACAGGTTCGGCCGCGGCGTGGCAATGAAATCCTTAATGCGCCCGGGAATCGGCTGCCAATCGTTGTGGATCACGCCGAGCGCGCCGTAGCAGTTGCGTACAGAATCCGTGACGATACGCAGCGCCAGCAAGTCGTAAACCTGATCGAGCGCGATCTTCTGGCGTTTCAGCTTCTGCCAAACCGAATAGGCGCGCTTCACGCGGCTCTCGACGCGCGCCGGAATGCCCTCGCGCTTGAGATTCTGCTCGACGGCGCGCGAGAACTCCGCGAGGTACGTTTCGTTCTCATGCCGCTTCGATTCGATCTCGCGATCGAGCTCCGCCGACGACTCCGGCTCGAGGTATTGGAACGAGAGATCCTCGAGCTCGCCGCGCACCTTACCCATGCCAAGGCGGTGCGCGATCGGGGCGTAGATGTCCATCGTCTCTTGCGCGATGCGCAACTGGCGTTCGCGGGACAGCGCTCCGAGCGTGCGCATGTTGTGCAAGCGATCCGCGAGCTTCACCAGGATCACACGAATGTCGGAGACCATCGCCAGCAGCATTTTGCGAACGTTTTCGGCCTGCCGGTCCTCGCGCGAATATAAATTGAGTTTGGCGAGCTTGGTGACGCCATCGACGATGCGGGCCACGTCGTCGCCAAAGCCCTTCTTGATGTCTTCGAGCGTGACGGGCGTGTCCTCGACCACGTCGTGCAGGAGCCCAGCGCAGAGACACGCGACGTCCAGCTTCAAGCCGGCGAGAATGTCGGTGACGTGCAGAGGGTGCAGCATGTACGGCTCGCCGGAATCGCGCTTCTGGTTTTTGTGGAGTTCGGCCGCGAAGCGATAGGCGCGCTCGAGCGGTGCGAGATCGTCGCCGGGCCGCAAAGCCCTGACCTTCGCTTCGAGAGATTGATATAAATCTTCGACAGGATCCGAAACGGGCGCGGGGGAGGGAACTGGCGCGACTTCGCCGTCAGGGGAGAGGACGGGACTGGAATCGCGAGGTTCTACAGGCATCCTTAGGTTCTAGTGTAACCGGGCGGCTTGGCAGGGAATGTTCCTGACAAGCCTGCCGCGCAGTTTGTCTGTTCCGCGGATTCCCGACGAAAGGCGGCTGAGAGACTCCAAGCTCGGCCCGGATACAAACAAAAATGGCGGGCAACTGCTGGATACGCATCGGCCCGCCACGTGCGATCTACTTATCCTGGGTGATGCCTGTCGCGCCCACCGTCCGGGAGGCCTTCAGCTTCTTCGTGTCGAGCGCTTTCTGCACCCAACTGTCGGCAACTGCAACGTCCTTGTCGTACGCCGCCTTGTCGTCGGCCAAATCTGCTCGTTCACGAATCAGCAGGTTCATGTAGGCCATGGCATCATCGTATTCCTTGTCGATGTCGAGCGCCTTCTGCAGATTGGTAATGCCGTCTTCGATGGTCGCCGCGTGCGCCGCCTTCAGCTCTTCCTTCACCTTCTTGTCCTTCACCGGACCGGGGTCTTCAGGCTTCATGCTGAGCTTGGCGCGCGCGGTCATCAACGCGGGATACCACTTCGCCCAGGAGATAACGCCGAGCGAATAGTAGGCCTCTTTGTTCTTCGGGTCCACCTGCACGAGCCTGGTGTACCACTCCCGCGCTTCATTGAACTTCTCCGCCTTGCGGTCCGGAGGCAGTGACTGCGCTTGATTGTAATTGAGCGAAGCGAGCGATGCGATCGCCGTCTTGTCGTTCGCATCCTTCGCTAGAACTTTGGCAAATTCATCTTTCGCTTTTTTCGCGAGCTCATTGTTTTCCGGCGAATCCGCGCCCGGAATCCATTGCGTCATGTACGCAGTGGCGAGATAGAGGCGAGCGTTCGGATTGCTGTCGTCCAGCTCAATCGCCTTCCGGAAGTGGTCGATGGCGTCTGGATACTTGGCGCTCTTGAAGGCCTGCACGCCGCGGTTGAGATGGTCGCGCGATTTCAGCTTGTCGCAGCCGCTGCTGAACAGCATCAGGGCAGCGGTCGCTGCCACGGTGAGGAGAGATTGGGTCCGGGTCATGATGCTACTGTCCTGCCTCGATCTTTGGAGTCATGAGGCCGATCTTGTCAATACCGGCGCCCTTGGCGATGTCAATGGCGCGCGCGACGATCTGAAATTCCAGCTCTTTGTCGCCCTTGACAAACACCACGCGTTCGGCGCGAGTCTTGAACACTTCTTCGAGCCGCTTGCCGAGCCTACTCTCGTCGATCTCCTCGGTGTTGAGGTGCATTTTCTTATCTTTGTCGATGATGATCACGACGGTCCGGTCCTGGCTAGGATCCGGCGGCGGCTGATTCGGATTTGGCGGTTGGGGAGCAAGGGCCTCCAAGCCGTGGGGAGTCAGCGGAGTGATGACCATGAAGATGATCAGCAGGACGAGAAGGACGTCGATGAGGGGCGTTACGTTCATATCGGCTTTTGGGCCGCCGCTGCCGCCAACTGCAAATGACATAAAATATGCTCCTAACTGAGAATCTTTGGCGGAAGACGCCGGCCGGCAGCCAGCTTATGCGCCGGCTTTCTTCGGTTCTTCCTTTTTGTCTTTTTCTTTTTCTCCGCCCTGCTGCATCTGCTCGGTCAGCAAACCCAATTGGTCGACGCCGGCCGCGCGAAGATTGTCGATCGCGTCCATCACCACTTCGTACTTGGCGCGCGCGTCCGACTTAATGAATACGGTTTTGTCCAGACGGTTCGTCAGCAGATCCTTCACCTTGCCAGGCAGCATGTCGACAGTAATCTGCCTATTGCCGGGGCTCAGGTAGACCTTTCCGTCGCGAGTGACCGCGACGAGGACGGCGTCTTCTTTGTCGGCCGCTTGCATCGCGATCGGATTCTTGGTGCGCACCAGTTCCACGCTCACGCCCTTTGAAAGCATCGGCGTGATGACCATGAAGATGATGAGCAGCACAAGCATCACGTCCACCATCGGGGTGACGTTGATATCATTTACGACCGGTTGCGCTTTCTTCTTTTCCATGACTCGCTCCTACGTCAAAATCGTTACCATCCACCGCGCCGCGAAACACAAATCCGGGGTTCCGGATCCAGTTTCGGAGCAGGAAGCCGCTTACGCAGCCTCCTGCCGCGGTCAATTCAACTCACGAACCCGATGAAAAACTATTTCGCGGCGCTCGCGCGCTGCGAACGCTTAATGAAATAGTCAATGAGCTCGGAGCTGGAGTTGCCCATTTCCACGTCGAACGCTTCGATGCGGTTGGTGAAGTAGTTGAACATCATGACGGCCGGGATGGCGACGACCAGACCGACGGCGGTGGTGACGAGCGCTTCCGAAATACCGCCGGCGACGGCGCCGAGACCGGTCGACTTTTCCGTCGTGATGCCGCGGAATGCGTTGATGATGCCGATGACGGTTCCGAACAGTCCGACGAACGGACCGGTGGAGCCGATGGTAGCGAGCGACGAAACACCGCGCTTCAATTCGGCGTGCACGATCGCTTCGGCGCGTTCGAGAGCGCGCTTCGACGCCGAGATCTCGTCACCCGAAATTTCGTTCGAAATGCGGTGTGCCTGGAATTCCTGAAGACCGGCGACCACAACCTTCGCCAAATGGCTCTTGCTGAACCGGTCGGCAATCTTGATGGCTTCGTCGAGTTTCCCTTCGCGGAGGGCACCGGCCACTGCCGGTGCAAACTGTCGCGACTGCGTGCGGGCCGCGTTAAAGGCCAGCATGCGATCAATCATCACGCCAATCGACCACGCCGACATCACAAACAGAATGATGACGACCGAGCGGGCGAGCCAGCTCATCTGTCCCCACATAGAGACGAGATCGAAACTGACGGCGGGAGCTGCTTCCTGAATCAACAGAAACGCCCAAATTTGCAACTGTAATACCATAATGTTCTCCTGCGAGTTGAATTGATTGGAACGAACACTTGCCAGGGCGGACGTACCCGACCGCCCTGTACTTCAAAAACACGACATTACAAGAAACGAACTTACTGGCTCAACGTGAAGTTCACGTCGATCTGCGTAATCACTTCGACTGGCTCCCCGTTTAGCAACGTGGGCTTGTAGAGCCATTGCTTCACGGCTTCCGTGGCGGCTTGTACCAGCAACGGATGTCCACTGATCAACTGCAAATTCTGGATGGTGCCGTCCTTGCCAATGATGGCGGTAAAACGGACGGAGCCCGAGATGCGCGCCTGCTTGGCGAGGGGCGGGTAGGGCGGGGCGACCTTTTTGATCAGGTTCGCCTGTTGCACGTTACCGCCGACGCGGATACGTTCGAGGTTCTTCGGCTTCGGCGGTTCTTTCACGGCCGGAGGAGGCGGAGGCGCAGCCGACGGGATTCCGCCGATGATGCCGCCGATCACGCCGCCGGCCGTTCCACCAGGAACGCCACCCGGTACACCGCCGACGACGCCCATCGCGCCCGACATGGGGGGCATTTCTTCCTCCTTGATCAACGCAATGTCTTTAGGGATCTGCTTCGGGGCCATCAAGCGGCCGGCATCAAACTGGCGGGGAGCAATTTTGACTACCTTCACGGGCGCCGCGGGCGGCGGCGGCGGTGGTGGTGGTGGCGGCGGAGGCGCTACCAGGAAACTGGTGAGCTGCGTGCGAGGCAGCGTCTCGGTGTAGATCAGCGGGATGATGATCATCACCGCAATCAACCCCATCTGGCCGGCAAACGAAACAAGCACCGTCCAGGGCTTCTTTGTTTTACCGATCCCGTCTACGAACGTCTGCTCAAACATTCGGATCCTCCACTTTGGAAGCGGCGCAAGTCCGCGTCTCCTGAAATTTACAAACTAACCGCGGCCACCTTCTTCGGCAAAGCCTTGGATGCGGACGCACCCATTTCCTTAGGTCCACTGACGCTTCCTGAGCCGCCCGAGTTCCTGCTCTCGACAACATTTTGCCCGAAAAGCAAAATCGGGCTGGCGACGAAAATCGACGAATACGTTCCGACGATAATACCGACGACGAGGGCAAACGAAAACCCGTGGAGCACTTCGCCGCCGAACAAGTATAACGAGACCGCGGTCAAAAATGTAAGGCCCGACGTCAAGATCGTGCGGCTCAGCGTTTGGTTGACCGCGAGGTTGATCACGGTCTCCAATTTCTCGCGCCGCATGCTGCGCAAATCCTCGCGAATACGGTCGAAAACGACAATTGTATCGTTCATCGAATACCCCACGAGAGTAAGCAGGGCGGCCACCACCGTAAGGTCGAGCGCCTTGTCGAAGAGCGAGAACAGGCCGAGTGTGATGATCGTATCGTGGAACACGGCAACCACGGCCGCAACACCGTACAGCCACTCAAAGCGGAACGCGATGTAGACCAGCATTCCACCCAGCGCATACAGGGTAGCGAGAATCGCCTGCGTGCGGAGTTCGCCGCCGACCTTCGGACCAACGACGTCCGTCGACAAAATCGCGAACGGCGCCAGTGAGCACGATTCCTTCAGCGCCGCGATGAGCTGCGGCGTAACGCCCGGAGTACCCGACAACTCGTCGAAGCTCTTCAGCAATCCGCTGTGCGAGATCTTATAGTCGACCGCGGCCTTCGCCAGCTTTTGCAGTTCTTCTTCCGACAGAGGAACGCCGGCCTTCTGTAGCGGTTCGCGAATCCTCTCCGCGACGCCGGCCTGGCCCGCGTTGTTAAACTCGAGACGGCTGTCGGCCTGTCCAAAGGTCGCCTGCATCACGTCGACCACCTGCTGGCGGTTGGCGTTCAACTGCTTCTCGTCCTTGATCTCGGTGCCGATCAGAACCTCGGGCTTGCCCGTGATCTGCTGCACGCTGATCTCTCCGGAAATCTTTTGGCTCAGCGCGGCGCGAATCTTGTCAACAGGCGGCTCCGCGTTGAAGCGCACGTAGACCAGCGCACCGCCCTTGAAGTCGATGCCGTACCGCGGGCCGCCCTTCACGGCGAGACTGACGAGGCCGGCGGCCGTCAAAATCAGCGACGCAACGATAAAGGGCATCTTCTTGCCCAGAAAGTCGAAATTGGTGTTCTTGAATAACTCCATGTAAGCCTAGACGCCGGGCTTTGATTGCATCAGACACCGGCCCTTTTCAAAAAGTTCCCAGCCGGGGTGGATTGGAAACCTTACCATACTCCCGGCCACGCAAGCAAACCGCCTCTGATGAGCGCCCCGCCTGCCTCTCAAATCGATCGAACTAAATGCTCAACTCTGTAATCTGCTTGTCACCGGACAGTTCCCAATCGAAGATGACCTTCGACACGAAAACCGCGGTGAACACGTTGGCCAGCAGACCGATCACGAGCGTCACCGCAAAGCCCTTCACCGGGCCGCTACCGAACAGGAACAGGAACGCGCACGAAACCACCGTCGTAACGTGCGTATCGATAATCGTCAGAAAGGCCTTGCTGAAGCCCGCGTCCACCGCGGCGATCACGCTCTTGCCGCCCCGCAGTTCTTCGCGAATGCGCTCGAAGATCAGCACGTTTGAGTCGACCGCCATACCAATCGTCAAAATGATTCCGGCAATGCCGGGCAGGGTGAGCGTCGCTTCAAAATAGGCCAGCGCCGCAATCAGGATCACCGCGTTGAGGATCAGCGCGAGCGTCGCGTTGATGCCCGCCTTGCGATAGTACACCAGCATCACAAGCACGACGGCGCCGACGCCAACCAAGCCCGCCGTAATGCCGGCATTGATCGAATCTGCGCCGAGCGACGGTCCAACGGTGCGTTCTTCGAGGTACTCCACGCTCGCCGGCAACGAGCCTGCCTTCAGGTTCAGCGCGAGATCGGAGGCTTCCAAGCTGTCGGCTGCTCCGGTGATCGTTCCCGTGTCGCTGATCTTGGCTTCGATGCGCGGTGCGCTGATCACGATACTGTCGAGCACAATCGCCAGGCGATTGCCGATGTTCGCGCCGGTATACGATTCAAACCGCTTCGCCGCGTCCTGTGTGAGGACGAACAGCGTTTCCCAACGGCCGGCCTGCCCACCCTGCTGCGGACGCGCGTCACGGAGATCGCGACCCGTCACAACGGGCGACCGCGCGAGCAACCACCAGTTGTCACCCGCTCCGCCGCCGGAGCGCGGGCTACCGCGCACGATGCGCGTATTCAACGGGAGCACGCCGCCGTTCTTTGAAAGCACCTCTTCGCGCGTCGGGAACGGACCGTCTTTCACTTCCGCCAATTCGAGCAGCGCGGCGGTTTTAAGAATTTGTTTGATGCGGCCCGGATCGTCGACACCCGGCAACTGCACCAGAATTTCGGCGTCGGCGGCGCTGCGTCCGCGCTGCTGCACGCTCGATTCGGCAAGGCCCAGAGCATTGATCTTCTTTTCGATCGTGCTCATCGACTGCGTAACCGTGTCCTTGCGCAATTGCAGTGCGGACGTCGGCTTCAGGTTGAACTTGTAGTCGGTAGGATTCAACGAGGTCATCAACCAGCGATCATCGTAGTGCTCTTTGATAACCGTACGGAACTCGCCGGCCTTCGTCGCCGGCACGCCCTTCACCAGGAATTCGATCTTGTCGGCGTCATTTAACGTGGCCGGCTCGTTGCGCTCCATCGACACGAACTCGACAGTGGCTTTCCGCAAGTAGTCTTTCAGGCCTTCCATCGTCGCGTCGGCGTCCGCTTTGAACGCGTCCTGGATCTGGACCTGCAGCACGAGGTGGCTGCCGCCGCGCAGATCGAGGCCCAGCCGGATATTCTTCTTGATGTTCGCCTGTAGCTCCGCGCCGTTCTTTGGCAATCCGATAATGCCGTAGGCGCAAACAAGAATGACGGCCACGATGGAGAGGACTTTGTAGAGTAGGGTGCGTGTCATGCGGTGGTGTTTCCGAGTGGGATTCCGTAGATTTCGTTAGGACTGTTTCGGCGCGGCTGCCGGATCTAGTTTTCCGGATACAGCACTGCGTGCGACCTTTAGCTTGACGTTGTCGGGTTCAATGCGCAGGATCAGCGAGTCGTCGTGCAGCTTCACGATCGTACCTACCAGCCCTCCGGTCGTCAAGACGATGTCGCCGTTCTGTAAACTCGATAGCATCTGCGCCTGCTGCTTCTTCTGCTTCTGCATGGGCATGAAGACGAGAAAGTAGAAAATGGCGACGATGAAAACGAGCGGCAGAAAACCAAGAAGCTGGTTTTGCTGGGTGGACTCTAGGAGGAGCGCCGGAAAGTGCATTAATTGGCGGCCGTCGGGCAAACTGAACTGCTTACGAAACGGATTCCTTTTCTGTTTGGAGTCGGGGAAGTTGTTCAGCCCGAAGCGTCCGCAGAAGCTCCGGAAAGTTCCCAACTAGAATAGCGTGCCTGATCCGGCGCATGATGTCAAGGTAATGGCGAAGGTTGTGGATGGTCGCGAGCGTCGAATACACGATCTCGCTCGCCTGGAACAGGTGCCGCAAATAGGCTCGAGAGAAGTTCCGGCAGGTATAGCACGGGCAGGAGGCGTCCACCGGCTCCGGATCCTCTTTATACCGCTGGTGCTTGATGATCACCGGCCCGTCGGACGTAAACAGGTAGCCGTTCCGCGCGTTTCGCGACGGCAGCACGCAATCCATCATATCGACGCCGCGAGCGACGTATTCCGGCAACTCCTCCGGCATCCCGACGCCCATCACGTAGCGGGGCTTTTCTTTGGGGAGGAGCGGAGCCGTGATCTCCGTCATCTGCAAACTCAAATCGCGCGGCTCGCCGACGCTCAACCCGCCAATCGCGTAGCCTTCCGCGTCCAGCTCGATTAGTCGCTCCGCGCATTCGCGCCGCAGATCCGGGAACATCGAACCTTGGACGATGGGAAACAGCCGCCGCTTTCCATCCTTTCCCGTCCGCTCATAATGCTGACAAGCCGCCTTCGCCCAACTGATTGTTCGGCCCATCGACTTTCGCGTCTCGTCGAGGGTGGAAGGATACGGCAGGCATTCGTCGAGGACCATCATGATGTCCGAACCCAACGCCATCTGGACGTCAACCGTCGATTCCGGCGTGAACATGTGGCGGTCGCCGTTGAGGTGCGAACTGAACAGGACCCCCTCATCCGTTACTTTACGAAGGCCCTGCAAACTAAACACTTGAAAGCCCCCGGAGTCGGTTAAGATCGCCCGATCCCAGTTCATGAACTTGTGCAGCCCACCGAGCTTTCGGATCGTCTCATGGCCGGGCCTGAGGAAGAGGTGATAGGTGTTGCCGAGAATGATCTTCGCGTCGAGCTCGCCCGCAAGGTCGCGGGGCAACACGCCTTTGACCGTCGCTTGCGTACCCACGGGCATGAACACCGGAGTCTCGACATCGCCGTGCGCCGTGTGAAGAAGTCCGGCGCGGGCGGCGGTGATGGGGCAGGTGGCCTGGATTTCGAAAGGAAGCATTCGTCCCATTTATCTTCGCAGGCGCGCGGGCCGACGTGGTACCTCCGGATCAGCGGATCCGTCCTGATAACATGAAGCGAGATGCCCATTGCGCGGCAGCGAACCTCAACAAGAGGATTGATCACGATGACCAGTGACACGCTCGAAGCCAAAGCGCATGACTTGATCGGCGAACTCGACCCGGGCAAAGTCGCTGCCCTCTATCAATTGCTCGAAGTCATGGTTCACCCCGAGGAGGAAGAATTGACCGAGGAAGACCGCAACGCGTTGCGCGCGTCCGAGGAGTATTTCCGGAACGGCGGCCAAGGTATCCCGTTCGATCAGGTTGCGGCGCAGTGTGGCTTCACCATGGACGAGATCCACGCGGCGTCGCGCAATAGCTAGGCCGGTTTCGCGAAGAAACGCCGTGAAGAACATTCAATTCGAACCTGAGGTTCCGGCCCAGGTCCGCAGCATCTCGCGATGATCGATCTTGGGAGCAATCCATCGCTGCGCCGAAACCGGCGCAGGCAACGTTCGGGCGCTGGCTGACGAGTTTGAAGGCTTCCGCCGCCTCCGAGTCGGCAACCATCGTGTCTTTTTCAAAGAGACCGCCGAAGCGATCGTCGTTTATCGCGTCGCCGACCGGCGCGACGTGTATCGCTAACGGCGCGGACGAGCGGGAATCCGTGGAAGACGCATTCGCCACATTTAGTTTCGAGAGCGCGCGGGCCGGACGCCATAATTAGAGCATGATGAAAAGACTAGCTGCCGTCTTTCCGCTCCTTCTTTCGTTCGCGGGAACTTTGTCCACCGCGAACGCCCAATCCGCTGCCCTCCTGACTCCGGACGAACTCATCGAGAATTGGCGCACCGCCAAGGAATTCACCCTCGCCGTCGCCGAGAAGATGCCCGAAGAGGATTACTTCTTCAAAGCCTCGCCCGAGGAAATGACCTTTGCCGTGCTCCTGATGCACATCGCGGGAGCGAACGTATTCCGCTTCGAGCAGTTGCTGGGCGGGAAATCGACGGTCGACGCGACAGTCTTGAGGCAACACCCCAAGGCCGACGTCATACGCTATCTCACCGCCAGCTTCGACTACGTTCTACAGGCGCTTCCCAAGTTGACGGCGGCGCAACTGGCCGCCATGTACAAGGTGGATTGGGTTGGCCGCCCGCAGGTCACGGGACGGCAGCTTGTCCTCGGCATGTTCACCCACGTCGCCCATCACCGGGCGCAGGCAGAGGTGTATCTGCGAATCAAGGGGATTGCGCCGCCTGCGTACCGGTTTTAACGGCTGCTTCGCGATCTGCCATGAGCGCAGAAGATCGTGGCGTTTGCACTGCGGGGATGTCGCGATAACGGAGGCGCGACTCGGTGTACGCGGAGAGGGAGGAAGTGGTACGCCCGATAAGATTCGAACTTATGACCTTTTGCTCCGGAGGCAAACGCTCTATCCAGGCTGAGCTACGGGCGCGTATTTGTATTGTACTCGTTTTTTGTCCCACGAAATGGACCTGAGAGGGCGCCCGAGGGTGCCCGTCGAACGTTTGGTGAAGGACGCGATGCACCGCAAAGGAATCTGCTTCAAGCAAGCCCTCAACGACGACGCCCGGATTGGACTTCGTCATTGACGCTCGCGGTTTTTCGGTGAGTGGCGGTGGCCGTGGATGTCTTTCTTCGATTATGGGCGGGGATGCTGGGCCGAAGGCTGGCAGGGAAACCGACCGCAAAGCCGGGCGATACCTGAGCCGCCAAGCAGCATTCTCCAGCGAGCACGATTTCGGAACTATGCTGCCGGTGCGCTCAGCCAGCGGAACAAAAAGAAGTGATGGCCGCACAGGCCGCAGCGGTAGGGAAGAAACAGCCAGTGGATCGCCTGCTCGTATGCGTTTCGCACCCCGACCTTCCGAAAATCGACCGAGCGGCAAAACGGACATCGTGCGGATAGCATTTCGTGTAGTAACTCAATTCTCGCACGCCGACGGAGGTTGGGTAGGGCTCGACTCGATCTCACCCTTACAAGCCGCATGGCACCCCTACAAATTGCACCCTTACAATAAGAGGATGTTCAGGTCGATGCTCGCCGTGTTCGTCCATGTGCTCTGTGCGGCAGCGGCGCAGGAGAAGGACGGCGCGGCCGGCGCGATCTACGCGAAAGCCGTCGCCGACTTCGAGAACGGCCGCATCCAAGAATCCGCCGCCGGCTTCGATCTACTCGCCAAGCGAATCCCAGAGCGCGCGCCCGAACTGTGGCAGCGCGGCATCGCACTCTACTACGCGGGCCGCTATGCCGATTGCCGCGCGCAATTCGAATCGCACCGCACCGTGAATCCGAACGACGTCGAGAACGCCGTCTGGCATTTCCTATGCGTCGCTCGCACGGAATCGGTTCGCGGCGCGCGCGCCGCCTTGCTGCCGGTGGGTGCGGACGCGCGCGTGCCGATGCGCGAAGTCCTCGAACTGTTCCGCGGCGATCGAACGGCGGAGAGCGTCATCGCCGCCGCCGGAAAACAGCCCGACGCGCAGTTCTACGCCTATCTCTACGCCGGCTTGTATTTCGAAGCCACGGGAAACGCCAAGCGCGCTCGAGAATACATTGCGCTGGCGGCCGGCGATCGCTTCGCGGCAGGTGGGTACATGCACATGGTGGCGAAAGTGCACCTGCGTCAGATGGGACAGAGTAAGCAACGGAATTAAGATGAGCCTGTTCATGACGTCCGGCGTGGGGAGCAGACACCGCGCCTCACTTTCCACGACGCGCTAAGGAACACATGAAAACACTACTAACACTCGCATTCGCGGCCACCGCATTGGCGCAATCCTGGACGCCACAGACAAGCGGAACCAGCGCCTCGCTCCGAGGCCTCTCCGCAGTCAGCGCGCGCGTCGCCTGGGCAAGTGGCAGCGGCGGAACGTACCTCAAAACAATCGACGGCGGCGAGACCTGGAAAGCCGCCCAGGTGCCCGGAGCAACCGCGCTCGACTTTCGCGGTATTCAGGCCATCGACGGCCGCACGGTCTACCTGGTGAGCAGCGGCCCCGGCGACAAATCGCAAATCTACAAGACAACGGACGGCGGCGCGAGCTGGACACGGCAATTCACCAACCCCGACGCGCAAGGCTTCTTCGATGCCATCGCCTTCTGGGATGCGCAACACGGCATCGTGCTCGGCGATCCAGTGAACGGCCGGTTCACAATTTTCACGACAGACGATGGCGGCGTCAATTGGATGCGCCAGATAACGCCGCCGGCCGTTCCGAACGAAGGCGCATTTGCGGCCAGCAACTCCTGCCTTACGCTGCGCGGCAAGCGCGAAGCCTGGTTCGGCACCGGCGGCGTAGGCGGAGCGCGCACGTTCCACTCAACCGACGGAGGCCGAAGCTGGAAGGCAACCGCAACCGGAATTCGCAATGACGCCGCGAGCGCGGGCGTATTCTCGCTCGCCTTCGCGGGCGGCAAGCAGGGAATCGCGGCCGGCGGCAATTATTCGAAGGATAAAGAAACGCAGCAGAACGTCGCGATCTCGAAGGACGCCGGACGTACCTGGAACAGCGCGACGGGTCCGCACGGCTTTCGCTCGGCGGTCGCCTACGTGGCCAAGTACAAGCTTTGGATTGTCACCGGAACCTCGGGCTCCGACACTTCGATCGACGGAGGAAGGACGTGGAAGCAGTTCGACGCGGGCGCCTACAACGCGATTTCATTCACGAAGGACGGTGTTGGCTGGGCCGCTGGTCCCGCGGGGCGCGTCGCGAAATTTAGCAGATAGGATGGAGAGAATGGAGCCGGGAACCGGGATCGAACCGGTGGCCTCAAGATTACAAATCTAGTGCTCTACCAACTGAGCTATCCCGGCCTGGATTTGCTGATTTTACCATTGCGGCGCCGCAAAGCTCACAACGGCGAGGTGGAAATGGAGCGGGAGACGGGAATCGAACCCGCAACCAACAGCTTGGAAGGCTGAGACTCTACCACTGAGTTACTCCCGCGCCCGATCTTCATTATATCTTCAAGCGCGCTTGTAGCCAAGCGGATCGACAACTGGTCTGTCTCCTTGGCCAGCTGGTTGGCATCTGGCGGTCGGCCAGTACACCGACATGAGCAGCTTGGTTCGACAGAAGAAACTCTTTGGTTTCTCGATGTCCATGCTTTTCCTCTAACTGGTGACTATCCAGTTCGTCGACCAAGCTAGTGCAAGTGCGTCTCAAATCCCACGCAGTATCGGCATCCCCGCCCTCAAGGGCGGGGTTATAGCGGTGGTGAGTGGCGGAGGGCCGCTCGCTTACGCTCGCGGTTCTTCGTTGGGTGGGGGGCTCGCGTAGGCAGAACGCCAAGGCGCGGGCTTACGCCCGCGCCTCTGGAGTCTTTGTTGTGTTTTGTCAGACCTGGAGGTCAACTGGAGGTCAACTGGAGGTCACGTGGAGGTCACGTGGAGGTCACGTGGAGGTCCGACCTACTTCATTAGCGCTTGATAGACCGACGCCGAGAATTTGGGTTGGATGTCGGTAGAGTTGGGGATTTGCTGAATCATGAGCGTAATTACGTTGTGGCTTTTGGGATCGACCTGGTAGGTGGTTCCGTAGGCTCCGCCCCAGCCGAAGGCTCCGACGGCGGCCATTCCGCTGGCTCCATAGCGTTCGACGGTTTGAAAGCCGAGGCCGAAGCCTAGTCCGGTGGTCGAGTGGAGGGTTCCGGATTGGTTGGTGGTCATGAGTTCAACGGTGCGGGGGGCGAGGATGCGGACTCCGTTGAGGACTCCTCCGTTGCGGATCATTTCCAGGAAGCGGGCGTAGTCTTTGGCGGTAGAGGTGAGCCCGGCACCGCCGGCGAAGCTCTTGCGGGGGCCGTCGATGTAGGCTCCTTGGCCCTTTGCTCCTTCGGGCGAGCGGACGGCGGTGCCGTCGGGTCCGCTGCCGTAAACGGCGGCGAGGCGATCGCGTTCGGCGGTGGGGACGAAGAAGCGCGTGTCCTTCATGCCTAACGGTCCGGTGATTCGTTTCTGGATGAATTCGTCGAGGGACATGCCGGAGGCTTTTTCGACGACGCAGCCGAGGATGTCGGTGTTGTAGCCGTAGACGAAGGCTTCGCCGGGTTGGGCGACGAAGGGCAGGGTGCCGAGGCGCTCCATCGTGTCGCAGATGGGTTCGTCTTTGTCGGCGGTGTACCAGCCGTTGCCGGCGGCGGGGCCGAGTCCTTTGGCTTCGTAGAGGGCGGCTACTTGCTTGTTGGTGCCGTAAGAGATTCCGGCGGTGTGGGTGAGGAGATCCTGAATGGTGATGGCTCGCTTGGCGGGTACGATGTTGACTTCGGATCCGGACTGGACGGCGACGGTGGTTTTCTTGAAGGTTGGGATAAAGTTGCCAACGGGTTCGTTCAGGGCGATCTTGCCTTCTTCGACGAGAGCGAGTACGGCGGCGCTGGTGATGGCCTTGGTTTGCGAGGCGATGCGGAAGACGGTGTTGGTGGTCATCTTGCGGCCGGCTTCTTTATCGGCCCAGCCGACGGCGTGTTCGTAGACAGGCTTGCCGTCGTGGAGGACGAGAGCAACGGCTCCTGAGATTTTGTTTTGGTCGACGTACGCCTGCAGAAGGCGATCGATACGTGAAAGGCGGTCGGGTGCGAAAGCGGGGTCAGGTTTGGCTTGGGGGAAGGCTGGGCTGACAAAGAGAAGGGCGGCTAGGAGCGTCCAGGGTTTCATTTGGATAAGGGTACAGGAAAAAGGCCAGCCAGGGATTGCTCCTCGGCCGGCCTTTTGGGCTTTGGTTGTTGTTGACTTGGCGGACCTAGGCTAAGTCGTAGCGGTCGAGGTTCATCACTTTGTTCCAGGCCGCCACGAAATGTTTCACGAAAGGTTCTTTTGCATCGCTGCAGGCGTAGGCTTCGGCGATGGCTCGGAGTTGGGAGTTGGAGCCGAAGACCAGGTCGACGCGGGTGCCGGTCCACTTGACTTCGCTGGTCTTGCGATCACGGCCTTCGAAGACCCCTTCGGTCGAGGCGGGCTTCCAAGTTGTACCCATGTCGAGGAGGTTGACGAAGAAGTCGTTGGTCAGCGCCTCGGGGTTCTTGGTGAAGACGCCGTGCTTGGCCTGGCAGCAGTTGGCATTGAGGGCGCGTAGGCCGCCGATGAGAACGGTCATTTCGGGTGCGGTGAGAGTCAGCAAGTGCGCACGATCGAGCAGTAGCTCTTCGGCGGGTCTGAGGTGTCCCTTGCGGAGGTAGTTGCGGAAGCCGTCGGCGGTGGGCTCGAGTACGGCGAAGGAGTACTGGTCGGTTTGCTCCTGCAACGCATCGGTGCGGCCGGGCGCGAAGGGAACTGTGACGTCGTGGCCGGCCTTCTTTGCCGCCGCTTCGATGGCGGCGCAGCCGCCTAACACGATGAGGTCGGCGAGCGAGACTTTCTTTCCGCCGCGCTGGTCGAAGTCCTTCTTGATGGCTTCGTAGGTCTCGAGGACTTTTGCCAGTTCGGCTGGCTGGTTCACTTCCCAGTCCTTTTGCGGGGCGAGGCGAAGGCGCGCGCCGTTGGCTCCGCCGCGCTTGTCGGAGCCGCGGAAGGTAGACGCAGAGGCCCAGGCCGTTGAAACCAACTGGGAGATCGAGAGTCCGGAGGCGAGGATTTGCGCCTTCAGGTCGACGACGTTGTGATCCTGGATTGCTTCGTAGTTGACTGCCGGTACGGGGTCCTGCCAGATTTGGGGTTCGGCGGGAACGAGCGATCCGAGGTAGCGGGAACGCGGACCCATGTCGCGGTGCGTGAGTTTGTACCAGGCCTTGGCGAAGGCGTCGGCGAACTCCCGCGGGTGTTCGTGGAAGCGCTTGGAGATGGGCGCATAGATCGGGTCCATGCGCAGTGAGAGGTCCGTGGTTAGCATGATCGGGGCGTGACGCTTTGCAGGATCGTGAGCGTCCGGAACGGTGCCCGCAGCCTTGCCGCCTTTAGGTGTCCACTGGTGCGCTCCAGCGGGGCTTTTGGTAAGTTCCCACTCGAAGCCGAAGAGGTTGTCGAAGTAGTTGTTGCTCCACTTGATCGGCGTTGTGGTCCATGCGCCTTCGAGGCCGCTGGTAATGGTGGCGGCACCGTTGCCGGTGCCGAAGGAGTTCTTCCAACCGAGGCCTTGCTCTTCGATGGGCGCGCCTTCGGGTTCGGGGCCGACGTACTTGTCGGGATTGGCAGCGCCGTGGGTTTTGCCGAAGGTATGTCCGCCGGCAATGAGCGCGACGGTTTCTTCGTCATTCATCGCCATGCGGGCGAAGGTTTCGCGGATATCGCGGGCGGCGGCAAGAGGATCCGGGTTGCCGTTGGGCCCTTGCGGATTCACGTAAATCAGGCCCATCTGGACAGCGCCGAGAGGATTATCGAGCTGCCGGTCTCCCGTGTAGCGCTCGTCACCGAGCCACGTTTTCTCAGGGCCCCAGAAGATGTCTTCTTCAGGTTCCCAGACGTCCGCGCGCCCGCCGCCGAAGCCGAAGGTCTTGAAGCCCATGGAATCCAGGGCGACGTTGCCAGTAAGAATCATGAGGTCGGCCCAGGAAATCTTGCGACCGTATTTCTGCTTGATTGGCCAGAGAAGGCGGCGCGCCTTGTCGAGGTTCGCGTTATCGGGCCAGCTGTTGAGGGGAGCGAAGCGCTGCATGCCGGAGCCCGCGCCGCCGCGGCCGTCGGCGATGCGATACGTGCCGGCGCTGTGCCAGGCCATGCGAATGAAGAGGCCGCCATAGTGGCCGTAGTCGGCGGGCCACCAGTCCTGCGAATCCGTCATCAGGGCATGAAGGTCCTTCACCAGTGCGTTCAGGTCGAGGCTCTTAAATTCTTTGGCGTAGTTGAAGTCCTTGTCCATGGGGTCGGAGAGGGGGGAGTTCTGGTGGAGGATTTTGAGGTTGAGCTGATTGGGCCACCAATCGGCGTTCGAGGGGGCGTTGGCCGTGGTGTGGCTAAGGGCTCCGGCGCCGGTGATGGGGCATTTGGATTCGGTGGACATGTTTCGCTCCTGATTGTACAGGCTTCACTGTAATTGGTTTTGTGGTGGATTGGGGGCTATGTGAGGTATAGGCGTTGCCTATGTGTTTGGGGATGGTGCGAGTGTCAGCGAGTATTGGCTGATCGGCTCGGTATTGCTCATCGAAATCGGAATCCGTAGAACGGCGCGAGGTTTCGAGTACGTTGCGGCGTGCCGAGAGGGAATGAACGAGTGTCAGCGCGCTACCTCCATGCTGCGTTGCTACCTGTAATATGGGAGCATGACCAGCAAGGTTAGTGTCGTGATCGAAAAGGATCAGGATGGCTACTACGCTTGGTGCCCTGAGTTGAAGGGGTGTCAATCGCAAGGCAACACCATTGACGAAACACTCGACCATATTCGTGAGGCAATTGAGCTGTACTTGGAGACGCTCAGTGAAGATGAGCGCTCGGCGGCGCTGAGCCAGGTCATCTTGACAACGAACGTCGAGGTACATGCCTAGGCTGCCTGGGGTTACGTCGGCTGAGGCTGAGGCTCTGCTCTTTGCAAAGGGTTTTGTCTGGATACGGTCGAAGGGCAGCCACCGCATCTATCAAAACGGCGGTCGTCGAGTTGTCGTTCCATTCCATAGCGGGGCGATCTTGCATCCAAAGATCATGAAGCAAGTGATCGAAGCGATTGAGGATGTGCCCAAGTCGTTGCCGCGTTCGTGACTCGCCGCTCACGGACGCTACTTCAAAGCTTCGGGCGCCGATTGTAATCAGGCGAGTCTTCTACAACCTGCGCGGCGTGCGGCCCGCGCGGCGGGATTCTCTTCTCTTTTCGGCGGTTCGGACTTGCCGTTCGTCCATGCCGAAGAAGTGGGCAATTTCGTGCCAGACGGTGTCGGCGACGATGCGTTCGAGGTCGTCGACGGAATGCGCGGCGCGTTCGTGGGGGCCTTGGTAGATAGTGATGCGATCGGGCGCGGCGAAGGGTTCTGAGATGCTGCGTTCGGTGCGGGGGCGGCCTTCGTAGAGCCCGAGCAGCCCTGGCGTGCGGGATTCGGCTTCGACGACGAGAACGACGTTGTCGAGGAGTTTACGGAAGCGCGCGGGGATGCGGGCCAGGGCTCGGGCGACTAGGGCGTCGAAGTCGGTTGGGGTCATTTTTTACATCACCAGGCTGACGCCCAGGGGCTAGATAACGCGCGACCCTACTGGCATTTGTGAATGGGAGATCCGCTCACTGCGTTCGCGGTTCCTTTCGTTGAGATGGAGTGTGAACCTACGCGCGACCTTACGGGCGGCGTCGTTACTTTAAATATTTCTGGAACCAGCGGACGGTGCGGTCTTGCATGTCGACCCGGTTCTTGGGGTCCATGAAACGGTGGCCTTCTCCTTTGTACACGACGAGCTCGGTTGTCTTTCCCAAGGCTCGCATTGCGTGCCAGAATTCGTAGGATTGCGGGGCGGGGCATTCGGCGTCGAACTCTCCGACGATGACAAGCGTCGGCGTCGTGACCTTCTTGATGAAGCTGAGGGGCGAGCTTTTCGCGTAG
Organism: Acidobacteriaceae bacterium; assembly: GCA_043788745.1. Taxonomy (GTDB): domain Bacteria; phylum Acidobacteriota; class Terriglobia; order Bryobacterales; family Bryobacteraceae; genus JBBQWZ01. The sequence goes on from JAYVTO010000162.1 coordinate 23,576, forward strand.
ACAGAGGGGTCGTCGTAGACGGAGGCTCCGAAGTAGGGGATCATCCACTGGTCGATGAGATTCTGCCCGTAGTAACTTTCCCAATTGGCGATTCCGGCGCCGGCCATGGCGGCTTTGAAGCGATTGGTTTGCGTGACGGTCCACATGGTCATGAAGCCGCCGTAGCTCCAGCCGGTGACTCCGAGGCGATTGTTGTCGATGGGGAATTTGCCGATGGCGTGGTCGACGCCGGCCATGATGTCGCGGAGGTCGCCGTAGCCGAAATCCTTGACGTTGGCTTTGGTGAACTCTTCGCCCTGGCCATAGCTGCCGCGCGGGTTCGGCAGGAAGACGTAGTAGCCTTGTGACGCGAGCAGCGCGGCGAAGCCCTGCACGGGCCATGCCGGCTTCGCTACGCCCGCGGGGCCGCCGTGGATGTTCACGACCATCGGGTACTTTTTGGCGGGCTGCACATTGACCGGCGGAATCAGCCAGCCTTGGACGTGAAAGCCCTGGTTCGTCCATTCGAGATTCTGGCCTTCTCCCCACGACGGCTTCATCGCGGCATTTGCTTGCGTCAGTTGCTTCCATTGGCCGATGGGGCCGGTCCAGATCTCGGGGGGCTTGGTAAATGTGCTGCGCGCGACGGCGGATTGCGATCCGTCTTTCGATACCGAGAAGTTGGGGAAGTTGCCGCCGGTGTGCACGTCTTCGGCACCATTCCACAACGTGCGGACCTCGTTGTTCGCGACGATGAGTTCGGAGATGGCGCTGCCGCCGCCGACGGATTCGGTCAGGAGAATGCGATCCTGCTTGATCCAAAGCAAGCCACCAGGCGAAGACTTGCGGCCTTTGGTGTGATTCACGGCCGCGCCTCCGGTGGCGGAGACGGTGAAGACGTCGCCGCCGTGAAATCCTTCGTCGCTCATGATGCCTTCGATGAAGGCGACGGTTTTGCCGTCGGGCGACCAGCGCGGTGTCGCGAGTTGCAATTGCGGCTTGTAGACTTCTTTCGCTTGTCCGGTCGCGATGGCGACAACGTGGAGGCGGGCGATCCACCAGTTGTTATCGCCCGGTCCAGGTGCGGCGGTGACGGCGAAGGCCTTGTCGTCGGGTGACCAATCGAAGGCGTAGACGTGAAGATTCCGCGGCGAGACTTGCGACAGTTTTCCGGTGGCGACGTCGAGGATGGCGATGCGTTGGTTCTTGAACGAGTCGTCAATGACGCCGGTCTGCGTGGGCGCGGCCAGCAGGGGTCCGCCGCCGCTTGCTCCTTCTATATAGAGGAAAGCGATGCGGGTGCCGTCATGCGACCAATGCGGCCGGGCGGCGTAGCCCTTGAGTGTGGTTCGCTTGCGCGCATTTTTGCCGTCGGCGGCGACGGTCCAGAGTTGGGCTTGCTCTTTTTCTCCGACGGTTGAAAAGAAGGCGAGCGTTCTGGAGTCGGGTGCCCAGGCGGGTGAAGCGTCGGAACGGGATCCGGGTTTGGTCGCTACGGCGACCGGCGCATTTTTTCCGTCGCTGATAGTGGTGGTGGAGTCAGAGGAGGTGGCAACGGATTGGACCCAGGCGGTGCGGTTGCCGTCGGGCGAAACTGCAACATCGTCGAACTGGACGGTTTTATTAAGTTGCTGCGTCAGACCGGCGGTCTGGGCCGATACCGCGGCAGCGAAGGGAAGGACAAAGGGAAGAAGCAGTCGCCGATTCATTCCTTGCAGTGTAGCGCGGGAGAAACGCTTGGGTCGCTTGCCGAGTCTTCAGAAAGCGAGTAGTTTGGCGGCCTTCTGTAGGACTTAGGATGCGGGTAGTACCAGGCTCCCCACAAATGCAGGAGAAAATCGTTACTTAGTACCTACACAGGTGTCGAGCAGACGCCGATGGACGTCATAAGGAAATCTGGGTGAGCCGACTAACAATCTACGCCTGCGAATCGCAGCCAATCGTTCTGGAAGGGGTCCGCACGGTACTGGGGGCTACGGAAGATCTTGATTTTCTAGGGGCCTCCGCTACCCTGACCGAAGCCTTGGAAGCACTCCGCCGCCTCGATCCAGACGTTCTGCTCGTGGACCAGGCGTCGGGGCTCAAGGTGGTGTTGCAGTTTTTGGCGGACGTAAAGATTACGTCGCCGCGGTGTCAGCCGGTCCTATGGGTGCAGGAGATGGCGGAAATCGATTGCTTCCGTGCGCTGCAAATGGGTGCCAGGGGAATCGTACGGAAGACGCTGCCGGTGGACATGCTGGTGGAGTGTCTGCGGTCGGTGGCGAAGGGTACGATCTGGATCGAGAGTTCGCTGTCGACAGAAGTGGTTGGATTCCTGAATCGCAAATCGCGTCCGCGGCTGACGCCTCGGGAGCGCGAGATTACGAAGCATATTTGCGTCGGTCTCAAGAATAAAGAGATCGCGGAATCACTGCACATTACGGCGGGTACGGTGAAGGTGCACTTGATGCACATCTTTGAAAAGACCGGCGTGAAGGATCGCTTCGAGTTGGCGGTGCATGGGCGGCGGTTGCTCGGCGATGACCAGCAGGCGGTGATTGCGCATTCGGCGCAGGCGTAGACGCCGCCGAAAGCGAGCTGGTTGCGGCAAAATAGACTCATGGTCCTTGCGCGCCATCGGCTACTTCTCTTCCTTGGCTTTGCCGTCTTGGCCAACGTCGCGATTTCGCTGCTGCTTCGCCATGCGCAGAGCGCCGCAGTGACGGCGGGCGCGTGCGCGGACTTGTTAATCACGATTCCTGCCGCATATTACCTGCTCGTCGTGCGCGCGGGTGTGCAGCCGTTGATCACAGTGGTGCCCGTGTTGCTAAGCGGGCTGTTGCGCGCAACCTACGTTCTGCCCGATCTCGGCGCAACGAACATCGCAGTCGCCGTCCTCTGCGAACTTGGTATCGCGTGGTTCGTGATGCGGCGCGGAGGCAATAGTTTTCCCGCACGCATATTTCTTTCGGAGCTATCGATTCTGCGGATGGCGTTCGCCGGTTGGCTGATGAAGCCCGACGTTCCGGCGGGAGCCCGCGCGTTCTCGATGCACAAGGAGAACGGCGCCGCGACGCTCTTCGGCTTCCTTGCCGCGATCAGCTTCGGCGAAGCGGTCGGCATGCACTTCGTAATCCAGCGTTGGAGCCCGGTCGCAGCCTGGTGGATCACCGGCCTCAGCCTCTACGGATCGGTGCTGCTGATTGCGCTGGCGCGGTCGTTCGTGTTGCGGCCGATCGTCGTCACAGAGACCTCTGTCCTGCTTCGTGCCGGCCTTCTTTGGAGTGTCGAGGTCGCGCGCGAGAACATTGTCGCGGCCAATCGACTGACGGAGATTCCGGATCGCAGCGCGCCCGGCAACCTGCGGATTGTGGGGATCGGTGATCCCAACATCACGGTGGAGTTGCGCGAGGCGGTCACAGCGGAGGGCTTATATGGCCGGCGCAAACTGGTTCGGCGGATCGGCGTCGCAGCGGATCGGCCGGGTGGGTTGCTGGAAGCGCTCGGAACCGGCGGCCCTGGATAGTTGGACCTCCGAGTCGCTCTTTGAAGAGTTGTTTCTTACCTGTGTTCCTCCAGAGAATCGGGTTCGTGTGTCTGGGGTATTCTGTGGGCAGAGTGCGGTGCCAGACAAGCACAGACCGAAGTGCGAGAAAGGGAACAGCGCGTAGGACGGGAATTCAATTTCTTACCGACGAGAAGGGTCGGAAGACGGCGGCAGTCATCGACCTGAAGACGCATAGTGCGCTTTGGGAAGACATCCAGGACGTGCTTGTCTCAAGATCGCGACGGTCTGAGAAGCGGATTTCTCTCAAGAAAGTGAAGGCGCGGCTCATCGCTCGCGGCGCTGCGTGACTAGTGGGCTGTCCTTGAGATATTGATCGCGCCCGGTCGCCTCACTCTCCACAACCGCCAAGCGACGGGATCAAGGCGCGCACGAAGCGAGACGAAGTCGAGCGCAGTAAGCGCCCCGCGGAATCGCGGTATCGAACCATCAGGGACAGCCCACCAGGTATGACGTCGTTTTCGGGGTGAGGCTTATGAACGCTGACAGGCACAGTGTCTCGCCGAGCTTGCGGATGATCTTGTAGTGCGCGATGGCTGAGGGCGGCGTCATGATGCTGAGTATGGCGATGGTAACAGCGCCGGTGAGAGCATTGCCGCTCAGAGCCTAGCCGAGCAGCATGTAGGTGACGATCGCCAACGCGCCGAGCTTCTTCTGGTCGTCCATTAAGTCAATCCGGGTCACGCACAGCGTCTTGCC
>JAYVTO010000163.1:0-3876 GCA_043788745.1 Acidobacteriaceae bacterium
TCCTACTGGTACCCGGTGTGGCTCTGCTATCCGGCGGGCATGCTGCCCGATAGCAAAGTACTCGATGCGCCGCCACACGGCATCTCCATTGAACAGACCGTCGAGATCGCGAAGGATTTCGAACTCCTCGTGCTGTTCACCTCGACGCCAGGCTTCAAGGTCGACGTCCGCATTGCCGAGATGATGAAGGCGAACAACCCCAAGCTGCAGGTTGCCTTCGTTGGACCGCCCGTGACCGTCGAGCCCGATAAGGTACTTCGCGAGAAAGCCATCGATTTCATCGTCCGCCGCGAGTTCGACCATCAGATCGTCGCCTACGCCAAGGGCGCGAAGCTAGAAGATCTGCCCGGCGTCAGCTACCGCAAGAACGGCGTCGTGGTTCACAACCCCGAAGGCCCGGTGATCGAGAACCTCGATGAACTGCCTTGGGTGACCGACGTCTATAGCCGCGACCTCGATTTCAAGCGCTACAACGTCCCGTTCCTGCTGCAGCCCTACATTTCGTTTTACACGTCGCGCGGCTGCCCGGCGATGTGCACGTTCTGCCTCTGGCCCCAAACGCACTCCGGCCATCGCTGGCGTCTGCGCTCGATCGACGACATCGTCGGCGAGTGCAAGTCGGCGCTGCAGAAATTCCCTGGCCTCAAAGAAATTTTCTTCGACGACGACACCTTCAATTACAAGAAGGAACGCACGATCGCGCTATGCAAAGAGCTGGCGAAGCTGAACTTCACCTGGTCCTGCACGTCGCGCGTCACCACCGACTTCGAGACGCTGAAGGCCATGAAGGACGCTGGCTGCCGGCTGATGATCGTCGGCTTCGAATCCGGCGATCCGCAGATTCTCAAGAACATCAAGAAGGGCGCGACGGTCGACATGGCGCGCCGCTTCACCAAGAACGCGCACAAGCTGGGCCTGATCATCCACGGCGACTTCATCATCGGCCTGCCCGGCGAAACTCGCGAGAGCATCCGTACGAGCATCGATTTCGCGAAGGAGCTGGATTGCGAGACCATTCAGGTTTCGCTCGGCCATGCCTATCCCGGCACCGAATTCTTCGAGCACGCCAAAGCGAACGGCCTTGTCTCCATCGACTCGATGACCGACGAACTCGGCCATCAACTGCCGAACGTGGTCTACCCTGGCTTCGACAAAGCAGAGCTCGTTCATTGGGTGGAACGCTTCTACGACGAGTATTACTTCCGTCCGAAGGCCGCTTGGCGCATCGTGCGCAAGGCGCTGTTCGATTCGAACGACCGGAAGCGGCTCTACAAAGAAGCCAAGGAATACATGGCCTTGCGCAGCAAGCGCAAGAAGTTCATTGTGGATGAGAATAAAGCCTCCGCCGAAGCCGTGGGCGCTCCGAGCGCCTAACGCGTGGGTCGAGGCGCTTCCACCATCAGCGCGAAAACGCTGATCTTCACGTTGATCGTAGTGTTGAGCAACGCCGTAGGAAATCTGTTTCTGACGCTTGGGATGAAGCACGAAGCGGAGAAGCTGTCTTCTGCGCTTTCCTACATCACCGCAATCTTCCACCCCTTCGTCGCGTTGGGGATTGTTTTGCTGATCCTTTGGATGCTCGCCCGGATGGCCTTGCTGAGCTGGGCGGACCTCAGTTTCGTTCTTCCCGTTACGGCGCTCGGCTACGTTCTGTCCGCAGTCCTCGGGCGCGTATTCCTCCACGAACAGATCTCGACGCGCCGTTGGGCGGGCATTCTACTGATCGTCCTCGGAGTCGCGCTGGTCGGCTGGAAAACGAAAGCGCATCCGGAAACAGCAGTGAAATCATGAGCCCCTGGATTCTTGTTGGAGCCGTGGTCGCCTCCACCATGCTCAGCGATTTGCTGCAGAGCTTCGAGATGAAGCGCCACGGCGAAATCGAGGATTTCCGCCCCAAGGGCATCGGCCGGCTGCTGTTGACGCTCGCGCGCAAGCGGTTTCTGATACTTGCGGTTTTCTTCATGGCGATTTCGTTTTTCGCCTTCATGAGCCTGGTCTCCGTCGCCGACTTGAGTTTTGCGGTTCCGGCGACGGCGCTGAGTATGGTCGCGGAGACGATCCTCGCGCGCGCAGTTTTGAAGGAGCACATCGACCGCTGGCGCTGGGCTGGCGCGGCTCTGGTGGCGGCGGGTGTTCTGCTGCTTGCGGCGTAGGCCCGGCTATCATTGGGTCATCCCTCGGCATGCACGCAATCGCTATCGCCGTTAGCTTCGTCGCCGCAGCCTATCAACTGATCGCGCTCGTGGCGAGCGTCCGCTTTCTCGCGCGACGTCCGACTGTGCCTCGAAAGGCCGGCCCCGTCTCCATCCTGAAACCGGCGCACAGCGACGACCCCGGATTCCGCGAGGCAATCCAAACTTACCTCTTGCAGGACTATCCGAATTTCGAACTCCTGGTCGGCGCACGCGACCCCGCCGCGCTCGCAGGCGCTCTTCAAGGCACTGCGGCAAGGCTTATCGAGGTCACCACCAAAACGGCCAACGCCAAGGTCGGCGCGCTTGTCGACCTCGTTCGCGCCGCGCAGCACGAAATCCTCATCGTCAACGACGCCGACATCCGCGTTCCGCCGGGCTATCTCGCTCGCGTGGTGGCTCCGCTCGCCGACCCTGCCGTCGGCCTCGTCACTTGCCTCTACCGCGCCCACGGAACCTCCTTCGCCGCCCGCTTCGAGGCACTCGGAGTCGCCACTGACTTCGCGCCAAGTTCTCTCGTCGCGCCTCTGGTCGGCGTCGACGAATTCGCCTTCGGTTCGACCCTGGCATTTCGTCGCGCCGATCTCGCCCGCATCGGAGGCTTCGAAGCGATCGCGGACTACATCGCCGACGACTACCAACTGGGAAAGCGCCTACATGCGCTCGGGCTGAAATGTGTACTTTCAGAAGTTATCGTCGACACCGGACTCGGCAGCAACGCGCGTGGCGTTGCTGCGTGGCGAGAAGTATGGAAGCACCAGGTTCGCTGGGCACGCACGATCCGCGTCTCGCGGTACGGCGGCTACGCGGGGCTGCCGGTCACGTTCGCGAGCCTGTGGGCACTGCTGCTTGTAGCGCTCGGCTTCGAAGAACTGTCGCTGGCTCTATTCGCACTGCGCTACCTCACAGCAACTATCGCCGTGACGGCTCTCCGCGACAGCGCGGCTGCCACCATGCTGCCGCTGGTTCCGTTACGCGACCTCTTCGGAGCAGCAGTCTGGGCCGTCGGACTCTTTGGCAACCACGTCGAGTGGCGGGAAAAACGGTTTCGTCTCGGTGCGGACGGCCGCATCCACGACGTACCTACTTCTTGAGCGAAAGCGCGAAAAGCCACTTCGGCAACTCCGGCTCGGCGTACGCCTTCTCCCACGAATTGTGAGTGACGCCGGGATTGCGATGCGCCTTGTGCGGTCTTCGCGGCGCTTGCCTGGCCAGTCATGGCGACCAGCAGCTTCGCCGGGGTCTTGCCTGGGGCGGTTTTCTTACCCTCGGGGCCGGCCACGGGCTGCGTGGATTGCTCGGTTAACCGCGTCATTCTGTCGCCGAGCTTGATGCCAGGCTGGCGAGAAGCTCGTCGAGTTGGTCGAGCGCCTCGGGCATCGCGCCCGTCGATCCGGAGTCAACCGCTTCCTTCGAGGGATAGAGATCGTGCACCACCAACTGCGTCTTGCCGGCGCTTTCATCGAAGGTCACCGTGGTGACGGTCTTGCCGTTGTCACCTTCCTCGTTGGTCCAAACGAGGCGCGAGTACGGTGTCACTTCGAGGTACGTGCCGTAGAACGCCATCGTCGAATCTTCGTGGCGGAACACCAAACGATACTGCCCCCCAACGCGAACATCCATTTCGCAGGAAAGCAGGGTCAGCCCATACGATTTTGGTACCCACCACCTCCTGAATAGTTCT
>JAYVTO010000164.1:0-3795 GCA_043788745.1 Acidobacteriaceae bacterium
GCGCTATCGATCAGATCGCGCGCCGGGCCCGAGAAACGAAACTCATGAAAGTCTCCGTTCACGCGAATCCGCATCCTGTCCACCGCTGCGCCGCTCAACACGCGCTGCACCGCCTCCGACGGATCCCAGTAATCGAAGATGCTCGTGCTCGGTACGCTCGTCGCCAGCGTGTACGTCACCGTCCCGCCCAACGAGCTCCCCGCCGCAAGGCCGGAAATGAACGGCGCGTTCAGCGTTGCCGACTGCGCGCTCGCAACCGCCGCCACAAATCGCATCTCGCCGCCGAACGTGACGGCCTGCCCGGGCGTCAACCCGTGCGTCGCGCCGAACGTCAGTTGCGCGCCCGAGACTGCGCTTACCGTCGCGCCGTTGAACATCTTCGGCGTTCCGCCCATCGCCGCCTGGAACAGCGGTCCATGGCAAGGCTGTTGCGCCCGATCCGTCCATGCTGTCAGAAACGTTTCTAGTGCGAATTCCGTATCGCGCCGGACGCCGCTCGGCAACCCAACGAACGTTCGGCTCCCCGTCTTATCTCTCCGCTGCCGGACTGCGGTCTTCTGTTTCGCCTCCAGCTTCACCGCCGGAATCCGGTTCTTCTCAGTCATCGCACCCACAGCCCCAAAACTCTGCTCCAGCCTCACGTAGAAGCGGTTATTTGTTGACGACACGTAACATGGCATTCGTTGTTTCTCCCTTGGCCCTCGCGGACCTACTTGCTGATATCGATTTCAAAAACGATCTTTGCGGTCTGCAGGAAATTCCGCCCGCCATGCCGCACCGGGTTGTAGCTGACCTCGTAGCCGCCCGTATAGAACATCCCCTGGCCCCAGTCGCCTCGATTTCCATCGAGTACTTGCGTCACTCCGTCTACGTACAACTGCAATGTCTGTTCGATTCCGCCCAGACGATCCTGCGAAACCCGGGCCTCCACCACCATGCGCGCCTTACCCGAGAATGTCCGAAACTTCTCACGCAGCGTATTCGAGACCCGCTCGCAGTAAACCTGCATCGCCGGATACGCGGTGCCCGCGGTCTTCTCGATCACCTCCGCTGCGACGTTTTGCCCATTCACCGTCGCTGCCGGAACCGCCGACGGTTCCAACCCCATGTCATTCGCGATTCCCGCCACCACCGGCTGCAGTCCCGAAGGCCCCAGAAGAATGGCGACCATCTTCTGCGTCCCAATACTCGCTACTTGTGCCATTGTTTTCTCTCCATATCACTGGCCTCTGTCCGCCACCCCTAGGTCCGTCTCTTAACCCCGCTGCGACGTCCGATTCTCGATGACCCAGTACTCCGCCGGCTGCCCCGAAGACAGACCTGCGCCCGCAACCAACCCGCCCGTCGGTACCCACGCCTGCCCCAGGCTTAGCGGTGTCGAATTCTGCAACGCCATCCCCTCCCGCGTTACACCTACGTACACGTTCCATCCCGTCACGCCGGACGGCGCTGCGCCCGTGCTCACCATTAGTTGGCTGCCTGCCGTGGTATCGAACGTCGTCGGATAGCTCGCCGCGCCTTCGCGCGCACCCACCCAACTTGCGCTCACGTAGTACGTCGTTGACACGCCGCTTCCCGGTACGCTTGCGCACGCCGGTGCTGCCGCTCTCGGAATCGGTACCGAAACCAGCCCCACGCCGTACTCCAATGCCTGTCGTTTCGCCCGCTCCGTCAACTCGGCGTACTGGTTTCGCTTCTTCTCGTAGCGTTCGTTCAGCTGATTCCCAAACGCGTCGCGGAAAACCAGTTCAAGCGTGTGCAACACATGCCATCTCTTCACCGGATCCGTGACCACAACTGTCGTCAGTCCCAGTTGCCGCCGGCTGCCCGCCTGCGGATCCTGCGCCGGTCGCCGCAGAAGGAACGCGGCTAGCTCAGCCCCAACTTCCGCTGCGGCAAGCGCCAGCTTGCCGTCCAGATCGATTTGCTCTACCCGCGCCACGTCGAGCAGCGACGATTCATAACACCGCAGATCCTCGATCGCCGAAGGACTCCCGTCCGTAAATAGCGCCATCTCATCAACCTCGTTTCACCGGATTCTTCTTCGCATCCGCCAACGCCGACACCTGGACGCGGCCCGTGCTGTAAAAAGGCGCCGGCACCCCCGCAATCCGCCGTCTCGCTTCGTCCAGCTCCACCCGGTACCGCTCCTCTTCCTCTACCGTCGCGAGCCTTGCCTTGCCGTCTACGATCAACTTCGCCGCCAGCGCTCGGGATACATCCGAAAAGACGCCCCCTTTCCCGCCGTCGCGCGTCGGCTCGCTCACCACCACTGCATCCTGTCCCGCAATCGACTCCTCTATCGCCCGAATCTGCTGGTAATAAAATCGCAAGTCCATTTCCATCTCCTTTTCCCAAGACCCTCGAAATCCCAAAGAAAAAGCGGGGGTTTGCCGGTTGGCACCCCCGCCCATTCCGCCGAAACCTTTGGCGGCTTTCCTCCCGAACTAGCTCAGCATGTGAACGCCGTGCGAGTTCCGCAGCACGCCCACGCCGTACAGCACGTCCACCGTGAACTGCTGCGCCAAAGTATTCGGCTGATACGACATCGTCACTCGCATGCCGAAGTTGCCGATTTCCGCATACTCCGCGATCGCGCCCGTTCCCGGCAGCGGCTGCGGCAGACGCCGGATCACAAGGCCCAACGCGTCTTTCGTAAACGCCAGATTGTGCGTCGTCGCCGGACCGCTTCCCGTCTTCGGAATAAACTGTGACCGGAAGATGTAGAAGTCCTTCATCTTCCCGACCACTCCGTCGATCAACGCTCGCAGTCCGGCTTCACCCGCACTGTGGAACTCACTGAAACGCGGAATCTGTCGGATCGCCGAATACCCAGCCGGATCCACCACCAGATACTTCGACATGCTCGCCGGAACCTTGGCGTTGAACATCACCGTTTCGGCCGCGTCCACCGTAGCTTCCGTCAGCGCCGCACCGGCGCTGCCGATCACCCCGTTCGCAGTGAACTGCGCATACGTGTTGATCAGATCCGTCTCAATCCGCTCCGCGAGTGCGACCATCGCCGGCTGCATGTACAGCCTCAGCAGGTCCGGCACCGCCAGGACCTTGGTCACGTCCGGAATCTGGAACGTCGCTTCCGCGTGCGTGTTCAGCACGATCTGCGCGTTCCCCAGATTCGGACTCTGCAACTGCACCGATCCGCCTTCGGCGATGTTGTTCGCCACCATCGTCGGCGGAATCGGAATGTTCACCGTGTCGCCGGCCTGCGCCAGCACCGGTTCATAGTCCCGGTTCACCAGGTTACCCATCACCAGATTCCCCATCAGGGCTGGCAGGGCATCCACGGCCACCAACTTTACGATCGCGTTTGCCACATTGGCTGATGTAATCGTTGCCATCTACTCTCCTCTTTCTCTTTCTTCGACTGCTGAACAAAAAAAGACCGGCGGTTTCCCGCCAGCCTCTTTTTGTTCAGCAGCCCTTCGTACTACCAATTCCAGCCGCGACCGTAAGGTCGCGGGTTAACCAACTCTCCGTCCAGCCGCGCCCGTCTGCGCGCGGGTAACAAACCCGCGACCAAGTCCTCGCGCGCGCTCGCTCTGCACGGAACCCCTATCGTTAGGGAGGGCACTCCTCGCGCTAACTCGACGTCCGGCGGTACATCCGCCCCCTACGACTCAGCCCCACAGTCCTCAAATGCCCCGCAACGTCTGCGACGCGATCCGCGAGATCTCCGCCCTCACCCTCTCCAACTCTTCCCCGCTCATCCCCGGCTTGATTCGCTCCAGATCCACTCCGCCATTCCCATTCCCACCCCCTCGCGGAGTCACCGTG
>JAYVTO010000165.1:0-9303 GCA_043788745.1 Acidobacteriaceae bacterium
CGCTCGCTTACGGTCGCGGTTCTTGGTGGGGCGCTCGCTTACCACCCGGGCTTGTGGCCCCGAAAGGTTACGGCGGGGATCGTTTCGATCCGAAGCACACGGTCGGAGAACTAGGAACGGAGAACGGATACGAACTCCGCGATGACACGGACCGAGCCGTCGGTAGGGTCGATATCCCAAGCCTCGAACTCCGGGTTCAGCGGTTCGAGTCGAATCCGTTCGTGTGTCCAGGTTCCGTCGGCGGATGGCGTCTTGTCGCTGCGGTAGCGCTTCACCGTGTACCGGTTGTTGCCGCCCTCGTGCAGATTCTCGACCAGGACGAGGCGGCCGTTCCGCGAGCCGGCCACATTCATCCGAAAGACACATAGGCTGCCATCGGGAATGCGCGGCTCCATGCTGCGGCCGCTGATGTGGGCGATAAAGAGGTCGGCGGTGAGTTTCAGGTCGGCCGGAGCTTCCTCCCAGCCTTCCTCGGAGATTTCCTGATTATCCAGGAAGCGTCCGGCCGCCGCCTGGAGGGTAAACACCGGCAGGTGGGTTCGAAAAGGAAGTACGTTCGGCGCGACGTGTTGGCGGTAGAGGCGGTCGAGCGAACGGCTGATCGAGTCTACGGTAACCGCTTCGCGATCCGTGACGCGCAGTGTGTTCGAGAGCGTGCTTTCGAGCCAGGCAAAAAAGGGCTCCGCGCCGAACTCCGCGGCCTTGGCCCGTAGATCGTCTTCAAGAAGTGCAAGGATTTCCGCGTCTTCTTGGGCGATCGCTCCGCTTTCGAGCAACGCCTCCCAATCGCGGCGAAGCCGCACGTACACCTTAGAATCGGCGGGGTCTTCGAGAAGAATGCCGATGGTCAGTCCCCGGCCGGCCGCGTCAAACGACAGCAGCGAGTAGTTCGCCGAGGCTAGCGCAAAAACTGACATTCGAAAGTTTTTTATTTCTCTATGGACTTATCGTCGGGTGTTCGCGAAATCGGACATGAATTGTGGGCTACGGATTGTACGGATAATAGCCTTCGCGCACGCGAACCTTCACGTGCGGTAGACTTACCCGCACTTCGACCTTGCGGTACTGCTTCGAGGCACCCTTGTCGCCTTCCGCCACGCTGGGAATATAGCGGAGGATGTACTGCGTTGTCACCTCGCCGGCGACGTTGGCCACCGCTTTGAACATGCCCGTCGCGATCGCCGACGCGTAGCCGCCGGTGCCGACCTTAAACGCGTAGTTACCTTCATCGGAAGGAGTCGACAAGTACCCCGACACCTCGCTGTAGACGCCCTGCAGGGGATATTCGACGCGCCCGCCAGTTTTCTCTGCCAGCTTCTTCAAGTTGGCATCGCCTTCGTTGGTGAACCCGAATGCCACGGTCGATACTCCGTAGATGGTCACCAGGTTCCGCTGCGCGATCTCGAGCACCTGGTCGAGCGTCTTCTTGCTGGCGTTGTCATGGCCGTCTCCGATGATGATAATGATGCGCCGCGGCTCCACCGGCTCGCCCTTGACGAGTGCGCGATTGGTGCACGACGTATAGATTGCGTCGTAGAGCGCCGCGCCGCCACCGGGCTTCATCTTGCGAATCTTCTCGACCAGCTTTTCGGAATCGGAAGTGGTGTTGACGAGCAACTCGGCCTCGGTGTTGTAGCCCACCAGATAGCCGGAATACCGCTTGTCGCCGGGAAGCAGATTCAGCACCAGTTCGATGGCCGACTCCTGATAGTTTTTCCAGTGCAGGCGGTTGGCGTTGCTCTGGTCAATCAGAAATCCGACCACGACCGGCTGATTCCGCTCGCGCGTGAAGTAGCGGATGGTTTGTTCCTTGCCTTCGTCGAAGATCTGAAAGTCGCGTTGATCAAGATCGGAAACGAACTTGCCTTTCATGTCCGTCACGGTGACGGGCAGAATGACTTCATTGACGTCGACTTTGATGTTCACCTGCTCTTCCAGCTTCGCCGGGGTCATACTGGCGGCGGCTTTTGCAGTAGCGGCAGGCGCGGTGGCCTGCGGCGCTTGCGCGGCGAGCAACGCCGCGACCGCGAGAACAGAGAGAGCAATAAGAGGGCGCATATTCCGAACCTTGTTCTCCATTGTACAGGCGAATGCGGGTGTACAGGCGAATGCAGGTGTACAGGCGAATGCAGGCGAACGAATGCCGGTCGTTCGATGCGGCCAGGACGGAGCGCGCCGCGAACTACGCGCGGCCAACCGGGCGCTGGCAATCCGCTTGCTACAATTGCGCCGATGCGCTTCCTCCCCGTTCTTCTCCTCGGCGCCGCGGCGCTGATCTCGACGTTCGTTTCGAATGGCCTTTCACAAAGCCTCGGGCGTCAGGAGCCGGACTCGAAGAAAGACACTGCCAAATCGGACAAAAAGGTCGAAAAGAAGGGCCTTTCTCTCAAGCCCGAGCGTAACGTCGCGTTCACGACGGAGGAAGGCACGTGGATCTCGCTCGATCTCTCGCCGGACAACAAAACGATTCTGTTCGAACTTCTCGGCGACCTCTACACCGTGCCCGCCGAGGGCGGCGAAGCCAAGGCCGTGATGACCGGCATGGCCTTCGACGCCATGCCTCGTTACTCGCCGGACGGCAAGAAGATCGCATTTATCAGTGATCGCGACGGCGCCGACAACTTATGGATCGCGAACGCCGACGGCACAAATCCCAAGCAACTCTCGAAAGAAAAGCAGGCTACTGTATTCTCGCCCGCCTGGACGCCGGATGGCGAGTATGTTGTCGTGTCGCTATCGGGCCCGCAAAGCCGCGGAGCAACGGAACTCTGGATGTTCTCGATCGTCGGAGGATCGGGCCTTAAGATCACCAAAGGGGCTGCCGCGCCCGTCGTCGGCGCAACCCCCGGGCCGGGAGGGGGTGGCGCCGGCGTCCTCAGCGGTTTCGGTGTCTGGCCCACGAGAGACGGCCGCTACCTTTATTTCGCGGGACGCAGCGGAGGAGGCATCGGCGGGGGGCGTCCGGCGACGCAGATTTATCGCCGTGATCGAACGACGGGCGACGAGGACTCCATCACATTCACGCCCGGCAGCGCGTTTCGCCCTGCCGTTTCGCCCGACGGCAACACGCTTGTGTATGCGACGCGGTTCGACACGCAAACCGGCCTCCGGATCCGCAACCTCGCAACCGGCGACGAGCGTTGGCTGAAGTACCCGATTCAGCGTGACGAGCAGGAAGCCCGCGCCTCGAGGGATCTGCTTCCGGGCTACGCGTACACCCGCGACGGCGCGGCGATTGTCATCTCGTACGGCGGAAAGATCCATCGCATCGAGGTCTCTACAGGCGCCGATCGCGTCATTCCGTTCACCGCCAAAGTCGCGCTCGACGTCGGCCCGAACTTGAATAACTTTCCGCAGAAGATCGAGACCGGTACGGTTCGGGCGCGGCTTACGCAGAGCGTCCGCGAGTCGCCGGACTCGAAACGGGTGGCATTCTCTTCGCTCACCGAACTCTATACCGCGGACCTCCCGGTATCCGGCAATGCGCAGCCTGCTACCCGCAAGATCACGACCGGAGAGCATGCTCGCGAATATCAGCCAAGCTGGTCTCCCGATGGCCAGTGGATCGCCTACGTTACCTGGTCGACGGCCGGAGGCCACGTCTGGAAACGCCGCGCCGGCGGCGGCGGAACGCCCGAGCAACTTACTCGAACTCTGGCGTTCTACCGCGACCCCGTATGGTCGCCAGACGGCACGCGCATCGTCGCGCTGCGTACGACGCGGCAAACGCGCGTGAATCACCCTTCGGATTTCCTTGGACCACAACCTGGGCTCGATATCGTGTGGATTCCGGCAGGCGGCGGCGAAGCGACGATGATCGCACCGACGCGCGGCTCCGGCCGTCCGCATTTTGGACCCGAGCCCGACCTCGTCTACGTCTATGGGCCCCGCGGACTGCAATCCATGCGATTTGATGGAACGGACCGGAAAACGGTCCTGACCGTCAACGGACCGAGCCGAGGCCCCGAACCAGCACCTGCGCGCGATGTGCAGATTTCTCCGGACGGGAAGCACGCGCTCGCGCTGGTGGTGAATCATCTCTACGTACTGGTGATTCCTCGGACGGGCGACACGCCGGCGATCAATGTTCGCGGCGCTTCGGTGCCGGTGAAGAAACTCACCACCGTTCCCACGGACACTTTTGGCTGGTCCTCGGACGGTAAAGTAGCGACCTGGACGACAGGCTCAACCTACTTCCGCCAACCGCTCTCTACGGTCGAGTGGAACGCGACGCCGCCGGCGGCGGAGACCGGAACCGAGGCCGCAGCCGCACCGAAGCCGGCTGCCAAGTTTGCGGGCCAGGAGATCGATCTCGCTGTGGAGCGCCCGCGCCATACGCCGCGGGGCACGGTGGTCCTCCGCGGCGCAACCGCCATCACCATGAAAGGCGGCGAAGTTCTGAAAGACACCGATATTGTTGTCACCGAGAATAAGATCGCCGCGATCGGCAAGCGCGGGAAGGTGCCGTTTCCGAAGGGCGCGCGCATCATCGACGTGAAAGGCAAGACCGTCATCCCTGGGCTTGTCGACATCCACGCACACTGGGAGGTGCATCACCAGGTCCTCGACACCGAGGACTATAGCTATCTCGCGAACGTCGCGTACGGAGTTACTTCGGGGCGCGATCCGCAGACCAGCACGAACGACCAGTTTGCTTATCAGGATCTGGTCGACATCGGCGAGATGATCGGGCCGCGGGCTTGGTCAACCGGTCCTGGGGTGTTCGGCGATAGCGACTTCCAATCGCTCGACGATGCCCGCCATACGATTGCACGGTATAAAAAGCACTTCCGCACGCATCTGATCAAGTCTTACGTCGTCGGCAATCGCCAGCAGCGCCAATGGATGATCGAGGCCTGCAAAGAGCATCGGATGATTGTTACCACGGAAGGCGGCGCCGACTTCAAGATGGACCTCACGCACGCCCTCGACGGCTTCTCCGGGAATGAGCATTCGCTGCCCGTCGTGCCGCTGTTCAACGACATCGTACAGTTGTTTGCGAAAACCGGCATCGTCTACACGCCGACGCTGCTGGTCTCTTACGGCGGACCGGCGGGCGAGAACTACTTCTACAAGGATGAACAGATGTACACCGACAAGAAGCTGCGACGCTTCCTTCCGCAGGAGGTGCTGTACGGAAAGCTTGCCCGTCTGCAGCACTATCGCAACGACGAGTTCATCTTTCCGCGGATCGCCGCAGGCGCAACGGCGATCCTGCGCGCCGGCGGCAAAGTAGGCCTCGGCGGGCACGGCGAAATGCAGGGCTTCCAGTGCCACCTCGAAATGTGGGCCATGGTGATGGGCGGTATGAAGCCTCACGAAGCCCTGCGCATGGCGACGCTCGACAGCGCCACCGCCATCGGATTCGGCGCGGAGATCGGCAGCATCGAGGCCGGGAAGATGGCCGACCTCGTTGTGCTCGACCGGGACCCGCTCGCCGACATCAAGAATTCAAACTCCGTTCGATTCGTCATGAAGAACGGCGAGATGTGGGAAGGCGAAACGATGGACCAGGTCTGGCCTGTCCAGAAGAAACTGCCGGAGATGTGGTGGTGGAAAGACAAGCCATAGGCGGATCACTGGATTTGCCCTTTGCCGCCATCCCCGATGCGCGGCATGCGATCATTTCGAAAGAGCCTTCATGAACGATTTTTTACTCTCCTGGCGCCCTGAATTTCCGATCCTCGGCAAATCGGTGTACATGATTTCGCATTCGCTCGGCGCGATGCCCAAACGCGCCCGAGCCCGCCTCAACGAATTCGCCGACATGTGGGAAACGCGCGGCATCCGGGCCTGGGAAGAAGGCTGGTGGGATATGCCGGTGACCGTGGGCAATCTGGTCGGCTCGATTATCGGAGCCGGTGTCGGCGAAGTCGTCATGCATCAGAACGTCTCCATCTGCCAGTCCATTGTTCTGTCTTGTTTCGACTGGACCGCGAAGCGCAACAAGATCGTCTCCGAGCGCCTGAACTTTCCTTCGAACATCTATAACTACGAAGCGCTGAGTAAGGGTCCGAATGGACCTCGCATGGTCTACGTCGATTCCGAAGACGGCATGACGGTGCCGCTCGACAAGCTTCTGGCCGCGATCGACGAAGAGACGGCCCTGGTCTCTGTGTCGCACGTCATTTATAAAAGCGCCTTCATCCAGGATCTTGCCGCCATCACGAAGCGTGCGCACGAAGTGGGTGCGATGGTCTTCGCCGACCTCTATCAATCCACTGGAACGGTTCCCGTGGATGTCCGCGCGCTGCACGTCGATTTTGCGACCGGAGGTTCAGTCAAGTGGCTGTGCGGCGGCCCGGGCGCTGGATTCCTGTACGTGCGCCGCGACCTGTGGCCCTCGCTCGAACCCAAAATCACGGGCTGGCAGGCGCACAAGAACCCGTTTGCGTTTGAGCCTGGTGAGATCGAGTACTCGACCGACATCCTGCGTTTCGCGCACGGTACGCCGAACGTGCCTTCGATGTTCTCCGCGATGTCGGGCTACGAAATCATCAATGAAGTCGGCGTGGCGAACATACGCGCGAAGTCGATTCGCCAAACGGAAGCCCTGATAGCGATGGCCGATAGCGCGGGCTTCGTCGTGAAGTCGCCGCGAGACTCCGCGCGTCGCGGCGGATC
Source organism: Acidobacteriaceae bacterium (assembly GCA_043788745.1). Lineage (GTDB taxonomy): Bacteria > Acidobacteriota > Terriglobia > Bryobacterales > Bryobacteraceae > JBBQWZ01. The sequence continues at coordinate 6,625 of JAYVTO010000165.1, forward strand.
GATTGTGCTCGACGTGCCGAACGGCTACGAGATCGTCAAGGAACTCGCCCGCCGCGATGTGCTGATGGATTTCCGCCCCGGCGCCGGAATTCGTCTGGCGCCGCACTTCTACACGACGGACGAAGAGTTGTCTCTTTGCATCGAGTCCATTGCCAAAGTCAGCCACGAATTCAGCGTCGCGGCGTAGGCTATTTCGCGTTGCGCAAGTGCGCGAACAGCAGCGTCAGCGCCTTCGCGCGATGGCTGACTTCTGCTTTCCGCTCCGCCGGGGCTTCGCCGAAGGTCATCCCGAACGGTGGATAAAAGAACAACGAATCGTATCCGAAGCCGCCAGACCCGCGCCGCTTTTCCGTGATCTCGCCTTCGACCGTGCCGCGAAATGTGTTCACGAGTTCGGTGCGGCGAACCAGCGCAATCACACAGAGGTAACGTCCTGACCGGTCCGTGGAATGCCGCATCCGATGGAGCAAGAGCTGGTTGTTTTCTTCATCGGTTGCGTGCGGACCCGCGAAGCGAGCCGAGTACACTCCGGGTTCGCCACATAAATGATCCACTTCGAGTCCCGAATCCTCAGCCATCAGGAAGGGACTGTCTGTATCATTGGGAACCAGCGGACCGTAATAGAGAGCCTTCAGAATCGCGTTCTCTTCGAACGTAACGCCGGACTCTTCGGGCGCTTCGACCGAACGCATGTTGGGCAAGGGTTCGATCTGAATGTCGGGCCCACTGGCTGCGCGAAACTCTCGGAGCTTACCGGGGTTGGTTGTCGCGCAATAAATAGTCATTGGCGTCGAGATGCAACAAAGGTTGTCGGCGATCTATTTTTTTGGAGCCTTGGGGGTAACTTTGCGTTGACTTACGCTTTGTCGAGCGCCGCAGTCTGTGCCGCGATCAACTCGGCGATTCCTTTGCGCGCAAGCACCAGCATGGCCGCCAACTGCGCGTCGTCGAAGGGCGTGTGCTCGGCGGTCGCCTGCACCTCGACGAACTGCCCCGCGCCGGTGAGGACCACGTTCATATCGACATCGGCACGCGAGTCTTCCTGATAGCAGAGGTCAAGCATCGCCACGCCGCCGACCAAGCCGACGCTCGTGGCGGCGACGCAGTCGCGAACCGGCCACTTCTTGAGCGTCCCGAATTTCTGCAGTTGCTTCAGAGCCCAGACCATCGCCACGTAGGCGCCGGTGATCGCCGCGGTTCGCGTGCCGCCATCTGCCTGCAGCACGTCGCAGTCGATGATCACGCTGCGCTCGCCAAGTTTCTCCCTGTCGATGACGGCGCGTAGACTGCGGCCAATCAACCGCTGGATCTCGTGCGTCCGGCCCGACTGGCGGCCCTTCGTCACTTCGCGCGGCGTCCGCGTGGCGGTGGCGCGCGGCAGCATCGCGTACTCGGCGGTCACCCAACCCTTGCCGCTGTTGCGGAGAAAGCCGGGAACCGATTCCTCGATGGACGCCGCACAGAGGACGCGCGTGTTTCCCACCTCAATCAGCACTGATCCTTCGGCGGTCATCAGATATTCTGTTGTGATTTTCACCGGCCGGAGCTGGTCCGCCTGGCGTTGGTCGATTCGCATTTATTTGCCGGATTGCATGCCCAAGTAGAACAACAGAAAAATCATCCCAAATCCGATTACGAGGATGACGAGGCAAGGGGCGGCTGAGCGCACCGATTGTTTCTGACGCCGCGTGCCCGCAGCTTTGTACTTAGCCATGCTGAATCTTTTAGTGTAAACGGGGAAGAGCCCGCGCTGCTTCGCGGAAGAACTCCTCGAGCGCGGCCAGCGACTTCTCCGAGAGGTCTTTCAAGTGGATCGCGACCACGTCGCGCCCGCGCTGTGCAAGCGCCTGTTCGGTCGCCAGGAACTGTGCGCGATGGTAAGCACGGTCTTCCTCCGATCCGGCGCCGCCCTGGTCGGCTATGAGGATCGTACTAAAACAGCCGCCATGTCCGATCACCATTTCGTGATAGCTGTGGTTCATCGCCGGACCTTCGTACACATCCACGGCCTGCTTCCGCGTCTTGCGGAATACGAGCTCCGCGGCGCGTTCCAACACCGCCCGCACGGCCTTGCCCCGGGCGTCGTACCGCGTGTCGCCGAAGAATGTCAGTTCGCCATAGTTGGCCGAGGACCGCGCGACCATCGCGGCATAGGCGACCGGTGCGGACCCGGAAGGTAGTTCGAGATAATCGGCGCGCAAGGTAATCGCGTTCCGCCAGTTCACGCGGAGCGGGGTTCGCAGCGTCTTGTCCCACGCGTCGCCACCGTGGATGCGGCTGGTGATGGCCTTGTACAGTTCCACGGACGGCTGCGTGACGAAGTTCATCTGACGCAAATATCCGAGGCCGAAGACGGCGTAGTGGATGAATTGCATGTAGGCCGAAAGCGGCCCGGGCTCCAGTGTTAATACGGCAACCGGATATGCGGCCCGGCGCAGGGCTGCCGTCTTTTCACTTAAAGACTTGTCGGACTTCGGAGAGACGGCAAGAAATACGCGGTCTTGCTTCGGGTCCTTTGGCGTCCGGTAGTTGGTTAGGCGAGGCGTGGATTCCAGAACGATTTTGATCCCGATGTCTTCGCTCTTTCCAAGGCTCTCCTCAAAGTTCTGCTTTGTCCAGACACCCGCGCCAGACAATGTTTTGGGAAGCAGGAGCGTCACTTTGTCTCGCCCCGCGCGC
>JAYVTO010000166.1:0-6846 GCA_043788745.1 Acidobacteriaceae bacterium
CCAGGCCGTACAACTGAACCTGCCGGGCGTAACCGGCCCGCCGGTTCCCATTCTCTACATCGAGATGGATGGCACCGGAATACCGGTGGTGAAAAAAGACTGAGAGAGAGAGAGCATGGCTGTGGTACCCGGCCCGTGCTATTCTGTAGGTTACGTAGTATTTGAAAGGATCTCTCCCATTCCATGAAGCCCGGAATTCACCCCGCCTACGACGCGACCAAGGTCATTTGCGCCTGCGGAAACGCGTTTCAGACGCGCTCCACCCACAAAGGCGACATCCGCGTCGAAATTTGTTCGAACTGCCACCCGTTCTTCACTGGCAAGCAGAAGTTGATCGACACGGAAGGCCGCGTCGACCGCTTCCAGAAGAAGTACGCCAAGGCAAAGGAAATCCAGGACGCGAAGAACGTCGAGCTCGCAAAGAAGAAAGAAGCCGCGAAGAACAACTAGCGCGCTGTCGAGACGTGCTAAGGGGCTGCCTTTCGCGGGCAGCCCCTTTTGCTTGCTGCGGCTAGGTTCGGTGCAAAGCACGGCTAGCACAGAACCGAGACCCGTCAGGAACCATGAAAAAATCCCCCGGTCTGCTCGCCACTAAAGGCGCCTGCAAAGAACCGCGAACGAAGTGAGCGGACGCGCGGCGCGCGTCATGACCGCCAGAAACGAACTGCGCCGCAGCAAGCGAAGGCTCCAAATCCGAGCCGCGACCAGAGCGGCCCGAAAGGCCGCGTCGGGAGCGGCCCGAAAGGCCGCGTCGGGAGCGGATTCACCCATCGGCGGCCCGCCCTGCTGCTACCACAATTTAACAACTTACAGGGTGGTTTCTGAAGAGTGAGCGGATCTCACCCATTCCGACCGCGCCCGAGATAACCCCGCGCGCTGTCACGGCGCGGGTACCTCTTGATGCCCACCAACCGCGCCCGTCAGTAACGGAGCGGATAGCGCACGGCGCGGGATCTGCGTCGCACTACGGTAGCCGCATCGATCTCGACGCAACGCGACGCCTAGAAGCCCGGACCGCTGCCGCGCCCGTGCTGCGTCTGCGAATCGCGCTGTTCCCGTTCCTTGCGCATCTTCTCGTACTCGGTGCGCTGGGTATCGGTGAGCATCGAGCGAACTTTCTCAGCCTGCTCATTGCGGATGGATTCGAACTCCGGCCGCGTGCGATCGCGCACGGCGTGATATTTCGACCGCGTGTCGTCGAGCACGCTTTCGAGTTTGGTCATCTGCTCGGCATTCAGGTTGAGGCGCGTCTGCATATCGTTGAGGTACTTCTTGCGGAAGGCCTCGGAGTTGGGCCGCGTGCTCATCGCGTTGACGGGGGCGACTGTATACAGACGATGCCCGAAAGCACCGACGGCAACGCCGCTCAAGAACAGCAGCCCGACATACATTGCGATGGTTAGCTTAGTCAGCTTCATTTCCCGGAGTTCCTCAGCTCATCACTTCGGTTGCGAACTCCCCGCCTCGCCGCCCAGAACGCCGTCGAGGGCCGCGTTCTCGTCGGCGTGCTCAGCCGCGAGGACGTCGACGTAGGAGGCCGAGTAAACTTGCGAATTTTGATAACGCGGAATCAGCACCACCGCCATCAAGATCGTGAGAACGGCGGCCGTCACCAGGTAGAACCCGGTCAAGCGGCGGAAGATGCGGCTGGAGTTTTGGCGCGCTTCGATGCGCTGCCACAGTCCGGGCATGAACGCCGCCGAGGCATCGGGATCGGGGACCGCGGCGCGGTAGGCCGCGAATGTTGTGTCCAGTCTGGTTTCGGAATTCTGCATTGCTCTATTCCGGCTTCCTGTAGCCTGTTGACTTCTCCGAACGTGGTTCCATCTGCCCTGGTGTAGCCGGCAGACTAACCGGCCGAAGCGTCGCTCGACGCTTCGGCCTCCATCGCTTCAAACACCTTCAAAACTCTCTGGCGGGCCCGGAACAACCGGACCTTCAGCGCGTTCTCGTTTACGCCGTAGACCTTCTCCAGCTCTTTGAGCGAGAGGCCCTCCACTTCCTTCAGGCTCAGCAGAATCCGGTCTTCGTCGGACACCCGGCCTAACAAAGATTGTACTAACTCCCGGACCTTGGTCTGGCGGCGGTCCTCGTCGTTCCGCCGGCCACCCGCGGCCGCGTCCGCCAGCATCACCTGCTGCTCACTCAAATCCGACATCCGCGATTCCTGGCGCCGCTTCTGCTTCCGCAGATAGTCATAGGCGGCATTCACGGTCAGCCGGTACAACCACGGCTCAAATACTTCCGGCGTCCGCAACTGGTCGAGCGAATAATAGAGGCGCAAGAACACCTCCTGCCCGACATCCTCGACATCCTCCGGTCGGCCGATCAACCGGGCGATCGTGCCCAGAATCCGCTTCCGATACGTTTGGACCACCTGATTGAACGCCGCCGCATCGCCAGCCTGCGCCCGTTGGATGATTTCAAATTCAACCAGCATGCCAACCGCATCCGGCGGCCGGATCGAACTTCCCTTTCGTCAAATAAGAAGGCGCGTCCACCACCCGCTAGGTTACAGGAATTGACAGAGGCCGGGAGATTCAAGAACCGCCGGAGTTATCCGATATGAGCGAGGTGATCTCGCTGAAGAAGTTCCTGGACAGACCGCAGCCTCCAGCAGAGGGAGAATTCAGCCAAACAGTTCTGGCAGCCTACTGCAACTCATTGAGCGCGATGGCGGACAGCAGCGTCGATGCCTGCCCGCCCGTCGGCGCCGCGCTCCGCGAAAGCTTGCTCGCGCTGCAGACGGTCTTGAGCGCCAATCCGACGGCTGAAACCATTGCCGTAACCGGTCCGCGCGTACAGGCTGAGCTGAAGCAATGGGGATCGGGTGCGGCCGACTACTTCAAGAAGAGGGCGAACGAAGCCAAAGAAGTCATGATCATCCTCGCGCAAAGCGCCGAGGTGATCGGGGAGCGCGACCAGCGCTACGTATCGCAATTGCATGAATTCACCGTGCGGCTGGAGTCCATGGCCGGCCTCGAGGATCTTGCGGCGATTCGCGATCAGTTGGTGAAGAGCGCGGGCGATCTCAAGGCTTCCACCGAGGCGATGGCGGACGAGAGCCGCAAATCCCTGACCCAGTTGCGGTTGGATGTCGTCGGCTATCAGCAGCGGTTGGAGCATGCAGAGGAGAAGGCCGGCATCGATCCGCTAACCGCACTCGCCAATCGGCGGCGCGTCGAGTCGGCGCTCGATCTCCGCACGAGAAGCGATGCCGTCTTCTCCATCGCCATCCTCGATTTGAACGGCTTCAAGCAGGTGAACGATACCCATGGCCATTCGGCCGGTGATGAACTGCTGACCCAGTTCGCCACGGAGTTGCGATCGGCATGCCGCCCCGCGGATACGATTGGGCGTTGGGGCGGCGACGAATTTATCGTGGTCCTCGATTGCGCGCTGGCAGAAGCAACGTCGAGAATGCAGCGCATCGCCGATTGGGTCTTCGGCGAGTACACCATTCATGCCGGAGAGTCAACGCACAAAGTGCAAGTTGCGGCGGCCTACGGCGTCTCCGATCGCCAACCGGGCGACACCGCCCAAGCGATTCTGGAGCGCGCCGACGCCGCCATGTACGCGCACAAAAAGTCCGCCCGCGACGCCCCGTTAGCCCCGGGTATAAACCCGGGGATTCCGCCCGCAAAGCCCCGCTAACCCCGGGGTTTCAAACGTTTCAACCCGAGGACGCTTCGCCGAACGCCACTCGCTCTAGCCCCGGGTATAATCCCAGTGATTCCGCCCGTGGCGCACGCACTCATGCGTATCGCGTACGTACTCGTCCCGACGCCTCCCCTTAATCGCCGAGTACTCTCGAAGAACCCCGAGCACAAGGAACTGTGAAAAAATCGACGCGTACTCCTCACGCCGCCCGACCATCGAAGCAAGCACCGGGTTTTTCTCGACGTACCGCAGTCCGATCCAAGATGGCTTCCGGCCATCGGACACGAGTAAAACCGGCTCTGCAGGACGGCCAGAGAATCTTTCCGCTCCGGAATCGCCACCAGATGCACGTGGTTGGTCATGAGAGCATAGGCCAGTACGCGAGTGCCCGTATCCGCGAGGTTGTCGGCCAGCAGCGAAAGGTAGGTCCGCCGGTCGCCCGCAGTAAAGAAGACATTTTCGCGATTCGTACCGCGCTGGGTTACGTGATAGGGCAATCCTGGTAGGATGCAGCCAGCGTTTCGAGACATGGCTGCATACGTAGTGCCCGAAAACCCGCCAAACTCTCAAACTCGCTGTCCGCTCCGTCGCTTTCGCCGGAAAATGAGTTCGATGATTCTGTCTGTCCCTCGTGTGTCCTCGCGTTCCGTGTTCATTACGAAATCGTGGTTGTCCACGGCGTGGCGGACGGCGGAGTGGGATTCGAGTGGGAAGGGCTGTTCATCCACGATCCCTTTTCGGACCCCCAATACGTGGCATTCCCGGTGGACCCGGTTGCTGAGTACGGTGCCGCATACTTGGGGAGCATCTTTGTCACCGATCCGGCAACGGCCCTGAAACTGGCGAAACGTCATTTGACGGCATACACCACCGAAGACCTCACCCGCTACTGCGAGAAGCATGGGTTCGACGCCGCTGCCATTATCGCCGCCGTCTGCGGGGTGGAAGTTATGAAATCGTCAAAACTCTTGAGGCGTTGACCGATGAGCAAGATGTGGGCGTGTGGTCGCACGTTGACGGAGCAACCCGCCAGCAAACCGCACGTAGACAGAACGGTTGGGGCTGAAAATGTTTCAGTGGCAGGGCGATGCGAGGACTGGCATGGACACCCAAATACGCCAGCGGTTAGAATGCAGTGGAATGGAGAGAAACCATCCAACGTTTTACGAGTTCTTTGCCGGGGGCGGCATGGCTCGGCTCGGATTGGGTGAAGGGTGGAGTTGCGCCTTCTCGAATGAATGGTGCGAGAAGAAGGCTTCGTCTTACAGTTCAAGATTCGGTGGGGCGGAACTGCGTGTCTGCGATGTTGCGGCCCTTAAGGCAGATGATCTCCCCGGCACGCCAACACTGGTATGGGGTTCGTTTCCCTGCCAAGACCTTTCCCTTGCCGGGAATGGGGCCGGATTGGAGGGTGATCGGAGTGGCACCTTCAAGCCCTTCTGGGAACTGATGCGTGGACTGGTGTGCCTTGGCCGACATCCGCAGTTGATTGTGCTTGAGAACGTGGTCGGCACGTTGACCTCTCATGATGGCAAGGACTTCGGCCTTATCGTGAGTGCGCTGGCAAAGGAAGGCTACAGAGTGGGTGCGATGGTCATAGATGCCGTTCGGTTCGTGCCACAATCCCGGCCACGGCTGTTCATCGTGGCGGTACACTCAGACACCGCCGTGCCAGCGTCACTGATGCAACCGGGGCCAACCGAGCCGTGGCACACGAAGTCCCTGCGCTCGGCTGTCCAGCGCTGGCCCCAACGTCAACGGGATGCTTGGGTGTGGTGGAATCTCCCGGTTCCTTCGGGATCAGTCCCGGCACTAAGCGACTTGATCGAAGAAGAACCGAGCGGCGTTGAGTGGCACTCGAAGGCTCAGACTGAGCACATCATCGGCTTGATGTCGCCTCTTCATTTGAAGAAGTTGAAGAAGGCACAGCTTCTCGGCAAACGGATCGTTGGGACTGTCTACAGGAGATCACGCCCCGATGAGAGCGGCCTCAACAAGCAGAGGGCTGAGATCCGCTTCGATCAAGTCTCCGGGTGTCTGCGGACGCCTGTGGGTGGGTCGAGCCGTCAAACGATTGTTGTGGTTGACGGACGCCGGATCAGATCCCGTCTGTTGTCGCCGAGAGAGGCCGCACGATTGATGGGCGTCCCCGACGATTACCCTTTGCCGAGGAATTACAACGAAGCCTATCATCTCTTCGGGGATGGACTCGCTGTTCCTGTTGTCCATTGGTTGAGCACTCATCTGTTATTGCCTATCGCCGCCGCTTGTCGGGTTATGATAGCGGCTTGATGCCCGGACAAGAGAACGAAGCACAAGTTGTTCCACAGGACGTAGCAGCCATCCGGCAGCGAATCAAAGCGTTCTTGAACGCACCAGCCCTGAACGGGCAGAAGATCGGCAACGCCAAATGGGGTGTCTACACCTTTTACGACTACGATGCAGAGCCGATCTACGTCGGACAGACGAATGAAATGCTGCGGTCTCGAATCGGACGCCATCTGACGAACCAGCGAACTGATGCCGTCGCTATGAACGTGTTGGACCCTTTTGAAGTCGCTGAGATTGAGGTCTGGCCCTTCTGGGCGCTTCAGAGTCGGAACAGCAAGGACGCCGAAGCTAGAGCGATCCTCAACTCAGCCGAGTACAGGGTCTTTCAGCTTGTTCTTGGGCAATCCAGCTTCAATGCCGTACTCAACGAAGGTGACATCGCCGCCAGCCATCCGATTGTACTCCCGGCATCGGTACGTGGCCGCATCATACCGGATGAACTGTACGAGCAACGCAAGCACCCCGATGTCCGAATCGCTAGGCGTGCCACTACTATCGCCGCACTCGCAAGGGTGATCAGCGAACGTGAAGTATCGAAAGGGTTGCGAAGGACTCTGATGACACAGGCACGTAGGCTGGAGCGTCTTGCAACACTGCGCTTCAATGATATCGGTGGTCCAGTTCCCACAGTCGAACCCGGCGAAGAGGTCTGACATGGATAGCGTCTCCCCGGAGACCAGGTCAAGGAAATGAGGAAACGAGGGACAGACAGAATCATCGAACTCGGTTTCTCGCGAAAGGGACACTCGCGTCGGGGCTTTTTCCAAGAATCAGGCTAGCATGCGGTTGTCGAGCGCTTTCTCGAAGCTCCAGCGCCGCCATTTTCGCTGAAACTGCGATTCGAAGGTTGCCACA
>JAYVTO010000167.1:0-11878 GCA_043788745.1 Acidobacteriaceae bacterium
GTGAATCCGCTCCCGACGCGGCCCTTCGGGCCGCTTTGGTCGCGGCTCGGATTTGGCGCTTTTTGTCTTGCGCATTGGTGTGCCGCGCTGGTTTCTGGCGGTTGTGACGGGCTGCCCGCGTCCGCTCACTTCCCGTAACGGGCAGGCTGTTCGCGGTCGGTGTTTTCTTGGCATTCGTCGTCGAACAGGTCAGAAGGGTTGAGCCGCTGAGTCGGACTTGGCGGTCCGACCTACTGCTCGGAGGGGTGGGTGCGCGGGAGGGACATGGTCAGAAAGAAGCCGATGAGCGGGCAGATGGTCAGTAGAGAGAGCGCGAAGTGCAGCGTCGTGTGTTGTGCGATGAACCCGGTGGTGGGAATAAAGACGAGACCGGCGAAGCCCCAGGCGAAGCCCATCATGAGGGCCGAGACGGTTCCGGCCTGGGAGGGCGCTAGCTCTTGCGCCATCACGACATTGACAGGGACGGTGAAGAGCAGCAACAGGCCGCCGATGGCCAGGCTGCCGATGGACATCCAACCTGTCGTCAAGAGGAAGATGGCCAGGAAGGGCACGCAGGCGATCATCGAGAAGAGGATGATGCGGCGGCCGCCGAAGCGGTCGGCGAGGTTGCCTCCGAGGAAGCCTCCGGCGGCTCCGAACAGGAGGTAGACGGTGAGCGCGAGGCTGGAATCGATGAGGGACATACCGCGCTCGCGATGCAAGTAAAGCGGGAGGAATTGGCCGTAGACAATCTGCACGGCGGAGCGCAGAAAGACGAGCAAATAGAGAATCGTCATCGGCTTCCAGACCGCGAGGATGGGCTTCAAATCAAGCCGCTTGCCGACGGTATCAGACGGTTCGCCGGCGGGGAGAACCGCGAGCAAAACGAGCGTCATCAGAACACCGGGTATCGCTGCGAGATAGGAGTGATAGGCGCCTGCCGATGTGATGATGGCGGTGAAATAGGTGGGTCCAAAGGCGAGACCGACGGAGCCGGCGCTAATGAAGACAGCCATCCAGCGGGCGCGATTCTTGGGGATTCCGAGAGTTGCACGCGCGGAGGCGTGAGGGTGGAACGACGCGATTCCGGCGGCGCCGAAGAAGACGCAGGCGAGTGCCATACCGAAGCTGGTTGAGAGGCCGAGGAGCGAAATAAAGATTCCGGCGCAGGCAGGCGCGAGGGTGGTGAAGGCGCGCGAGTGATAGCGATCGGAGAGAAAGCCGTAGGCGGGCTGGACAAAAGAGCCGCAGAAGGTCATCATCGCGCCGAGCAATCCGGCCTGGGTGAGGGACAGGTGAAGGCGGTCGACGAGGATAGGCTGGAATGCGCCGAGGGCGCTTGAGTAGAGGTCGATGAAGAAGTGGGCGGCGGAGTAGAGCGTGAGCGCGAACATTCCGGTCTCGGCGCGGGCGGCGAAGGAAACGGAGGGGGAAGCGCTGAGAACGTTGGGTTCGGAACTCATTCCTGCTTCCTGAATTGTAGCGCGAGTCGTAGGGTTCGCCAGGTAGAAGAGCGGGTGTACGGAAGACCGCGTACGAGGCCCGACTTCGCCGGGCTTCGTACGCGGCTCGGATTTGTCGCATTTCCTGGCCTTCTCGCAGTACACCCGCATTTACTGGTTTCTGGGCGGTCATGACGCGCGCCCGCGTCCGAGACCAAGTTTGCGGTTCCGTGCGGGAGTGACACTTCCGTCCGATTTCTTTGGACTGCCGAGGGCTGGTAACGGCGACCTAATGGGAGACGGAGAGAGTTTCGCTTGAGAGACGGAACAGGGTAGAATAGAAGTTCCCCTCGTGCTTTCTGTAAACAACATCACCATGCGCTTCGGCGCCAAAATACTGTTCGAAGATGTCTCCGTGACGTTTCTGGCAGGGCGGCGGTATGCCGTGACGGGTCCGAACGGCGCCGGTAAATCGACGCTGATGAAGATCCTGACGGGCGAGATCGATTCGACCAAGGGCGACATCACGCGGCCGAAGAAGCTGGGCGTGTTGAGCCAGGATCAATTCGCGTTCGACCAGTATCGCGTCATCGACACCGTCATCATGGGCAACAAGCGCCTGTGGGCGGCGCTGCAGGAGCGCGATACGCTCTATGAGATCGTTGAGATGACCGATGCCGACGGCATGCGGCTGGGCGAGCTCGAAGGCGTTGTTGGCGAGGAAGACGGCTATTCGGCGGAGAGCGATGCCGCGGTGGTGCTGGATGGCCTGGGCGTTGAAGAGAAGCTGCACGAGCGCTTAATGAGCGAGTTGCAAGGCGGGCAGAAGGTCCGCGTGCTGCTGGCGCAAGCGCTGTTCGGGAGTCCAGCGGCGCTGCTACTGGACGAACCGACGAATCACCTCGATCTTGATTCGGTGCATTGGCTGCAGGACTTCCTGATACGTTACAACGGCACGTTGATCGTGATTTCGCACGATCGCCACTTTCTGAACGAAGTGAGCACGCACGTGGCGGACATCGATTATCAAACGATCATCATGTACACGGGCGGCTACGACGACATGGTGCTGGCGAAGACGCAGATCCGGTCGCGGATTGAATCGGACAACGCGCAACGGGAAAAGAAGATCGCGCAGTTGAACGAGTTTATTGCGAGGTTCTCGGCGGGTACGCGATCGGCGCAAACGACGTCACGCAAGAAGGAAGTCGAGCGGCTGCAGACGTCGGATTTGGCCCGGTCGAACATTGCGCGTCCGTTCATCCGGTTTGAGATGAATCGGCCTTCGGGGCGGCATCCGCTGGAGATCAAGGGCATCAGCAAGTCCTACGACGGCTTGCACGTGATCCATAACTTTACGGCCAGCGTGCCGCGCGGCGAGAAGATCGCGCTGATGGGCCGCAACGGTACCGGCAAGACGACGCTGCTGCGTTCGTTGATCCGCAATGCGGAAGGCTTTATTGACGCGCCGGAACGCGACTTTTCGATCGATAGCGGCACGGCGGAGTGGGGTCACGAGGTGTCGGTCGGCTACTTTTCGCAGGATTCGAAGGAATCGATACAGAAGGGCATGACCGTGATCGAGTGGCTGCGGCAGTTCGATTTACAGGCGGCCGAAGAGGAGCTGCGCGGCTTGCTGGGGCAGATGCTGTTCAAGAGCGAAGAAGCGTTGAAGCCGACGGCGGCGCTGTCGGGCGGCGAGGCCGCGCGTGTGCTCTTCTGCCGGATCATGCTGCAGAAGCCGAATTTTCTGGTGCTCGACGAACCGACGAATCACTTGGATCTGGAATCGATCAATGCGTTGAACATCGCGCTGCAGAAGTACGAAGGCACCGTGCTGCTGGTTACGCACGATCACGATCTGATCGATGAAGTGGCGACGCGCATCTGGCACTTCCAGGATGGCGAACTCGAGGATTTCAAGGGTCCGTACGCGGAGTATCTGACGAAGTCGACGGCGAAGGTGTAGCTCGATCAGGCTTTCTTTGCGGCGACGCTCGACCTCGTCGCGCGGGCCAATCCAGAACCAGTAGTATTCATTGCCCCGACGCGTCGCCAGCGCCCAATAACCTCTGCTGACTCGAACTGTCCAGAAACCACCAACTGCCTTGAGGCGCAGCGACGGGGGTTTGGATTTGTTGAAAATAGCCGGTATTGTTTGTCGGCCTGCTTCTGGATCGAGACGGGGAACGACTCGTCGTGTTCCCAAAACTCCGGTAGCGCATTCGACTTCCTGTGCCGCGCTCGTGTAAGTGCGTGTCAAATGCCACGCAGTATCGGTGCTATCAGTGCGTTAGCTTGGCTAGACCGCGCCGACATGCGACGCACTACCCTATAGGACTGCCGTCGCAAGCCGTCCCTAGCTGTGAGCCGGGCTTAACGCGCGTGTTCACGGATCAGTCACCGTCGTTGAGCGGACCTGGCGGTCCGCCCTACCGGATCAACGCTCGCTGTAATAGCCGTCGCGGGTTTGGACGATGAGGTCCTTGCGATTGGCCGCGAGTTGGATGCGGCGATAGCCGCTGGCGTTGCTGTGGTTCGACGTGTAGCCGAAGCTGTATTGGTTGCGGAGTTCCTCTTCGATGCGCTCGAACACCTGATCGAGCGATTGCTTCTTCGTAACTTCAAAGAACGTTCCGCCGGTCTCTTTGGCGAGGCGTTCGAGGACTCGCTTGCCGTTCGGTGAGTCCTGCTGTGGGCGTGGGGTCTGGCCGCCGCGGCCGCCACGACCACCTCCGCCGAGTCCGGGGATTCCGCCGACGCTGACGCCGCCGCGGCCGGGAAATCCGCCGCCTTGCTTGTCTTCAAAGAGGATGGAGTAAACCATGGTGTCGGCGCGTTGCGCGGCGGAGATGGATTCTTCGAGCGAAACGCGGCTGCCGTGGTCGACTCCGTCGGAAAGCATGATCAGGGCTTTGCGGCCCTTCTGCTTTCGCATGAGGTCGTCGGAGGCGAGCAGGACGGTGTCGTAGAGAACGGTTCCACCAGCGCCGCGCGGTCCGCCGCGCGATCCGCCCTGTGGGCCTCCGCCTGGTTGTCCGGCCCGTCCGCCGCCACGGCCGCCGCGGCCTCCGCCGGGATAGCCGCTGCCTTGTCCACCTTGCTGGCCGCCTTGTTGGCCGCCACCTTGCTGACCGCCCCATTGCGGCCGCGGTGACGCGCCTTCGACGTTGTCGAGGGCGTCTTCAAGCTTCAACTTCGAAGAAGTCAGATCCTGCAGAAGCTCGGCTTCGAAGTCGAAGTGGAGGAGAAAGGCGGAGTCCGTTCCTTCCCGGAGGACCTTCAGGATGAAGCTGCGGGTGGCGCGCTTCTCGTCACCGATCAACCGGCGCTGACTTCCGCTGGTGTCGATCAGAAGCCCGAGGGTGAGCGCGAGGTCGCTTTCGCGAGCGAAGAACTTGATGGTTTGGGCACGGCCGTCTTCGGTGAGCGTGAAATCGTCTTTCGACAAATCGCGGACGATGACGTTCTTCTTGTCGTGCACAGTGGCGAAAACGTTCACGACGTTGACGTCGGCGGAGAAGGTGGCGTCCTTGTCGTCTTTCCTGCGTTCCTGCGCGCACAACGCGGATGTGGCCGGGAACGCCGCCGCGAGTGCCGCGAAAAAGGAGCGCCGCGACAGTGCGAGTCCGTGGTTCGAAAGATGGACGAGGTTATTCGCCGAAAGCCGAGATTGTTCTTTCATAGTTGAAACCGCGCTCGAATACCTTTCAAGGTGGGATGCCTCCCGTTGCCGGCCGGTTTCGCCGGTCTTTCGGGCATCGTCAACGGTAGGACGAGTTTTGGGGTGTGCCGGCTTACATTGGTCGAGCGCGGTGTGGTTTACTTTGCGGGCAAGGTGAAGCGCTGTCCATCCTTCGCGAGGACGACGGTGCCTTTGAAGATCTCGGCGATGCCGGCAGTAAAACGCGATTCGTTTTGCGCTGTGGGCGGGGGCACCATATGCGTGAGCACCAACGTGTCGACCTTCGCCTCGGCAGCTACGGTCGCTACGTCGACGGGCGAAGCGTGATAGTCGAGGACATCGCCGAACATCTTAGCGCGGCGCTGCTGGCCTCCAGCTTTGAGCAAGGCGACTGCGCCTGAGACGAGATCCTTCGCCATGACTTCGTGAACCAGGATGTCCGCGCCCGCGGCGTGCTTGGCGAGATTCGACGAACGGAGGGTATCACCGCTGACGACGATGACGCGGCCAGCCTTCTCGATACGATAGCCCAGGGCGGGAGCGATGGGCGTGTGGTCGACGAGGAAAGCTTCCACCTTCCAGCCGTTGGCTTCGTAGGCGACGACGCGGTTCGCGCCTTTCGGGTCAAGGGGGTGCGCGACGAGGCCAAAGGTTTTCTCGGACAATTGGGCTTCGCCATGGTGATCGACGCGATAGCGCATGTCGTAGGCGTACATCTGCCTGAGGCCGTTGGCGATCTTCTCTACACCTTTGGGTCCGTAAAGGGCCATGGGCGCGGTGCGTCCGCCAATCCAGGATTGGGTCATGAACTCGCCGGCGTCTCCGATGTGATCGGAGTGCATGTGCGTGATGAAGAGGCCGCGCAGATTGACGACCGGAAGATTCATCGCTTGGACTTTGCGCGCCGAGCCGGGGCCGGAATCGATCACGATCATCTCGCCACCGGAAACGATCGCCACGCAAGCGGAGACGCGATTGGCATCGGGCAGCGGAGAGCCAGTGCCACAGGTGATGACGTCGACCTGCGCCAGCAGTGGTGTGAGACAGGCGAGGAAGAGAGTCGCGAGGCGCATTTCCAAATGTTACCAAGCGGGCGGTTGGCGGAATGGCGAACGCACTGGATACAGACTTTGCATTTGCGCTATAAGATATAGGCAGGATGCTCGAGCCATCTTTTTCGCCCCATTGGAACCTCAGCGATCACGTGAACTCGAACATTGTCCAGTCGGAGATTGAAGGTGGAGTGTATCTCCGCGATTTACCGGAGCAATGTACGCTCGAGGTAGAGACGCTGAATCGTTGGTATACGATCGTGCTGATTCGCCACGGCGAGGCACTGATTTGCGGACATCCCGAATTTTGCCCTCATCCGGTGCGCGTCCACATTTGCGGATCGAACTGGGGCGGGTCCATGCTCAAGGCCGCGTATGTGGGCCGCGGAATGCACCTGGAGTTCCGGCATCCGGATTTCGATTGTCCCATTGTGACATCGAAGATCGTCGACATTCGCTTGCGGGACTCCCGAGCTGCCTAGGCGGTCGATGGCTGTGCGATTCGCTCCGAGACTCCTTCAAAATGGGCGCCGCGACGCATCGACGGGCCTTTCGGTCCGTTTTCCAGAAACCACCTTGTAAGTTATTCTGTCGCGGATTGGCTCTCTGCCACGGTTAGGGACCGCTTACTACGCGCGACGTTACGGTCGCGCCTGACGCGCGCGCCTAACGCGCGCGCCTCGGCTGACTTCGTCAGGCTTCGAGCGGGGCTCGGATTTATTGCCAATGGCTTGCAGGGAGGTCTTCGCGAGGTGACAGGGACGGGGCGCGCAGTGTAACCTCAGGGTTTGCAGACTGTTCGTCTTCGTCCCTGGCAAATTGCCGCGCTTATCTTCGTTGTCTTCGCCGCCGGGCTCGGCGTCCTTCACTGGTATCAAGGCAAGTATCCGACTCGCTCCGGTGAACTGTTTGCGTGCTTGCCCGCGGGCGAAGCGACACTGCTATGGATCGATGTCGATGCGCTGCGGCGTGGGGAACTGCTCGCGATGTTCTCGGGCGCAAAGACGACGCAGGATCGGGAATACGTCGAGTTTGTGCAGCAGACGGGGTTCGACTATCAGCGGGATCTGCGCGCGATTGCGGCGGCGTTTACGAAGTCGGGAACCTACTATGCGATCCGCGGCAGATTCGATTGGAAGAAGCTCTCGGCGTATGCGGGCGCGCATGGCGGCAAGTGCTCCGGCGAGGTTTGCGACACGCCGGGGAGCACGCCGGAGCGTATGCTCTCGTTTCGGTTATTGCACTCGGGTTTGCTCGCATTGGCGGTGACGAAGGATCGGGGAGCAGCAGCGCGCATTGAACTGCGACGCCCGGCAGCGGAGTTGAAAATTGAGCGTCCCGTGTGGATGTCGGTGCCGGCGTCGACGTTGCGCGATGCGAGCGATTTGCCGTCGGGGACAAAGTCGTTTGCGACGATCTTGAGCCATGCGCAGCAGATCGAGTTTTCGGCCGATGCTCTGCGCACGGCGCAGGGGACGCGTGCGGCGGGGAGCCTGGAGCTATCGGTCGACGTACAGTGCGCGAGCGCCGCGGAAGCGACAGCGCTGTCGAACGACCTCAATAAGACAACGGACTTGCTGCGAAGAATGATGGAGCGAGACGGACAGCGCCCCAGTGCGCGAGACTTAAGTGGAGTACTGGTGGCGGGGACTTTCCGCAGCCAGGATCGCAAAGTACTTGGTAGTTGGCCAGTGGAGCGCGTGTTTGTCGACTCGCTGGCCGGAGGAGATGCTCGTTGATATCCGCAGGCGGCGCCTTCCTGTGCGCCGGCAACATTGTTCAGGACATTCTGGTTCGGCCCGTCGAGCGAGTGGCTTTCGACGCGACGGCATGGGTTGAGGCGATCGAGCTTCGCTTGGGCGGCAACGGATCGAATACATCCTATGCGCTCGCGAAGCTGGGCGTTCCCGTGCGAGCGCTGGGTTTGGTTGGCGCCGACGACTTCGGTGAGAAGGTCGTTGCCAAGATGGCGGAGGCGGGCGTCGATTGCGCAGGCGTGACACGGGGCGCGTCGGCGACAGCGTCGACGGTTGTGCTCGTGAAGGCCGACGGAACGCGCGGGTTTCTGCATTGCCCGGGCGCGAGCATAGATGCGTTTTCGGAGTTGATCGACTTCTCAGCGATCGATGACGTATCGTACTTCCATCTGGCGAATTTGTTTTCTCTGCCGCATATGCGGCGGCTGGCGGCGGACAACCTGTGGAAGGCGCGTGACGCGGGGCTGAAGACGTCGATGGACACGGGTTGGGATTCGCGCGGCGAGTGGATTGGCACCCTGAAACCTTGCCTGCCGTATCTCGATTTGCTGTTCGTGAATCAGGGCGAAGCGCGCTGGCTGACCGGGCATGAAGAGCCTCGGCGGGCGGCGCAGACGTTCCGCGATTCGGGCGTTCCGGTGGTGGTGATCAAGCTGGGCGCGCGCGGCTGCGCGGTGTTCTCGGAGAGCGGCGAGTATTCGGCGCTGGGCTATTCGGTGCCGGTTGTGGATACGACCGGGGCTGGGGATTGCTTCGCCGGCGGATTCCTGGCGGCGCTGCATCGCGGCGCAAGTTTGCCCGAAGCGGCGCGATTCGCGAATGCGGTGGGCGCGTTGAGCGTTCAGAAGCTGGGCAGCGTCGAAGGCCTTCGGACGTACGACGAGACGCTCGAGTGGATGGCTGTTCCTGAGGCGGAGGCTGCTTCGTAAGAATGTTTCGGGCGCCTCGTTGCGGCGTTATTCGCAATTTCTTATAGAACCAATTCCTGATCTCGAATAGGGGAGTTCGTTGCTAACCTCATGCGGCGACGGCAGATGGGCGCGTTTTCGCGTGAAAACGAATAGTTCTGCGAACCTTGCGATTTCTGCATCCTTCCTGCTCCCCATGCGTCTGAACTCAGTGGATCAGGGAAAACGCACTCGATGAGTTCAATTCTTCAGAATCGGAATCTGGCATGTGTGGGGCTCCGCAGCACCGCGGTTCGCCGGGCGAGCGATCGCCCAGTGACGCCACCCTAATTCTTCGAACAACCTAGTGCTATGACCGGCGGAAAACAACCCCGGGCTAAAGCCCGGGGTTATAGCCTCACCAGCTAGGGCGGGGATCGTTTCGATCCGAATCATGCGGTCAGAGAACTAGTCGAAATAGAAATGGGTCCAGCAGGGTGTATGCTGTCGCCTGGGCCTCGCAGAAGCGTGCGTAGCCGCGCGTTCCAATCGAGCGCGCGTTTGGTGTCTCCCCGGGAGGGAGCAAAATCGTATGGATCTCAGTGTACTTTGGTGGGCGATCGCAGTTATTGCCGGAATCGTCCTGTTCCTGTTTCTCGCGAAGACAGTGGTGTTCGGCATCATCACGATTCAGGAGAACCAGGTCGGCGTGATCGTGAAGAAGTTTTCGCTCGGCGGGAGTAAACTGCCCGAGGGGCGTGTGGTTGCTCTGAATGGGGAGCCTGGGTATCAGGGCAAGACGTTGGCGCCTGGGCTTTATTTTTGGTATTGGCCTTGGCAGTACAAGATTGAGAAGTACAAGCTGACGGTGATTCAGCCTGGCACGATTGGCCTCGTCATCGCGAACGATGGCGATACGATGCCGATGGATCGCGTGCTTGCGCTGCCGGTCCATTGCGACAATTTTCAGTCGGGCGAGAAGTTTCTCACGAATGGAGGCCAGAAGGGCCGGCAAAGCGGGATTCTCACGGCTGGCTTCTATCGCATCAATCCGGTGCTGTTCAGCGTCATTGTGGATGTTCCGATGACGAAGGTGGAGTCGAACAGGATCGGCATCATCACGGTGCTTGATGGCGAAACGATGCCGGTGGGACAGATGGCCGCGAAGCTGGTGGCGGGCCACGACGATTTCCAGAATCCGGATGCTTTTATCAAGTCTGGCGGCTCTCGCGGATTGCAGGAGCAGATTATCCTCGCGGGTAATTACAACCTGAATCCCTGGTTTGCCGAAGTCGAAATGGCGGAGCTTGTCGAAGTGCCGATCGGCTATGTCGGCGTCGTCGTCAGCTTCGTCGGTGACGATACGCGCGACATCTCGGGTGAGCAGTTCACGCATGGCAACATCGTGCGCAAAGGCGGAAAAGGCGTCTGGGACGAGCCGCTTTACCCGGGCAAGCATCCGTTGAACACGCGCATCATGAAGGTGGAACTGGTTCCCACGACGAATATCGTTCTCAATTGGGCGACGTCGCGGACGGAGGCGCACAAGCTCGACGAGAAGCTTTCGACGATCTCGGTGCGGTCGAAAGACGGCTTCACGTTCAACCTCGACGTTTCGCAGATCATCAATATTGGCGCGATCAAGGCGCCGTGGGTGATCTCGCGCGTGGGGTCGGTGCGCAATCTGGTGAACCAGGTACTCGAGCCGATCATTGGCAACTACTTCCGCAATAGCGCGCAGGGCTTCTCGGTGCTCGATTTTTTGTCGAATCGTACCGAGCGTCAAAAGGAGGCGCGCGATCACATCAACGCGGCCGTCCGTGAGTACGACGTGCAGAGCGTGGATACCTTGATCGGCGACATCACGCCGCCGGCGGAGTTGATGGCGACGCTGACGGCGCGCAAGATCGCGGAGGAGCAACAGAAGACCTTCGGCACGCAGGAACAGACCGAGCGCACGCGGCAGGAGCTCGAGAAGCAGAAGGCGCTGGCGAACAAGCAGGCCGAGATCATGAACTCCGAGCAGGACGTGCGGATCGCGGAGCAGCGCGCGAACGCGGCGGTGAAGACGGCGGAAGGCGAATCGGCTGCGTCGGCGAAGCGCGCCGAAGGCGAGGCGTTGGCCAAGCGGCGCATCGGTGAGGCCGAGGCGAGCGTGGTCGCGATCAAGGGCAAGTCGGAGGGCGAAGCGATCCAGGCAATCGGCGAAGCGCGCGCGGAAGCGTATCGTCGCGGCGTCGAAGCGATGGGCGGCAACTACGCGTTGCTGCAGATCTTCCAGGCGCTGGCGGACAAGAACATTCGGTTGACGCCGGATGTGCTGGTGTCGTCGGGCGACAAGGGCGGATCGACGTCGGAGGCGCTGCTGGGCTTGCTGCTGCGCGATCTCACGGTGGCGCGGTCGCAGGGACAGGCTCCGCCGCCGCTGCCTTCGAAGTAAGCGGGGTGGTTCGTTAGGCAGGCGGGAGCTTCGGCTCCCGCCTTCCCGTTAGGCGGTTGCGGCGATTCTCTTCCTGGCGTTCAAAGACTGGGAGGATACGGGCCTCAATCCAAGCGAATGCCGCATCGAGTCCGTCTTTCGCATAGACGCGGCCGATCTCGGCCTCTACTTCGCTGGCTTCACCGAAGGCAGTGAGGAATTGGTTGGACGTCATGCGGATGAGCTTCTCTCCATCGATTGCGCCAGATTCCCGAAGGATTTTGGAGCGGACGTAGAGAGAGAGAACCGCGTCGCCGATCCAGGCGTCTTTGAGAATTTGTTGGCGGCGTGCGTGTCGCAAGAGAACTGTCTTCAATGATCGACGTAGAGACGAACAAAGTCCAGTTCGCCCGATGTTCCGGGTGTTTCGGGAACGTTGCCGGCCAGCCAAAGAACTGCCGTCGTACCCGAAGTGGACCCCGACTCGCGACTCGGAATGTGTAAACCCGCTTCGCTCGAAACCGGCATCGAGGCGCCTCTACCCGCCGAGCGGGACGACTGCATTGGTGGGCGTCGCGGCGGAAGCGGTACGCCTCCTGTTCCTCTCGAAGAACCGCGAGCGTACGCGAGCGGGGGCGCACAAGCGTGAGGGGGGTG
>JAYVTO010000168.1:0-17655 GCA_043788745.1 Acidobacteriaceae bacterium
GCCCGAAGGGCCGCGTCGGGAGCGGATTCACCTGCCGACGGCCCGAAGAGCCGCGTCGGGAGCGGATTCACCTGCCGACGGCCCGAAGAGCCGCGTCGGGAGCGGTTTCACCAGCCGGCGGCCCGAAGAGCCGCGTCGGGAGCGGATTCACCTGCCGGCGGCCCGAAGAGCCGCGTCGGGAGCGGATTCACCGACCAGAGCGGCCCGAAGGGCCGCGTCGGGAGCGGATTCACCTGCCGGCGGCCCGAAGGGCCGCGTCGGGAGCGGATTCACCAGCCGCCGGCCCGAAGAGCCGCGTCGGGAGCGGATTCACCATCTGGCACGAGCCCTCCTTCAGGCTCATCCTGCATTAGACAAGAATCGCCCTACATCCTTGCATCCTGGAGCGTTAAACTAGAGAGCGCCAAACAAAACATGAGCGATCTTTCCGCACTTCTAGCCACCATCCCGTTCTTTCGAGCCTCGACCCCGGCGGAGTGTGCCACCATCGTGGTACAGGCCTCGATCGTTCCGTTTGCACCCGGCGACATCATCCTCCGCGAGGCCGAAACCGGCGACCGCATGTACGTCATCGAAAGCGGCGCCGTGCAGGTCTTCACCACATCCTTCGACGGCTCGGACATCGTACTCGCACGCCTCGAAGCCCGCGCCTGGTTCGGAGAACAGGCTTTACTACCAGGGGGCACGGGACGCCGCAACGCGAGCATCCGTTGCCTGGAGGCATGCCGCCTTCTTGAGATCTCGCGTCCAGTGCTCGAATCCGCATTGACCAAAGACGGCGAACTTGTCCGGCAACTGCGCGCGCGGGGCGAAGACCAACGCGCATTCCGCAGCGGGAAATTCCGCGATGGCGCGTTTGCCTCGCTCGGCCTCGGCTCTACGGAAGGCAGCAACTATCGCGTCGAATCCTTCCAGGTCGGCGACATCGTATTTCGTCAAGGCGACCGCGGGGACCGCCTCTACCTCATCCTCAGCGGCCGCGCGCAGGTCCGCCATAGCGAAGGCGATTCCGAAACAGTCCTCGCCGAATTGCTCCCCGGCCAATTCTTCGGCGAAGTCGCCATCCTGACGGACTCGCCGCGCGGCGCGACCGTTGCCGCCCTCGACGATCTCGAAACCGTCAGCCTCGATGGCGGCTGGTTCCGCCGCGTCCACGAAGAAAATCCGATCCTGCGATCGTTGATGGATTCGCTGTCGAGCATGTACCTGCTGCCCCGCCGCGGCCTGCTCACCATACAGATGGGCCAGCTCGACGGCAAGCCGGCGCTCACCGCCGTGCACAATCTTCCCAGCGGCCGGCGCGTGCTCTCCACCAAGCTCCTCGGCTCCGACGCCTTCACCGCTCAACTCTTAGGCACGGCACCCGCCAACGTCGTCGACATTACTTACGAAGACGCGCCGCGCGCGATCTTCCGCGAGCTTCAAGTCGACGGCGACCGCATCACGCGCGTCGTCTCCGAAGGCGAATGGACCAGCCTCGGCGAGATCTTCGGGCTCATGCTCGACGACGAGCCCGTCGAAGAATGGCAACTCGCGATGTTCCGTGAGCGCGGTAACTTCCACGCCCAGGACATTCAGCCCCTCTACGAAGAGCGCGAAGTCATCTGCGCCTGCACGCACACCACCTGCGGCCGTATCATGCAGGCCGTTCGCGGCGGAGCAACCACCGTCGAAGCGGTGGCCAAACAAACCAACGCGACCATGGTTTGCGGTGGCTGCAAACCGCTCGTCAAAGAGCTGCTCGGCCAATCCGACTGGACCGCCGCGCGCGTCATCGAAACCATCCCGCGCTCGGAAGACATTCGCTCGTTCCGCATCCGCCCCCTCGCCGGCGGCGTGCGCCCCTATCTGCCCGGACAGCACCTCGTCATTCAGGCGCGCATCGACAACCGCTGGATCCAGCGCGCCTACACCATCTCCTCCGAATCCGGAATCGCCGAACACTACGAAGTCACCGTCAAGCGCGAACCGCAAGGCGTCTTCTCCCGCTGGCTCTTCGAACGCCTGCAGCCCGACACCGTCCTCCGCGTCTCCGAGCCCGGCGGCGATTACTTCCTGCCCGAAACGCACACCGGCGATGTCGTGTGCCTGGTTGGCGGCATCGGCATCACTCCAGGCCTCGCCATGGCGCGCACGCTGGCGCGTCAAGGACGCCCCTGCCGCTTGCATGTCGACTACTCCGTCTCGCAGGAATCGGAACTCATCTGCCGCGACGAAATTGCGATGCTTTCCTCGAACGGCGGCATCCACTTCAACCTGCGTGTCACCAAACGCGACGGCCGCTTCGGTCTCGAACAAGCCCGCGCCGTCCATGCGCAGTATCCCGGGGCCATCTACTTCCTCTGTGGCAGCGAACCATTCATGGCCGGCGTGAATACGCAACTGCGCGAAAACGGAGTGCCCACGGATCGCATTCACATCGAGGTCTTCACCGTCGCCGGAGCCCGTCCCGCCGCATCTGGAGCCAAGCCCGGCGGCTGCCCCGTCGACCACTCGGCCGCCCCCCCGCCAGCCCCAACCACGCCACTCGAACAGGCTAAACAAGTGCTCCGCGATTGCTACAAGGACGCTGGAGCGAGTTCCTCCTTCGAGGCGCGCTGGCGCAAGGTCGAAGCCGAAATCGACGAATCCGGCTGCTACAAGCAAACCTACGAAGAACTCGTCTACGCCGCGCGCGTCGCCTGGCGCAACAGCGTCAAATGCATCGGACGCCTCTACTGGCAGGGCCTCGCCGTCCGCGATTTCCGTCACGTACAAACCGCGGACGAGATGTTCGAGGCCATCTTCTCGCACATCGAAACCGCCTACAACGGCGGCAACCTGCGTCCGACGATGACCGTCTTCGCGCCCAATCCGAAACTCCGCATTTGGAATCCGCAGCTATTCCGCTACGCCGGATATCGCATGCCCAACGGTTCCATGCTCGGCGATCCCGCCAACGCCGAACTCACCGCGGCCGCGTTGAAGCTCGGCTGGCAGCCACCTGCCACGCGCTCCCGCTTCGACCTTCTGCCCGTCATTTTGTCCGACGGCGGCGATCCTGTCTGGCGCGAGATCCCGCGGCACCTACGCTACGAAGTCGTCATGCGTCATCCAACTTTCGATTGGTTCGAATCTCTGGGACTCAAGTGGTACGCCATGCGCGTCGTCGCCGGCATGAAACTCGCCGCCGGCGGAGCCGAATACACCGCCATCCCCTTCAACGGCTGGAGCATGGAAACCGAAATCGGCGCGCGCATCTTCACCGACGGCAACCGTTACGACATGCTCGAAATCGTCGCCCGGAACATGGGCCTCGACACCTCGGACGACCGCACGCTTTGGAAAGACAAGGCGCTGATCGAACTGAATGTCGCCGTGCTGCACTCCTTCGACAAAGCCGGCGTGAAGATCGCCGACCATCACAGCGCCAGCCAGGCTTTCCTCAAATTCCAGGATCTCGAAGAACAAGCCGGCCGCACCGTCAACGCCAAGTGGAGTTGGATCGTGCCACCACTGTCAGGCTCAGTGACGCCGCTCTATCACCGCGAATGGCCCGACGTGGAGTTGCTTCCGAATTACGTCGCGCTCCCCGATCCGTGGAAGCAATCGTAGCCTGCGAGCCCCGAACAAGCTCGAAATCGGCACTCGCCACCAAAGAACCGCGAACGAAGTCAGAGACGCGCCTGCGCGTCATGACCGCCATGAACCAGTTGGGAGCGGTAACAAAGATCTCCGCATGAGGCGCAGCGAGCAGAGGCCATCACCCCGCCCTCCAGGGCGGGGATGCTGAGGCGATGTTTAACGCGAAATGCACCAAATCCGAGCCGCGACCAAAGCGGCCCGGAGGGCCGCGTCGGAAGCGGATTCACACCGTGCACGGATCAACCCTGAAGCGTCACACGAAGCGAGACCGAAGGCCAAGCGAAGTAAGCGCCCGCGCCCGCGCAGCACCAAGAATTGCAGCATTCAAGATCAATCACTTAAAAAACGGCTCATGAAGAGTGAGCGGATCTCGCGAATACGGGGGGGATCCGCTCACTCCGTTCGCGCTTCTTTGCGAGTCGATGCTCGGCAGCGATTTTTTGTCTTCCAGCGGTTCTTCGATCGCCGGTTAATTCTTCAGGATCAGCACGGAGTGTCCATCGGGATCGCGCACGAACATGCCCTTGCCCTTCACCAGCGGCTCCGTATCCACCGCATCCAGCCGGAACAGCTTGCGCGCTTCCTCGAGATCTTCGACGAAAATCGTCGAACTCCAATCCCACAGATCGTTCAAATGTGTATCCGGCGGAATCGGCCGTCCATCCGTCGGAACCACGTACTCCAGGAACTCGATGCCCGGGCCGTTCGGAGCCTTCATATTCGTAATGCGCACCCGCGAGCCAAAAACGTGATTCAGATGCTCCTGCTCCGTGCCGTAATTGAAGCTCTCGCCGCCGATCGTCATACCCAACTTGTCGCGATAAAACGCCAGGCTGCGTTCGGTGCTGCGCACCGAAATCGCCGTGTGATCGATCCCTAAGAACAAGTCGCGCGTGGCGTGCCACTTCTCATCGCCCTTGTCTTTCGGAAACCAAATCAGTTCGAGCGGATGATTGTCGGGGTCGCGGAAGTAAAACGCCTTAATCCCGGCGGCATTCCGATTCGACTCCGGCAGCGTTTGCGGCACCGTCGAAATCTGCCGGACCTTCGCCTGCCGCAATCGATCATACGCCTTCTCCATATCGCTCACTACGATCGCGATGTGCTGGAACCAGCCGTCATTGCTGCGCGACTGCGACGGTATCGCCCTTCCCCCTGGCGTGATGAACTCCACCAACTGCAGCCGCTCCGCGCCCAATCGCAACGTCGCAACCCGCACGTTGGTTCCGAAAATCCCAGTCAGCCGATCGAACGAATCCAGCCGCGCCTCGCGTACCGATTCCTTCTCAAAGGACAACACTTTCGTGTAGAACGCGAGCGACCGGTCCAGGTCGCTGACCGTCATCCGGATCGCACCCACGGACGCTGGCCGAACCTCAGCCTGGACAAACCCTGTAAGCAACGCGACGTAGACAAGAACTCTCAACTTCCCTCCTCCATCTTTGGCGTCCAGCCGCAGAATATGCAGCGGTGCCCGTGGCTATGCACCAGCTTCGGACACCGATGCTGATGCTCATAGATCCACTTGTAGCATTCCACCGCGCCCAGCATTCCAAGGAATGGCGCGGTGAAATAAATCCAAATATCTTTCCACACGAAACCCGGCAGCGCCGACGCCAGCGTCCGCGCCGGGTTCATGCTCATGCCCGAGAGCGGTGCTTCAAACGTGATGTACAAGAACACCAGCGTCCCCGCGAAGTAGCCCGTATACGGGCCAAGCTTCGGATGCCGGCTGACGTTCAACACCGTCGTCATCATGCCGAACGAAATCAGCGTCTCCGCCGCGAACGCCACCCACGGACCGCCCGCGCCAGGCAGCGTCGCCACGTAATAGACAGGCTGATTCATGAACGCATCTTGAAAGATGATCTGCACCAGCACCACGCCCAGCGTGCCGCCGATGAACTGCGCCCCGATGTAGTAAATCGCATCCCACGTGGGAATTCTTCCCAGGCGCAGAAAGCTCAGCGTCACCGCCGGATTCATATGCGCGCCCGAAGTCTGGCCCCAGCCGGAATAAATCAGGCAGATCGCCGTCAGGCCCATCGCGAGGCCAATCAACGCGCGCCGGATGAAATCGCTGGGGATTGCCGTGTGCAGGTAACTGCCGGGAAGTTCAAACAACATCGTGAAAACGCCCGCCGAAATCATGAAGATT
Organism: Acidobacteriaceae bacterium; assembly: GCA_043788745.1. Taxonomy (GTDB): domain Bacteria; phylum Acidobacteriota; class Terriglobia; order Bryobacterales; family Bryobacteraceae; genus JBBQWZ01. The sequence continues at coordinate 5,783 of JAYVTO010000168.1, forward strand.
CCCAGCGCCGCCGCTTCCATCAAATACTCCGGCCAATGATACTTAATTCGGTCCATATGTTGGCAAGGGGCAGCCTGGGCGGCTGCCCCTCTCCTTCACTCGTATTAAATCAGACTACCAGAATCAACCGCCGCCCTCAAAACCGGGGTACAACGTCATGCCGCCGTCAACATAAAGATTGACTCCGACAATGTAGTCCGCCAGATCCGAAGCCATAAACACAGTCGCGCCGCCGATGTCCATCGTATTGCCAATACGGTTGTACGGCACCAATGCCATCAGTTCGTGCAACGCTTCCGCCGATTCCCACGCTTGCGTGTTAATCGGCGTCTTGATCGCACCGGGGCAGATCGAATTCACACGCACCCGATACGGTGCGCACTCTTGCGCCAGGCTTTTCATCATCATCATGATGCCGCCCTTCGACGACGCGTAGTTGACGTGGCCCGACCACGGAATGATGTCGTGCACCGAACTCATGCAGATCACCTTTCCGGCCGAACAAGAAACTTCCGGCACCACACCGCGGCGGCGGAACTCCTTGATCGCTTCGCGCGCGCACAGCCACTGGCCTGTCAAGTTGACGTTGATGACCAGATTCCACTGCGCCAGCGTCATCGTCTCGATCGGTGCGTCCTGCTGTAGGCCCGCGTTGTTCACGAGAATATCGATAGTGCCCCACTCATCGATCATCTTCTTGAACATCGCCTGGACTTGATCTTCTTTCGAGACGTCGGCCATGATAGCCATCGCGTTCGTCCCGTTTTTCTTGATCGTGTCGACCACGGCTTGCGCTTCGGCCTCGCCGCGGACATAGTTCACCACCACATCGGCGCCTGCCATTCCCAACGCTTCCGCGACAGACAGCCCGATGCCCGAGTTCGCACCCGTCACCAACGCTTTCTGTCCCTTCAGCATCTTGGGAATCACATAATTAGGCTGATGTACCTGAGGAAAATCTTCCGGATTCTTTGGCAATGGGTTCCTCCCTCTGTTTCTTCTAAAGCGTCTTTTACTGCTTCGTACCCCGCGGTTGAATCAGCTTCGCGACCAGGCCGCTCCATCCTGTTTGATGGTTCGCGCCCACACCGCGTCCGCTGTCGCCGTGGAAGTATTCATAGAACAGCACGCAATCCCGGAAGTTCGGATCATGCTGAATCTTGTCGTTCGTCCCGAACACCGCGCGCCGGCCATGCTCGTCCTTCCGGAATATCTTTCGCAGCCGGTTGCTCAACTCCTCGGCTACATCTTTCAGGCTGAGGAACCGGCCGGAACCCGTGGGGCATTCGACCCGGAAATCGTCGCCGTAATAGTGATGGAACTTCTGCAGCGATTCGATCAGCAGGTAATTCAACGGCATCCAGATCGGCCCGCGCCAATTCGAATTGCCACCGAACATGCCCGTCGTCGATTCGCCCGGTTCGTAGTCCACGCCCATCGTATTCCCGTTCCAATGGAACCGGTAGGGATGGTCGCGGTGATACGCGGAGATGCCGCGAATACCGTATTCCGACAGGAACTCGGTCTCATCCAGCATGCGCCGCAGTAGTTTCTTCATGCGGCTGCCGCGCAGGAGCGACAGCAACCGGCGCTCGCCGGAACCCGGCTCCTGCCAGCGCGAAACCAGCTTCGCCAGATCCGGCCGGTAGTTCAGGAACCACTCCAGACGTTTACTAAACTCCGGCACCTTATCGAGCAGACCCGGATCGAGCGTCTCCACCGCGAACAGCGGAATCAACCCCACCATCGACCGCACCTTCAGCGGAAGCATCTGGCCATTTGGCAGATTCAGGACGTCGTAGTAGAAGCCGTCCGCGTCGTCCCACAGGCCAACCTCGGAATCGCCGCCCACCTTCGTCATCGCTTCCGCGATGTGCAGGAAGTGTTCGAAGAACTTCGTCGCAATGTCTTCGTACACGTGATTGTGCTGCGCCAGTTCGAGCGCGATGCGCATCAGGTTCAGGCTATACATCGCCATCCAACTGGTGCCGTCGGACTGGTTCAGGTAGCCGCCCGTCGGCAGCGGCGAACTGCGATCGAACACCCCGATGTTATCGAGCCCCAGGAATCCGCCCTGGAAAATGTTGCGCCCCGCCGCGTCTTTGCGATTCACCCACCAGGTGAAATTCAGCATCAACTTGTGGAATACGCGTTCGAGGAACGCCAGATCGCCCGGATCCTTCGGATCGGCTGCGCGCCGGTTCTTGCGATCCATCTGGAACACACGCCACGTCGCCCAGGCATGCACCGGAGGATTCACGTCGCCGAACGCCCATTCATACGCCGGCAACTGGCCGTTCGGATGCATGTACCATTCGCGCGTCATCAACACGAGTTGATCTTTCGAGAACTCAACATCGACAATCGCCAGCGCCACCGTATGGAACGCCAAATCCCACGCCGCGTACCACGGATATTCCCATTTGTCCGGCATCGAAATGATGTCGGCGTTGTTCAAATGGGCCCATTCCCAGTTGCGGCCCGTCTTGCGGCCTTCCGGAGGCGGCGGCCCTGCCGGATCGCCGTTGATCCACTGCGGAATGTCGTAGTAGAAGAACTGCTTGCTCCAGATCATCCCGGCCAGCGCCTGACGCTGCACCATGCGGGAATCCTCGTCGGAAACGCCCTTCTGCAATTCGCGATAGAACTCGTCGGCCTCGTGCCGCCGCTTGTCCATCACTTCGTCGAATCCGCCGCCGCCCTTGTTCGATGCCGCGCTCAGGCGAACTCGCACAACCGCCTGCCCGCCGGCTTCGACGACCGCGACGCAATGTGCCGCCGCTTTGGTTCCCGTCCGATGCGGATTCACCGCCGCATGATTGCCATGGACGATGTATTCGTGGAACGCGTCCTTCGCATAGCAATGCTTATCGTGCTGCCCAAAAAGCTTCGCGACGTTGGTCTCGTTATCGCAAAACATCAGCCCTTTGCCGCAGTCCGTCGTGAACCGGTATTCACCGAGTTCCGGATGCATCGCGACGACGGTGCTGTCACCCTCCGCTGCCATGTGCGGCTTTTCGACCGGATAACCCCACGACCACGTGTTGCGGAAGAACAACTGCGGGATCACGTGGATCTCCGCCTGCTCCGGACCCCGGTTGCACACCGTGATCCGCATCAGTATGTCCGAAGGACCGTCTTTGGCGTATTCAACGAATACATCCCAGTACCGGTCTTCGTGGAACGCGCCCGTGTCGATTAGCTCATATTCCGGATCGAGCCCGCCGCGCCGTCCGTTTTCCCCAACCAGATCCCCGTAAGGGAATTCGCGCTGCGGATACTTGTACAGCATCTTCAGATACGAGTGCGTCGGCGTCGCGTCCAGGTAGTAGTACAGATCCTTGACGTCTTCGCCGTGGTTCGCTTCGCTATTCGTTAGGCCGAACATCCGTTCTTTGAGAATCGGATCCTTGCCATTCCATAACGCCAGCGACAGGCACAGCCGCGCCATCTCGTCGCTGACGCCCGCGATGCCGTCTTCGCCCCAACGATACGCGCGGCTGCGCGCATGATCGTGGCTAAACGAGTCCCATGCCGTCCCGCCCGGGGAATAGTCTTCGCGGACTGTCCCCCACTGCCGTTCGCTCAGGTACGGCCCCCACAAACGCCAGGGCGTCTTTTGATCGCGGTACTCGTCGAGCCGCTTCTGTTCCTGCGTCATGCTGATTTTCCTTTTCTCCGCGACTAACCGAGTCGCGCTTTTCTCCGCGACTAGCCGAGGCGCGCGAGGATATGTTCGCCGACGCGCAACGCATTCGCAATGATCGTCAGCGCCGGGTTCACAGCCGCCGACGAACAGAAGAAGCTGCCATCGACCACGTAGAGGTTATCCAGTTCGTGAGACTTGCAGTTTACATCCAGTGCCGACGTCTTGGGGTCCTTGCCGAAACGGATCGTGCCGTTCTGGTGCGCCACGCCCGCGAGCGGGATGCGCTGACCGACGAACAAGCTGCGCGACGTAAGCCCCAGGAACTCGTGGCCGTGCACGCCGGACGTCTTGATCATCTTCTCCAGGCGCTTGATCAACTGCTTGTGCGCTTCTTCGTTGTTCGGCTTATACGCCAGCACAATGTGCCCGTCGCGATCGAGCGTCACGCGGTTGTTCGGATCCGGAAGATCCTCGGTCGTCAGCCAGAAATCGAGCGAGTGCTTCGCCATCGCATCCAGCGTAAAGCCCGGCGTCAGTGGCGGCGCACCGGCCTGCAGCGTCTGCCCGTCCAACTTGCCGACGAACGAAATATGCCCCATCGGGTGCTCCCAATCGCTCGTCCCGAAGTAGAAATCGTTCACCGAAAGCGTCTTCTGGAAGATTGTCGGATTTGGCTTCTTCGAGATCGCCATGATCACCGAGTTCACGTGGCCCATGTAGTGCCGACCCACGATGTCCGAGCCGTTGCCGAGGCCCTTCGGGTGCTTATCGTTCGCCGACCGCAGCAACAGCGCCGCCGAGTTGATCGCGCCGCAAGCCGAAACGACGATATCCGCCGAATACTCTTCCGTCTTGCCTTCGCGCTCAACGATCACCTTCGAAATTTCACGACCGCTCGCGCTGGTTTCGAGCTTCTTCACGTACGCATTTACCAGCAGCGTCACGCCCTCGTACTTCAACGAAGGCTCGACGCAAATCACCTCCGCGTCGCTCTTGGCATGGATCAGGCACGGGAACCCGTCGCAGGTGTCGCACTTGATGCACTTGCTATGCGCCATGTCGGCTTCATTGAGCATCACGCCCAGCGGCGTGTGGAACGGCTTCAGGCCCTGGTGCTCCAAATCGTCGGCCAACTGCTGAATGCGCAGCTCGTGGCTCACCGCCGGGAACGGATACGGCGCGCTCGCCGGAGAATCCGTCGGATCCTCCATGCGCGTCCCGTGCACCTGGAACAGGTTCTCCGCCGCCGTGTAGTACGGCTCCATGTCGTCGTAAGTAACGGGCCAGGCCGGCGAAATGCCGCCGTGGTGCTTCATTTCTTCAAAATCCCGCTTACGCAGACGGAACAAAGCCGATCCGTAGAATTTTGTATTCCCGCCGACATAATAATTGGTGTGCGGATGCAGATCCTTGCCGTCGCCGTCTTTCCAATGCTCTTTCGTCTGGTACTTGCCGTGTACGTTGACCTCCAGGGGATTCCAGTTGTCCTTCTCGCGCTTGACGTAGTCGCCGCGCTCTAGAATCAGGATCTTCTTGCCCGAAGGTGCCAGCTTGTGCAGCAAAGTGCCGCCGCCCGCTCCGGTGCCGATCACAATTACGTCGTAGTGGTTGCTCGTTGCCACGTTGGATTCTCCTCTATCGATCTCGACTGCTCTGTTACCGGCTTGACTGCTCTGTTACCGGACGCTTCTTCTAAGGTCTTGACCCGACGCCAAACCAATTCAGCAACGAAAACATTGCTTTTCGCTCCCGGCCTCAGGTTCGCGAAGGTCGCGATTGCTATTGCCCAGACGGCAAAATACTGTTTGGTACCCAGGGCGCAGCACGATCCGCACCCGCTTACGCGCTCCGCCATCTTAATCCAATTCCAGTCATTTGTACAATGGAATTTTCGCGCCGCCGCCCCGAGGGCCCCGCCGCAACCGAACTGCAATACGAAATTTTATTTCTTGTTGCGTTCAGAGCCGACTCACAGTGTATACTCTGGAGATCTGTAACAGCACCGGTCAGATGTCCTGGTCGTGCTTTGCTCTCAAGAATTAGTCCGATGGTCGCTGGACGAAAAGAGGAGACGTTGTGATATTCGACGATTTCAGGGCACTCCAACGCCAGTACGGATACCTGCCCGCCGATCAGTTGCAGGCCCTCTCCCGTAAGAACCAAGTCCCCCTGTACCAAATAAACCGGGTCGCCGACTTCTACCCCCATTTCTATCTGACGCCTCAGCCGAAGGTCGCGGTCCGCGTCTGCACCGACATGACGTGCCACCTGCGCGGCGCCCCTGAACTCATGGCCGACGTCAAGCGCCGCGTCGCCGCCGCCGGACCCGATGTCGGCGTCAAAGAGTGCTCCTGCCTCGGCCAATGTGACGGCGCGGTCGCCGTCACCATCAACGATCAGGTCTACCGCGACGTCGACGCCGCCATGACCGAACAGCTCTTCCTCACCGCCCTCGCCGGCGGCGAGCTCCCCGAGCAGCACCACCATTACCCCGCCGAAAAGCCCAAGTCCGATCCCTACCCCGCCGACGCCCAATACGGCGCACTCCGCGAACTCGTGGCATCCCGCGACTTTGAAGGCGTCATCGCCAAACTCAAATCCAGCGGCCTCAGCGGACTCGGCGGCGCGGGCTTCCCCACCGGCGTCAAGTGGGATGCCGTCCGTAACGCCCCCGGCGACGTCAAGTACGTCGTCTGCAACGCCGACGAAGCCGAGCCCGGTACCATCAAAGACCGCTACATCATCGAGAAAATGCCCCACATGGTCGTCGAGGGCATGATTCTCGCCGGCCTGGTCACCGGAGCAAAGCGCGGTTACTTTTACATCCGCCACGAGTACGAGCACCCCGAGCACCGCATTCGCCAGGAGATCGAGCGCTGCGAGGAGGAAGGCTTGCTCGGCAACAACATCCTCGGCTCCGGCCTCGAGTTCCATCTCGAAGTTTTCGTCAGCCCCGGCGGCTATATCTGCGGCGAAGAAACGGCGTTGATCGAAGCCATCGAAGGCAATCGTTCCGAACCCCGAAACAAGCCCCCGTTCCCCGTTTATGAAGGCCTCTGGCACAAGCCCACCGCCCTCAACAACGTCGAGACCTTCGCCAACGTCCCGCAAGTGCTTATCAACGGCGTCGACTGGTACAAGGCGCAAGGCGTGGGCGGCGCGGCCGGATTCAAGTTCGTCGGCGTCAGCGGCGACGTCCAGCGCCCCGGAATCTTTGAAATCCCCATGGGTACCGTCGCCTCCGACGTCATCGTCGGACTCGCCGGCGGAGCGCCCTCCGGCAAAAAGCTAAAAGCCTGGGCCCCCTCCGGACCGTCTTCCGGCTATCTCCCCGCCTCCATGATGGACCTCCGCCTCGACTTCAAGTCCATGGGCGCCGTCGGCTCCATGCTCGGCTCCGGCGCGATCGTCGTCTGCCAGGAGGGCCGCTGCATGCTCGACATGGCCCTCAGTTCCATCCGCTTCTTCCGCAACGAATCCTGCGGAAAATGCGTCCCCTGCCGCGTCGGCTCGCAAAAAATGGTCGACATCCTCACCGGCTGGACCGAAGGCAAGGGCACCCGCGAAGATTTCCAGATGGTCCTCGATATCACCGAGGCCCTCAAGCTCACCTCCATTTGCGGCCTGGGGCAGTTCGCCCATCAGCCGATCTCGACCGTCCTGCAGTACTTCCGGGAAGAAGTAGAAGCTCACGTATTTGAGAAGCGTTGCCCCGACAACGTTTGCCCCATGCACTAGTAGGGATAGGGAAAGCAAAAACATGAGTGATCCGATTCAGCTGACTATCGACGGACTGAAAGTCTCGGTGCCGAATGGCACCACCGTCTTCGATGCCGCTCGCATGAATGGCATCCCGATTCCCACCCTCTGTCACGCGCAGAACGAGACGCCCGTCGGCGTTTGCCGGGTCTGCGTCGTCGACGTCGGTGGCCGCGTGCTCGCCGCCTCGTGCGTCCGCCCCGCGGAAAACAATATGGTCGTCAAGACCGATACCGACCAGGTGAAGCACTCACGCGGCGTCCTCGTCGAACTCTTGATGGCCGATCATCCCAGCCCCTGCGCCCGCCAGCGCAACTCCGGGGATTGCGAACTCGAAATGCTCGCCAAAGCCGACGGCGTCGGCCAACCGCGTTTCGCCAAGCGCCTTTCAAAACGCGGCCAGGACAACTCGTCCTTCTCGATCGCCGTCGATCACGAAGCCTGCATCCTTTGCGACCGCTGCATCCGCGGCTGCGACGAGATCCGTCAGAACGGCGTCCTCGCCCGCCATGGCAAAGGTTTCCTGACCGGCATCGCCTTTGACCTCAACATGCCCATGGGCACCTCGTCCTGCGTCTCCTGCGGCGAGTGCATGGTCTCCTGCCCCACCGGTGCGTTGACCAACAAGAGCGTCGTCGCGAGCGAACTGCCCGTCGGCGATCCCGTCGCCGTCGACTTCCTCAAAAGCCTGCCCTACTTCCAGAAGGTCTCCGGAACCTTCCTGGAACTCAACAAAGGCGCCGTCAAAACCCGCCACTACAAGGCTGGCGAGATCATCTGTCGCGAAGGCGATTACGGCTCCACCGCCTTCTACATCGTCGAAGGCGAAGCCAGCGTCTACCTCTCAAGCCCCGTCGCCCACATCAAGAACGAAGGCGGCGCAACCGGCTTCTTCAGCCGCCTGACCAGCTCTCTTTCAAAGCGCACCAAACCGGCGAGCGACGCGACCAGCGGCCGCTCCATCCCCATCGACGCGTCCATCGACCTGCCGATGTCGAACCCCATCAACACGCTTCACCCCGGAGATCTCTTCGGCGAAATGACGTGTATCAGCCGCTATCCGCGTTCCGCCACCGTCCAGGCCAAAACCGATTGCGTGATGCTCGAAATGCTCCGCAACGTCCTCGACATCATGCAGCGCAATAAGACCGTGCGCGCCAAGATCGAAGAGAACTACCGCGCGCGCGCCCTCGAAGATCACCTGCGCACCGTGCCGATGTTCGCAAACCTCAGCCAGGACTTCATCGACACGCTGCGCCAAAAAGTCGAACTCATCCGCTACAACAAGGGCGAAGTCATCTGCCGCCAGAACGACGTCGCCGACGCCTTCTACCTTGTTCGCATCGGCTTCGTGAAAGTCGCCGAAGACCACCCGGGCGGCGAACTCGTGCTCGCCTATCTCGGCCGCGGCAGCTTCTTCGGTGAAATGGGCTTGCTCGGCGAAGGCCGCCGCACCGCCACCGTCACCGCGCTCGATCACCTCGAAGTCGTCCGCATCGCCGCCGAAGACTTCGAGGAAATGACGCGCCGCTTCCCCGAAATTCGCCGCGAACTCGAAGAGGTCGCTCGCGTCCGCACCGAGCAGAATCGCAAGAAGGTCACCACAGCCGGTGCCGCCGTGCCCCTCGAAAGCTTCCTCGCGCAAGGTCTCGTCGAAGCGCAAAGCCTGCTCGTCCTCGATCTCGACAAGTGTACCCGCTGCGACAACTGCGTCCGCGCCTGCGCCGACGCCCACGACGGCGTCACGCGCCTCATCCGCGAGGGCCTGCGCTTCGACCGGTTCCTGGTCGCCACTTCCTGCCGCCAATGTCGCGATCCACTTTGCATGATCGGCTGCCCGGTCGGCTCCATCCGCCGCCAGAATTCGCTCGAAGTCGTCATCGAAGACTGGTGCATCGGCTGCGGCCTCTGCGCCAACAATTGCCCCTACGGCAACATCAGCATGCATCCCATCGAAGTGATGATGCCCGATCTCAACATGCCGTCGCGTAAAGTCGCCGTCCAGAAATTGAAGGCCACGTCCTGCGATCTCTGCCGCGATCACGCCGAACCCAGTTGCGTCTACGCCTGCCCGCACGATGCGGCGCACCGCGTCGACCCGCACCAGTTGATGCGAATGATTTCTCCGGTCGACGTGAAGTCCGAGATGCCCGCGTCGTTCGGCAGCCCCGAACGCGCCGGCAACCGCCCACAGGCGGGCAGATAGAGGAGCCTCTATGCACATCGATCAATCTCATCGCCCCTGGATTACCGCGACCATTATTCTGCTGGCCATCGGCACACTCGGCTTCATCGCCTACTCGATCACGGCCACCACCGGACCCTCCGGCGGCAGCGCCATGGGCCTCACCTTCGGCATCCTCGGCTACGCCATGATGCTCTTCGCCGGACTCCTTGGCGCGCGCAAAAAGGTTCCCGTCATGCGCCTCGGCCGCGCCCAAACCTGGATGCGCGGCCACATCTGGTTCGGCTTCCTTAGCCTGCCCTTCATCCTCTATCACGCCGGCTTCGCCTGGAAAGGCCAGCTGACGCTGGTTCTGATGATCCTGTTCTTCATCGTCTGGCTCAGCGGAATCCTCGGAGCCCTCATCCAGCACTACCTGCCGCACCTCCTGATGACCCGCGTGCAGTTTGAAACCATCTATGAAGAGATCCCCCACGTCCGCGAGCAACTGCGCGACGAAGCCAATCAACTGATTCTCTCCATCTGCGGCACCGTACCCGGCATTCCCCAAACCGCCCAAACCGCCACCAGCAGCGGCGTCGCCATCCGCACCGCGCAAGCCGCTGCGGTCATGGTTCCCGAGATTGAACCCGAAGACAAGAAGAAGCTCGGTGAAACCTACACCTACACGATTCTGCCCTTCCTCAACGACCCCGAAGCGCCCGGTGCCGAACTCGCCAACCCCGCCCGCTCCGAAGCCGTCTTCCAATCCGTCTATCGCAGGATGCCCGTCGCCGTGCATCCCATGCTCGAAGACCTCGAAAGCATCTGTGAGGAAGAGCGCCAACTCACGCAACAAAGGAAGTACTATCACGTCCTGCACGGCTGGCTGATTGTCCACGTGCCCTTGTCGATTGCTCTTTTAGTGCTCGGTGGCATCCACGCCATCGTGGCCGTGCAGTATTGATCGGAGAGAATTTATGGCTGGACGCATCCGGACAACCAAAAAGCTTTCGCAGCGTATTAACCGCGAGTATTTCAAGAAGCGGTTCCCCATTCCCCAATGGCGCTGGAACCTGACCTACCTTTTCGTCGGCCTCGGCGTGCTGTGGCTCAGTTGGTCGGCCGTCGCGCGTTCCGAAAAGCCCTATAACGCCGGACCCATCACCTCGAGCCACGCCCTCTTCAGTGAGCGCTGCGCCGATTGCCACGTCCAGAACGGAATCTTCAAGCCTTCCGTCACTGACGCGGCTTGCAGTTCCTGCCACAACGGGCCCATTCACAAAGCGAATCAGGTTTCCGAACCCGCCTGCGTCTCCTGCCACATTGAACATAAGAGCAAGGAACTGCTGGCCCACTCGAGCGACAAGTCCTGCACCCAGTGCCACGCCGACCTCAAAGTCAAGAGCGGTGCGCACAGCGTGTTCGCGAAGATCTCCAGTTTCTCCGATGGTCACCCCGAATTTACGCCGCTTCGCGCCGGCTTCAAGGACGACGCCAACATCAAGTTCAACCACAATACGCACTTGAAGAAAGCCGTCCAAGGCCCCAATGGCAGCGCGCAGCTCAAGTGCGACGACTGCCATCGCACCAGCACCGATCGCGCCTGGCCCTACGGCAAAGTCGTCAATAATCGGCCCAGCATCAACGATTCGCAGGGACACGCCAAGAACGGTCACAAGGCTCTTATGGAGCCCGTCGACTACTACGAGAACTGCTCCGCCTGCCACCCGCTCTTGTTCGACAAGCGCATCTCGGAAGCGGTGCCACACAACAAGAAGCCCGAAGAAGTCCGCGCCTTCATGCGGGCCAAGCTGGAGGCCTACATCACGGCCCGTCCCAACGAAATCCCCTGGGTCGAGCCGCCAAACGCCCAACTCCCCACGCGTCCCCCGGAGCAGCCCGCGAAGAGCGCCGGCGAGTGGGTCCAGCGCCGCATGAACGACGCCGAACTCCTCCTCTGGAACAAGACCTGCAAGGAGTGCCACAGCCTCACCTACGCCTCCGCCAACGCAACGCCCGAGGTTCCCAAGGTGAACTTCACCACGAGATGGCTGAAGAAAGGCATCTTCGAGCACCAGGCCCACCAAATGGTGAAGTGCGAATCCTGCCACGTCCAGGCAGCAACCAGTAAGCTGACCTCGGACGTCCTGATCCCGGACATCAAGAGCTGCCAAACCTGCCACAAGGCCGGCAATCAGGCCAGCGCCAACGCGTCCTGCTACGAGTGCCACCAGTATCACGACTGGAAGAAAGAGAAGCACGTAGAGCCGCAATACTCGCTCACCCTCGAACGAGCCA
>JAYVTO010000169.1:0-18513 GCA_043788745.1 Acidobacteriaceae bacterium
CTGGAAGAGACCTACGGCGTCATGGTCTACCAGGAGCAGGTGATGCAGATCGCCAACCGCCTCGCCGGCTACTCGCTGGGCGACGCCGACATCCTTCGCCGCGCCATGGGAAAAAAGAGCGCCGAAGTTATGGCGAAGGAACGCGTCCGTTTTGCCGAAGGCGCGCAGAAGAAGGGCCACCCACCGAAGAAGATCGAAAAGATTTTCGATCTCATGGAAAAGTTCGCCGGCTACGGCTTCAATAAATCGCATTCGGCAGCCTACGCCTATCTCGCCTTCGTCACCGGGTACCTCAAGGCGCACTATCCCGTTGAGTTCATGTCCGCGCTGCTAACGTCGGAAACCGGCAACACAGCAAAGGTCGTGAAGTACATTAACGAGTGCCGCGACATGGGCATCAAGGTTCAGCCGGCGGACGTCAACTCGTCGGACTTTAGCTTCACGCCCACCGGCGACAGCATCCGCTTCGGCCTTGGAGCAATCAAGAACGTCGGAGCCTCCGCTGTCGAATCCGTGGTCGCCGCGCGCAACGCGGACGGCCCGTTCCATTCGATCCACGAGTTTTGTGAGCGCGTCGATCTCAGTGCTGTGAACCGCCGCATGATCGAATCGCTGATCAAAGCCGGAGCGATGGATAATCTTGAAGGTATGCGCTCGCAGCTTTTCGCCGTCGTCGAAGGCGCCATGGAAGGCGGCGCCCGCGTCCAGAAAGATCGCGACAGCGGCCAGCATGGCCTGTTCGCGGAGCTGTTCGAAGCCGGACCAAAGACGTCGCAGCCTTTGCCGAACGTCAACGACTGGACGAGCGCGGAAAAGCTGTCCGCCGAGAAAGAGATGATCGGCTTCTACGTCACGGGCCATCCCTTGGATGCGTACAAGGACAAAGTAGCGGAGCTTGCCAGCCACTCCAGCGAAAACATCGAAGGCCTTGCCAAAGGCGTCGAAGTCGCGCTCTGCGGCATTCTCACGTCTGTCCAACGCCGCCGCAATAAAGAAGGAAAGCCCTGGGCATCGATGCAAATCGAAGATCTCACCGGCGTGATCGAAGCCATGTGCTTCACGACGAAGTACGAGGGCCTCGCAAATCAACTCGTCGAAGACAAGGCGGTGCTGGTTCGCGGCTTGGTTCTTCCCGAAGAGAACGCGCCGCCAAAAATCTCGATCCAGGACATCATCCCGCTCGAAGTCGCGCGCGTGCACTTGCCAAGCCTCATCACGATCAAGGTTCCGGTAGCAACCACCGGCAAAGCAAACGGCCTCGACCGCGCAGCCGAACTGCAGGGCCTCTTCGCCAGAAAACCCGGAGATACGGAAGTCCGCCTCCGCATCGAAAAATTGCGCGATTTCGCGGTCATTATGGATGTCGCGACGAAGGTCCGGCCCGACAAAGAGTTCGTAGCTGAAGTCGCGCGCATCTGCGGTTCCGAAGCGCTCGAGATCATGGCGAACTAGCTGCCCGCACCTCGACGCAAAGACGATTCAGAGATCTTGGGGAACCTTTTCCTCTTCCTCCGAACGCCGTACCCCCTGTAGCCGCCGTCGCCAGGGAAAGGCCCTCATGGATTTCGCAACCCAAATTAAACACGTTCTTCGCCGCCTCCTGCGGACCCCGATGTTCACCGCCGTCACCCTTCTGACGCTCGCCGTGGGTATCGGAGCGAACACCGCCATCTTCAGTGTCATCAACGGAATCCTCTTACAGCCCCTGCCCTACGCCGACTCGCACCGCCTTGTCTCCATCTGGCACACTGCCGCCGGCGTCAACCTCCCCAACATCACTAGCGGACCCACCAACTACTTCACCTATCGCGAAGAGAGCCGCACCTTCGAAGGCATCGGCATCGATCCTCGCCGGTCGCGATCTCACGTGGAACGACACCTATGAGAAGCGCCCAGTCGTCGTCGTCTCAGAAAGCCTCGCGCGCGACCTCTGGAATACTCCCGCTGCAGCCCTCGGCAAGCGTGTCCGCGAAACTCCAAAGGGCACTTTTCGAGAAGTGATCGGCGTCGTTGCCGACACTCGAGACGATGGAGTCGATAAACCCGTCGCGCCAACCACCTTTTGGCCCCTGCTTGTCACCGAGTTCTGGGGAGAGGAAGCCCAGGTCCGCCGCAGCATCACGCTGATCGTCCGGTCCGATCGCGTCGGCTCCGAGACCTTCGTCCAGGAAATCCGGCAAGCGGTATGGGCGGTCAATGGCAGTCTTCCGGTGTCGAACGTCACCACCATGGACGTCGCCTATCGCAAGTCCATGGGCCGCACCTCGTTCGCGCTCGTCATGCTCGCCATTGCCGGAGGCATGGCGTTGCTGCTCGGCGTCGTCGGCATTTACGGCGTGCTCTCCTATGCCGTCACGCAACGCACTCGTGAGATCGGCATTCGCATGGCGCTCGACGCACAGCACGGCGAACTCCACCAGATGTTCCTGCGCCGCGGCTTGATCCTCGCCGGCATCGGTATCGCTCTCGGACTCGCCATCTCCGCCGCCGCGATGCAGTGGATGAAGTCGCTGCTGTTCGGCATCACCGCCCTCGATCTACCGACATACTCCGTGGTCGCAGCAACACTAATCGTGGCTGCTCTCGCCGCCAGTTACTTGCCCGCGCGCCGCGCCACGGCAATCGACCCCGTCGAGGCTCTCCGAGCCGAGTAGCAGCACCCCGTTGGCGGGACCGCGCCGACCGCCGGGGACCCTGTTTGGCGTGAAGTATACTGAAGGGCACAGTGGAACCCGGTAACCGTAAACTCATTCGACCCGCGTTTAGCGAGGAAAAAACTCCGCGTCCCGTCCGCAGCGCTCCCCCCAGCGCGCAGAAAAAGATCGTCCCCCCGGACCAGACGAACGCGGAGAATTTTTACTACGTCAAGCAGATGCAGTCCAAGACGCAGATGACCATCGTTCTCAAAGATGGTGAAATCCTGCAGGGCATCATCGAGTGGTACGACCGTACTTGCTTGAAGGTCAATCGTGAGGGCGCGCCCAATCTTTTGCTGTTCAAATCGAACATCAAGTACATGTACAAAGCCGGAGAATAGGCCGATTCACTTGCCGTTCTTCGCAAGCTTCTGATAGCTTGCCCGAAACGCCCGCGCTTGCCGCCCCAGCCCGGCTTCGTTGCACGAAGCTTCGTGCAACAACACCAGCCCATGCGCATGCGGATGATGGCCCGCCTCCACCACGAAGTGAACTCCGTCCGGCACCATAGTGAATCGGACCGCGTCGCCAACCTCATCGCTCGGAAAACGTGAGCACGCCCCCCGCGCATAACCCAGGTTGCAATAAGCCAGCAGATGCTCGCGCGCCGGCGCCAAACCGGCCACAGAGCAAACACCAACCCATGCTTCGATCAGCGGCCAACGGCCCGTCAGGCCGGACTCCGTTTCCGCGATCGGCTCGGTCGGAATAAAAAGGGGGCAGGCCACTCGGCGCTTATCGTACACTTTCGATAGCGCTATGGCAAACGACCGTCTCGATGCATTGAACGCGATGCTCCAACAGGATCCCAAGAACACGCTCGTCCGCTACGGACTCGCCATGGAATACCTCAACACCGGCCAACTCGAAACCGCCGTCGCCGAATTTCGAAAGCTCATCGACTTGAAGCCCGAATACGCCGGTGCCTATTATCACGGCGGTCGTACCTTCGAAAAGCTCGACCGCCTCGACGACGCCCGCGAGATCTATCGCGAGGGGATCGAAGTTACCACCCGCACCGGCGACGCCCACACGCGTAGCGAACTCGAAGCTGCCCTCTCGATCCTCGGCGACTAGTCGCGATCGTCGGCACCCGCGATAGCTAACTACGCCCAGGAGTGGCTGGAACCCCGCCCTTCAGGGCGGGGTTCCTTCACGCCGATGTCCATCGCGAAGTGCGCTAAATCCGAGCCGCGACCAGAGCGGCCCGAAGGGCCGCGTCGGGAGCGGATTCAACCATGCGGAATCAAACGGGAAGCTTCGAGGCGCGTACGAAGCGAGGCCGAAGGCCGAGCGAAATAAGCGCCCACGCCGCGAAATACCAAGAATTGCGGCTTCCCCGATCCAATAACTTACAGGGTGGTTTCTGACGAGTGAGCGGATCTCCGTCGCACCCGCCACCATGGTCCTTGGCATACCCGCTAAACCAACAGCAAACCCGGCTGTTACACTAGTGCCTAAGGCTGTATTTTGTTGATTCGCGCCGTTTTCATCACGATCCTCCTCGCCGCAACACTCTTCGCCCAGCAGCCGCAAACCGGCCAACTGGACTCGAACCCTGCGCTGTTCACCATCCTCGCCGCGCTGAACGCCGTCGGCTACGCCGCCGATCTCGATTCGCCCGCGAACCATCCCCTTCGCAAAGCCGTCCGCGAATACGTTACGAAGAGAAACCCCCCGTCGCTCGAGCAACTCCGCGTCTTCTTCCGCGAACACAAGAAAGCGAACGCCTCCCAGGAACTCAGTCAATACGTCTCGCTCGCTCTCTGCCTTACCGCGCCGCCCGAACTCGAACTCGCCCATCCCGATCGCCAGCTTCCGCCCGACGCCGAACCTCTCGCTGGCGGAATCCCCCTTTTCCGCAAGTTCTATCAGGAAGCCGATATCGAGAACGTTTGGAAGCAGGTGCAGCCCGCGATCGATCAGGTTCTCGATCGCTATCAGGCGCCTGTTTCCCGCGCCGTCACCGAGGCCAGCGGCTATCTCCGCGTCCCGCTCGGAACCGCGTTTCTCGGGCGCAAATTTCAAATCTACGTCGACCTCCTCGGCGCGCCGCATCAGATCCACACCCGCAGCTACGGCGACGACGAGTTCATCGTTCTGACTTCGACCTTTGAACCGCCCATTGATGAGATCCGCCGCGCCTACATTCAGTACTTGGTCGATCCGCTGGTCGTGAAATACTCCGAGGCCGTCAACAAAAAGCGCGGCTTGATCGACTACGCCCAAGGCTCGCCGATCCTCGACCAGCACTATAAAGACGACTTCGTCCTGCTCACCACCGCCTGCCTCGTCCGCGCCGTCGAGAGCCGCATCTCGCCGGCTGCTCAGCGCAAAGTGATGGTCGACCAAGCACTCCGGGAAGGCTTCGTGGTCACGCCCGCTCTCACCGAACTCCTTGTCGCCTACGAGAAAGACGAGCGCGCCATGCGCCTCTATCTTCCCGATCTGATCGACAGCATCGACCTCAAGCATGAAGCCAAGCGCCTCGACAACGTTCAGTTCGCAAGCGAGCGCCCCGTTCGCATGATCAAAGCGCCGCCGTCCGCCACGAAGCCCGAGACTATTCTTGCTGGTGCCGCAAAAACCTACGAAGACGCCGAAAAACTCTACAAAGACCGCAACCTACCGGCCGCCAGAGACGCCTATCTAGGTGTGCTGCAGCAAACCGCAGACCAGTCGCTGCATGCCAGGGCCTACTATGGCCTCGCGCGAATCGCGGCCTTATCGAAGGATCCGGAGCTCGCCGACAAGCTCTTTACCAAGGTTCTTGCACTCGGGCCGGACTCCGAAACGCTGGCATGGTCGTTGCTATATCTGGCCCGTCTCGCCGAAAATAGAACGGACGGAACCAGCGACGCAGAAAAGTATTACCGGGCTGCTCTCGCCATAGCGGACGCCCCGGAAACCGTCAGGAAAGCAGCGGTAACCTTCCTGGCCGGGAAACCAAGACCGCAGTAGGTCGGACCACCAGGTCAGACCCCAAGGTTGAAAAGGCGAGTAGGTCGGACCACCAGGTCCGAACCGCGAGCGTCAGCAAGCGGCCCTCGCGCAGTCAGATCGCCGCGCGTAGCAAGATGTCGGATCGACAAGAAAGAGAAATGAGGAGCAGGGGAAGCATGACCAGGATTTTCACGAGCACCATCACCAAAGGCGCAATCGTACTCAGCATCGGCGCCGTTTTGTTGTCCGCGCAGAAGGTGCCGACACCTAAGTCGCAAAAAGAAATCGAAGGCCTAATGGCCATCCAAAACGCAACCACCGCGGATGCGAGGATGAAAGCCGCCGACGAGTTTCTGACCAAGTTCGCCGACACGGAATTCAAGTCGAAAGTTCTCGAACTGGCCGCCGACTCCGCCGAGCGCTCAAACCAATACGAAAAAACCGTGATCTACGCCGAGCGGGCTCTCGAAGCCGATCCCAAGAGCTACATGTCCATGTTGCAGCTCGCCCGCGGCCTCGCGACCCACACGCGCGAGTTCGACCTCGACAAGGAAGAGAAACTCGCCAAGGCCGAAAAGTACGCTAACGGCGCGATTGAAACTGCGCAGTCCGCGCCGAAGCCCCAGCCACAGATCCCCGACGACCAGTGGGCCGCTGCGAAAAAGGACTTCGAAGCCCAGGGTCACGAAGCGCTGGCGCTCTCTGCCATGGTCCGCAAGAAGTTCGACGTCGCTGCCGCCGAATTCAAGACGGCACTCAGCCTCACGCCGCAGCAGGATCCGGCAATCCTGGTCCGCCTCGGCGCCGCGCTCATCAACGGAGGCAAAGCGGACGAAGCGATCACGACGCTCGACAAGGTGATCAACACGCCTGGCGTGAATGAACAGGTCAAGCAAGTGGCGCAAGCGGAACTGGCCAAGGCCAAGGCAGCGAAGAAGTAACTTCTAGAGAAAGCAATTTCCAAGACAGCAGAATGCAAGCGGACCCGGAGATTCTCGAACGCGCCATTGGACACACGTTTCGCGAGCGGGAGTTCCTGGTCCGCGCCCTCACGCACAAGTCGAGCATCTACGAAAAGCCGACGCTCGACGGGGCGCTTCACGACAACGAACAATTCGAATTTCTGGGCGACTCCATCCTTGGCTTCCTCGTCAGCGAGAGCCTGGTCCGAACCTTCCCTGCCTACGCCGAAGGCCGCCTCTCCAAGCTCAAAGCGCATCTCGTGAGCGCCGCGCACCTCTTTGAAGTGGCCCAGAACCTGGACCTCGGAGTCTATCTGGAACTCGGCCGCGGTGAAGAGATGAGCGGAGGTCGAGAGAAGAAAGCCCTCCTGGCGAACGCCGTGGAGGCTCTGATCGCCGCCATGTATCTCGATGCCGGCATCGACCCCGTGCGCACCTTCGTCGACCAACGCGTCGTCGGTTCGTTCATCCCCACCGAAGACGCCAACGGCCGCCTCGTCACCGACTACAAGAGTGCGTTGCAGGAAACCGCCCAGTCGATGAAGCTTCCACCTCCCCGCTACGTCATCGTTAAGGAGCGGGGCCCCGAGCACGCCAAGACATTCACTGTAGAAGTGCGAGTCGGCAAAGAAATCGCGAGCCAAGCCGATGGCAATTCCAAGAAGAGCGCGGGACAAAAGGCAGCCCAACAGATCCTCGAACAACTACTCTCCGAAGACCCCGCCCCGCAAAGCCCCAGCGAATACGAAGCCCGACCGTAAGGTCGGGCGTGCCAGTCAACACCGAAGCCCGACCGTAAGGTCGCGCGTGCCAGTCAACACCGAAGCCCGACCGTCAGAAGCCCCGACGAGATCACAGCCTGCTCTAGGCCCGGGTGTCAACCCTGCGGATTCCATACCATGGGCGCCGCGAACGGGACTCTACGGCTTCCGCAGTTCGCTTTTCAAGTCTTCGATCACTTGATCGCGCGTCGCGTCGCAGAGATCGCGCTCCATGCGTCGCAGCGCAACGCCGAGCACGTCGCGATGGTGGAGCTTCGAACCAAGGCCGTCAGACTCGCTGAGCTTCAGCCAGATGTCGTGCAGCCGATCGACGTCTTCCGGCCAGAGCCGCGGCGGATGTGGCCCTAAGTTGACGTACATCGAGGCGCGGTCCGGGCTGATGACTTCGAGCGAGAACGGATGCCGGGGTTCAGGTTGCAATTCCCAGGCCAGTCCAATACGCCGCGCCAGTTCTTCGGACGGCATCCGGGCCGAGACGCCTGTGACGAGGCGTGACGCTTTCAGGTTGTTGGCCGTTTGCACCATCGCGTCGAACGGATTCACGGCTGGAATCACCAGAAGCCTGACAGGCTTGCCTTCTTTTTCCGCAACCTCGACGACGTGGCTGAATAGCTCTTTTTCGTAGTCGCTGAAGATCTGGTCAGCCGAAAGGTCGTACTCGCCCGCGCCGCCGATGGGGCGGACCGTCATGACGATGATGTCGTGACGGCGAAGGTTGGTCTTGTGCAGCACTCGCTTGAGGTGTTCCATCCGGTGGTAATCGCGGACGCTGACCAGTACGCACCCGGGGCGCGCATGGAGATTGGTGGAGTCGACCTGCGGTTGCTGTTCGAGGTTGAATTGCTCGAGGCCCTTCGGCTGCTGAAATTTTTGCCGGAGATTGATCTTTTCTGAGATCGTGAAAACGAGGAAGAACGCGATTGTGAAGGCGATTCCGTACATCGTCGCGATCTGTTTTGAAAAGAGATTCGCGATGGCAACGAAGCCGAGAACGGAGGTAGTCAGTCCGAGGCCGATCGGGATTTCGCGACCGAACATGTGTACGTTCATCGGCATCTTGTATTCCTGATCGTGGCGCTGAAACCGTAGGGCGAGAACGCCGAGCGCTTTTATGAAGAAGCTCCACACGACGCCGAAAGCATACGCTTCGGAGAGCAGGATGACGTCGCCGCGGCTGGCCACGATGGTGATGATCTGCAGGATCACGATGAGATGGATAATGCGCGACGTCGTGCCGAACGTGGGATGTGGCTTGCGGAAGAAATCGAGCAGAACGCGGTCT
This sequence comes from Acidobacteriaceae bacterium, assembly GCA_043788745.1. GTDB lineage: Bacteria > Acidobacteriota > Terriglobia > Bryobacterales > Bryobacteraceae > JBBQWZ01. The sequence goes on from JAYVTO010000169.1 coordinate 8,666, forward strand.
TCAGCGACGCGATTCAAAACACCGTTAGCGCCGATAATGGCCGTGTTCACCGCTCCCGAGAGGATCAGCGTGCCCACGATAACGACGAAGATGTGAAAGGCGAGGCGCAGAGCGTAAGGGCCGGACAGGCTCATGGCCAATCCGCCGATGAGATTCTGCGAGTACTGCAGCCGTTCGGCGTCGGGAATGATGATGCTTGCAAAGAGCGTAATGATGCCGGTACAAATCACCGCGTAGACGCAAACGATGTTCGCCGTAATGCGAAGATTCTTGAGCTTCGGATAGGCGATTTCGCGATAGACCTGCGCCAGAGTTTCAAAGCCGCTCATCGAAAGCAGCGAGTGCCCGAACGCAACAACGATGGCCACGACGGCAATGTTGAGCAATCCGGTTCCGGCAAACCAACCCTGCGCGTCTTTGCTGAAGTTGAGGTTCGAAGGGATGGGAGCCGGAGGAAGGTTACCCCAGCGATCCTTCAAGATGATCGTCAGGACTGACCAGATCAGCAGAATCACAACCATCACGGTGGTGATCTGCATGATGCGAAGGGCTTTGCCGCTGGACTCGTGAATACCCTTGATGTTGCTCCACCAAAAATAGAGCGTGACCACAACGCCGAAGACTGCGGCGAAAGTATTGGGGTCCACGCGATAGGACTGGTGCATCAACTCCGAGAGCTCGTTGAGCAGACGACCCAGATATTGGCCTGCGCTGACAACGCTAATAGGTCCGGTGAGGATGTAATCGAAGACAAGGCAGGAGACCGAGATCTTCGCCATGACGGGGCCCATACTGTCGCGAACGACGACGTAAACGCCGCCGCGGACGAACATGCCACAGCTTTCCATGTAGACGCTGCGGACGGCGAAGCTGAACAGCATAACGCCGAGAACGAACCAAGGAGCCGATTTGCCGATGGCTTCTTCGGCTACGCCACCCGCGTAAAAGGCGGAGGAGGCAAGGTCACTAAGGACGATTGCAGCGCCGCGCCAGAAGCTGATAAAGGAAAGAGCTACGGTGGTCGCCACCACCACTTTGGATGATGGCGAGAACTTACTACCAGAAGGTGACATGGATTGTACGGCGACTTGGCGCCACTCCCAATTGTACGATTAAATGCGTGGACTGGCGTACGAGTCACGGAGGCGAATTGGCGGCGGAGGCGATCCGCGCGTTGCAGAATCGTGGTAACCAGGCGCTGCTCGTCGGCGGCTGCGTGCGCGATCTGCTGCTCGGGCGCGAGCCGAAGGACTTGGACATCGCCACCGACGCGACTCCGGCGGAGATTGCGGCGATCCTTCCGGACGCGATTGGCGTCGGCGCGCACTTCGGCGTCATGCTACTGTCGCGCGGCGGCGAGCAAGTGGAGCTTGCGACGTTCCGCAGCGACGCGGCGTATCTCGATGGGCGGCGTCCGGAGAGCGTCACGTTTGAGCGTGATCCACGGCAGGACGCGCTGCGGCGGGACTTCACCATCAATGCGTTGTTCTTGAACACGGAGTCCGGCGAGGTCCTCGATTTTGTCGATGGGCGTTCGGATCTGGACGCTCGGCTGGTGCGGGCGGTGGGCGATCCGGCGCGCAGGTTCGCGGAAGATCACTTAAGGATGCTGCGCGCGGTGCGGTTCGCGGCGCGCCTGGATTTTACGATGGAAGCAGCGACGCGGCGGGCCATTCAGACGTTGGCTCCCGAGATCCGGCGGATTTCGGCGGAGCGCATTCGCGATGAGCTCGTGCGCATTCTCACCGAAGGCGGTGCGAGTCGCGGTCTGCGCTTGCTCGACGAATGTGGGTTGCTTGCCGAGGTTCTTCCGGAAGTGAAGGCGCTGCAAGGCGTGGAGCAGCCGCCGCAGTATCATCCGGAGGGCGACGTCTGGACGCACACGCTGCTGATGTTGGATCTGCTGGACGCCAATCCGACGGCAACGCTGTTGTTGGGTATTTTGCTGCACGATGTCGGCAAGCCCGGAACGTTCCGGCGCGCGGCGGACCGCATCCGGTTTGACGGCCACGTCGAGCTGGGCGTCGCGATCGCGCATCGCATTCTGACGCGGCTGAAGTTCTCGAATGACGAGGTCGAGCAAGTGGAGTCGCTGGTGAAGCACCACATGCGCTGGTCGCACGTGACACAGATGCGGCCGGCGACGCTGAAGCGTTTTCTGCGTCTGCCGGATTTCGATGAGCATATGGCACTGCATCGCGTCGATTCGCTCTCGAGCCATCGCAAGCTGGATCACTACGACTTTGTGAAAGCAAAGCTCGCGGAGTTGCGTCCGGAGGAGATTCGTCCGGCCCGCCTATTGACGGGCGAAGACCTGCAGGCACTTGGATACACGCCAGGACCGCTGTTCCGGGAGCTGCTCGATGCATTGGAGGACGCGCAGTTGGAAGGTACCGTGGCAACGCGCGAAGATGCGATCCGGCTCGTAGGGGAGCGGTTCGGGTTAGGTGGCGCCTGAGAGGACATGCGGGTCGGGAAGCAGCCGCGATGAAGTATGCAGAGCTGCGAGGCACAAACCCTGCGCCTTCCCGGCTGCACGATCGCACACGGTGTCGGACCTGGCGGTCCGACCTGCCAACCCTGTTACGATGGCGAGTTCATGAGTTGGCAACCTGAGATTGATGAATTGAAGCGCCGGATGGAATTGGCGCGGATGATGGGCGGGCGGGCCAACGTCGAGCGACAGCATACCGCTGGGCGATTGACGGTTCGCGAGCGGATCGATGCACTGCTTGATGCGGGCAGCTTTCACGAGACGGGGGCGCTAGCTGGCAAGGGCACCTACGACGAACAGGGCAATCTGACGTCGTTTGCTCCTTCGAATTTCGTGATGGGGACGGGGCGCATTGGCGGGCGGCGCATTGTCGTCGGCGGTGACGACTTCACAGTTCGCGGCGGCGCGGCGGATGCGAGCATCGCCGGCAAGCAGGGCTACGCGGAGAAGATCGCGCTCGGCTTGAAGCTGCCGATGGTGCGGCTGGTCGATGGCACGGGCGGCGGCGGAAGCGTGAAGTCGCTCGAGATTATGGGCTTCACCTATGTGCCGGCGAATCCGAGTTGGGACAAGGTCGTCGAACTGATGGGTGAGGTGCCCGTGGTGGCGGCTTGCCTGGGTCCGGTGGCAGGGCTCGGCGCCGTTCGCGTGGTCACTTCGCACTTCTCGGTGATGGTGCGGGGCGTCAGCCAGTTGTTCATTGCCGGGCCTCCGGTGGTCGAGCGCGGGGTCGGCGAGAAGGTTACGAAGGAAGAACTGGGCGGGGCGGAGATTCATGCGCGGGGCAGCGGTGCGGTGGATAACGAAGTGGAGACCGAGGCCGAGGCGTTCGATCAAGTACGACAGTTCCTTTCCTACTTGCCTTCGAACGTCTGGCAGGTTCCGCCGCGTGCGGAGGCGACGGACGATCCGGAGCGGCGTGAAGAAGAATTGCTGTCGGCCATTCCGCGCGACCGGCGCCGGAGTTACGACGTGCGCAAGATTCTGCGCGCTGTCGTGGATCGCGATTCGTTCTTCGAGATCGGGAGGCTGTACGGCAAGCCCCTGGTGGTCGGGCTCGCGCGGTTGAATGGGTATCCGGTGGGCGTGATGGCGAACGATCCGAAGCAGGGCGGCGGCGCCGTGGATGCGGATGCCGCCGAGAAGATGATTCGCTTCATCGATCTTTGCGACACGTTTCATATCCCCGCCGTGAATTTCGTCGATAATCCGGGGTTCCTGATCGGGACGGCGTCGGAGAAGGCGGGCACGGCGCGCATTGGGGCTCGGGCGCTGATGGCGGTGTATCAGGCGACCGTGCCTTGGATTTCGATCATTCTGCGGCGTGTATATGGGGTGGCCGGAGCAGCGCATGGCAATGCCCAGGGCTTGAACCTGCGCTATGCGTGGCCTTCGGGCGATTGGGGTTCACTGCCGATCGAAGGCGGCGTGCAGGCGGCGTACAAGAGAGAAATCGAAGCAGCCGACGATCCGGCGGCCCGACGCAGCGAGATCGAGGGTCGCCTGCAGCAGTACCGGTCCCCATTCCGGACAGCGGAGGCATTCGGAGTCGAGGAGATTATCGATCCGCGCAATACGCGCCCGCTCTTGTGCGAGTGGGTTGAGACCGCCTATTCGTTGCTGCCGGCGGAGTTGGGGTACAAGCGGAGGAAGACGCGATCCTAAGAGCGCGCGTTCCCGCGAACATACTTCGGGTTCGCCAACTGTCGTCCGAGTTTGCATTGTGGCATTAGGCGGCTTGATGGGGTTGCTTCTCCGCAACTCCATCGATCGTGTCAGTCATTTGGGCGTTAGGTTAGCTGGCAGTGTAGCCTGCATCGACGGGGATTTCGGCTCCGGTCATATTTCGGGATTCGCCGGAGGCGAGCCAGGCGATGACGTTTGCGATCTCTTCTGGGAACGCCATGCGCGCGAGGGGGTCGGTTGCTGGATCCGCGCCTCCCAGCGCTTTCCAGGCGGCGGCTTCGCCTTGCTCCGCGACGAGGGTCTGAAAGAAGTCCATGGTCTTCCACATGGGCGTGACGACTCCTGCTGGAGCGATGAGATTGACGCGGATTCCTTTGGGCTTAGCCTCGAGCGCCGCGGTCTTCATGAGCATGCGGAGAGCGGCTTTGCTGGCGCAGTAGGCGGAAGCTCCGGCGGCAGGCTTGATGCCGGAGGCGCTCCCGACGAGGATGGCGGATCCGCCTGGGCGAAGGGCCTTCAGCGCGTAGCGGAGGCCCAGGAACTGGCCATCGAGATTCACCGCGAGAACGCGACGCCAATCGGCGAGGGGCATGGATTCTAGGGGCGCTGCGTGGGAAATTCCGGCGGAGGCGACGTAGATGTCGATCTGCGGATGCGCTTCGGCAAGGCACTGCCAGTCGGCTTCGCTGGTGACGTCGAGGCGGATAGTTTGTACGTTGGGATCGGCGGATTCATTGAGGTCGGCCGCGAGGATGATCGCGCCTTCGGCTGCAAGGACTTGCGCGGCGGCGCGGCCGATGCCTGAGGCGGCTCCGGTGATGAGGGCGATCTTTTGTAGGAAGCGGTTCGGGGATGGCATTCGTTGTCAGTCGATTCTCCGCGATCTGGGTGGATGCAGCGCCAAGTTGCTGGCTCGTTGCGCTTCCTCCGATGCCGAGAGGTTGATTTGGAGTCGGTTGTTGCTCGCCCGCTTGCTTCGTGCGTCCGTCGCGGGCACGCCGGTTCGATTCGTCAGGCGGTCGCTGCCGCATTCACCTCAGCACGAATCTACGAGCCGTTTCGTTCTCAAAACCGTTGACCTCTTTAGCAGACGCCCTTCCCGCTTGCGCAGCTCCGCTGTGTCTTCGATCTCGAGTGCGCGGCGCGTCATATTGAGGGCCGCCTCGTAACTCTTTTCGCCATGCTCATAATGTTTCGCGAGCTCTTCGTAGGCGCGGGCGCGATAGGGATTCGGCGAGGTGGTCAGATCATTGAATGCGGCTTTTGCCAGATTGGCGCGGTCCAACTTCTTCTCGAGTAGCGCGACGTCCCACATAGTGCGAAAGAGCAGTTCGTCGGCGAGTCCTTTGTCGATGCCGCGACGGAATAATGTGAGGGCCGAATCGTGCTGATCGGCTTGGCGGAGCCATCGTGCCAAGCCCACCATCTCCGCGCCATGACGCAGCGGCGCGCGCTCGGGAGCCTGGAATGCCCACGGGACGATTCCGGTGAGGCAGCCGAGCGTCAGGATGTCCATCGCGTTGTGATAAAAGACGGGCCGCAGGCGGCCGAGGTTCTTGTTGCGGAGATACTCGAAGTAGACGTAGGGGATCATCGAGCCCGGGATGTCGCCGGTGCGCTCCACCCCCAGAATCTGATTTTCCAGTTCGACGAGCCGGCAACTTTCAAAGCGCAGTTTCCACAATCTGCGCGCGCCGAACAGGAGATCGAGGTGTTGCATGCGGGTGAACGGAGGCCGCTGCCGCGACATGCGGTAACGGGTTTCGAGCAGCGGCTGATCGTAGGTTCGGCCGTTGTAAGTGATGAGGACCTGGAACTCCGAAAGATAGCTGGTGAGGGCAGACAAGACGCTGGCTTCTTCCCCATAATCCCGCATGAAAAACTGGCGGACGTGGAATCCGTCGGGGGTGATGCGGCCGACACCCACGAGAAATGCGTAAGTGCCGGAGCCTCCGGCAAGGCCGGTGGTTTCGGTATCGAGGAATGCCCAGTTCTGCGGAGGGGCGGGTGCAACGACGCCATCCGAGATGGCGTGCAGAAGGTCGTGCGGGAGTTCGGAAAGCGCGCCGATGTCGGCTGAGCCGTGGCTTCTGTGCGATTCCCAGGTGCGATCCATCTCGACGTGGCGGCCGAAAGCGGTTTCGATCTCTGTACCTGGAGCTACGTCGGCGTGCTGGGGGTCCGGCGCCGCTTGCGGGTTTGGTTCCGGGTTGGGCGCGGTGGTTTGAAATTTGCGATCAATGCGAGCAATCCGGAGGCGCAGGGCGGCGAGTTGTTCCTGAATGTCTTGCATGAACGGATGCTGTTCGCTGGGTGTTCGCCCCAGTGTAAGCGATTTCAGGCCGCCTGGAATCGCCGATTCCTTGCGCGTGTTACTTGCGCGGCTGGACTGTAGCGGTAAAGGTTGCGGTGTAGGAATAGCGCAAACCCTCGAGCGACTTTTGGGGGTCGCGTGTGCGGACTTTGCCCTTGACCGTTTTTCCTTCGATCTTGCCTTCGAACAAATGCTCGGTCGAGCCACCGGAGGGTGCCATGCGGAACACGCTGTTGCCGATGGTGAAGTTGATGATCTGCCCGCTCTGATTAATCGTCTCTCGTACGAACGAGAGTTTGCCGTCGCGGGCGAGCTTGCGGAGGGCGAAGTCATCGCGCATCTGCGCCTCCGTAAGCGGCCCGGTGGTGAGGAGCACAATCGTGTCGTTCTTCTCTTTGTCGAAGAAGCCTTCGGCGAAAAACGAGTAGACGTGAGTGAATTTGTTTGCTTTGCCGTCAACGGTCAACTGGCCATCGACAACGTTGGGCTGTGCGGATGCCGCGGTTAGCGCGGCGACGAGAACCAGAATCAGCTTGGTCATTTGTGATCGGTGCGCCTTGCAGATCCTAGTTTAGCTTGCCGCTTCGGGGGGTAAAACCGCGATTGCCATGGCGCGCTTCACCTTCTCGATGCCTTCCCCGGTAACGGCGGAGATCTTAAAGAACGGCATCTTCTTCCGCTTGGCAAGGCGCTCGAGCGATTTGACGCGCTTTTCGTCCTGAGCGACGTCGATCTTGGTGGCAACGATGATCATGGGTTTGGCGATGAGATCTCCGCTGAAGCTTTCGAGTTCGTTCATGACGATCTTGAAGTCGTCGGCGGGTTCGCGGCCGCTCATCTCGCTGACGTCGACCAGATGAACGAGCAGACGCGTGCGCTCGACGTGGCGGAGGAATTGAATGCCGAGTCCGACGCCTTCGTGCGCGCCTTCGATGAGGCCGGGGATGTCGGCGACGACGAAAGAGCGGTCTTCGTCAATGCTGACGACGCCGAGGTTGGGTTCGAGCGTGGTGAAGGGGTAGTTCGCGATCTTTGGCTTGGCTGCCGAGATGACGGAGATGAGCGTCGATTTGCCGGCGTTCGGAAATCCGACGAGACCGACGTCGGCGAGCAGTTTGAGTTCGAGGCGGAGGTTGAACTCGTCGCCGGGCTTGCCGGGTTCGTGCTCGGTGGGCGCTTGATGCGTGGACGTGGCGAAGTGCTGATTGCCCCTGCCTCCTCGGCCGCCCTTCGCGATCAGGACGCGCTCCCCGGTGATAGTGAAGTCGTGCATCGCCTCTCCCGTGGCGTCGTTATAGACGATGGTGCCGATGGGCACGGGGAGTTCGATCGAGTTGCCGTCTTTGCCGGTTTTCTGGCTGCCTTCGCCGTGGCGGCCGCGCTGGGCGTAATGTTCGGGGTTGAAGCGAAAATGGAGGAGCGTGTTGTGGTGGGGACTGGCGATCATGTAGACGTCGCCGCCGCGACCGCCGTCGCCGCCGCTAGGCCCGCCGCGAGGGACGAATTTTTCGCGGCGAAAGGCCATACAGCCGTTGCCCCCGTCCCCGGCCTTTGCCAGGATTCGGACTTGATCAATGAACATGCAAACCGCCGAACATAAGCAAACGTCGATTCTTTTAGAGCAGTCTCACACAGATCCTGCCACTACAAAATAGAGAAGGCCGGTGAGGAGTGCCTCACCGGCCGGAATACGGAGACCAAACCGAAAGTCGGTTGCCGTTCGGAAACGCTATTCCGCAGCGGCGACGCCGACAATGCTGATGAACTTGCCCATGCGGCCGCGATCACGGAATTCGACGACGCCGGAGACCTTCGCAAACAAGGTATCGTCCTTGCCGCGGCCCACGTTTACGCCGGCCTTATAGGGGGTACCGCGCTGCCGAACCAGGATGGAACCGCCCGTGACCAACTGGCCGCCGAACGCTTTGATGCCGAGTCGCTGCGCATTCGAGTCGCGGCCGTTTTTGGAGCTGCCTAAACCTTTTTTATGTGCCATTGTTTTAGTACCTGAACTGGCGCCTTACGCCAAAATCTCGCTGACGTTCACGCGCGTGTAGTTCTGGCGGTGGCCGATGGTCCGCCGATACTGCTTCTTGCGCTTGAACTTGAAGACAATCACTTTGTCTCCGCGCCCGTGCTCGGCGATGGTGCCAGTCACCTTCGCGTCTTTGAGCACGCCACCGGCCGTCAGGCTATCGCCATCGACGACGGCCAGGACACGGTCAAATACAACGGAATCGCCCGCGTTGCCCGTAAGCGTCTCGACGTCGACGGAAGCGCCTGGCGACACGCGGTATTGCTTTCCGCCCGTTTCGATTACTGCGTACATTGCTCTATCCTCGTTCTGTGTTTTCGCCGGCTACGGCGCAGGCAGACGCACACGTCTCCCGCAGGGCGCAAAGCCGAACCTCCAGTATACATAGAATTGTGATCCACGGCTACTTCAAGACCAGCCCGCCCATGCTTGTTCCAGCGACGGCGTCAACCGGGATGTCATTCTGCTCCAGCCACTGCAAGACGCCGATATGCGCCAAGCCTGACGCGCCGCCGCCCTCAAGCACCAGGCCTACTTTCGGCCGCTGCTGTGCAAACGCGCTGAGCGCGAGCAAAGGCAAGCCGGGCAGCCGAACACTCCACGTCATGGTCTGATTGTACGCGGCGGCGAACACGCGACCTCCCGACCCGAGCCGAAGCGTGGTCCAATACCCCTAATGAAGAGATCCATGCTGCCTTCCTGTGCCGTTGGCCTCGGCCTTGTATTGTTAACTTCAGCCTGCGCGACGAAATCCAAATTCGCCCCTGCCATCCCGCAGGCTGCCGGGCCAGTGCGCCAGCAATATGCGATGCGCTGCATCGAATTGAAGATCGGCACGGGCAAGCCCGCCGAAGCCACCAAGGTGTTCGTGGTCCACTACACCGGCTGGCTGCGGGACGGAACGAAGTTCGACTCTTCGCTCGACCGCGACAAGCCGCTCGAGTTTGAACAGGGCAAGCGCCGCGTCATCCCTGGTTGGGATGCAGGTTTTGAAGGCATGAAGGTCGGCGGACGGCGGCGCCTGATCATCCCCTACCAACTTGCCTATGGTGAGAAGGGCCGCCCTCCGAAGATTCCAGCCAAAGCGGAGTTGATCTTCGACGTCGAATTATTGGATGTCAAAGATGCGCCACTTCCTACTGCTCCGCCTAAGCCATAGCCTGCGGATCCTTGGAGGACTCTTCCCGCACACACTGCCGGGCCGGGACCAGGAGCGACATCATCCTGCGGATCGCGAAGATCCTGTTGATCGGCGGCCTGCGTGTCGGCCGCAGTGCCTGATTCGCGCGAAATCGGCCCGTACCCCTGACCGATAGCAC
>JAYVTO010000170.1:0-30957 GCA_043788745.1 Acidobacteriaceae bacterium
GAGGGCAAGATCCCGGCAGCCGCTATTCGTTTCTCGTTCAGAGTAAGACGAATGGACACGCACCGGCTGGGCACGCCTCCAATGTAATCCACCGCTCGAAATAAAGTTCCCACTATGGGAACTTGGGTTGCGTGAGGATCGTCAGCAAAAAGCAGATCCGGGCATTCGTGTTCCGAAAGCTGCCGAACCATCAAGCACCTGCTTACGCACAAGGAATACGACCGAAAAGATTGGAAACCATGAGCGCGATCACCGCGGATCTCGATCTCAAGCGTTGCGGCAGTCTTCTGGCGAAGACGGCTCCCAAGGTCATCAAGACCGAAGCGGAAAACGATCGCCAGCGCCGCCACTTTGTGTCGAAGGCCTGCTCGACGCTTTGTCAAACGATTCGTCGCCGAACGAGCGGCCAGCGCAGGTATTGGGTTCGGCGGCGGTGAAAAAAACGGCTTGACGGTCCGTCTCGCGTTGGGTTACAGGGTAGGGCAATCCCGGTAGAACCAGCGTGCGTTGCGAGGCATGGCTACACGGATAGCGGTTGGAAAGCACAATTCCTCTCATGGGGACGGAGCTGCCTGCCTCCTTTGCCAAAAAACGAGCGAGTCAGAGCAGGCTGTCCTCATCGCTTCTCTCATCGCTTCTCCCGTTGTCGCCCCAAAGTGCAGACATCCCTACAGGAAAGGAACTGCGGTGTTCCCGGTGCATTGCCAGTAGCCGCCCAACGTAGTCTGAAATACGCAAACATGTCCGACAACACGCGTCAGAGACGAACCGGCCTGGACACCCCAATCGTTTGCTGCCCCGCTGATCGTGCCCAGGAACAAGTTCCTACCCGCCGCGACGGTCGCGGTCGACGCCTGTGATTCGTCGGGGGCGAACACTTTGACGACGATGTCCGCCGTTCCGCGGTTGGAGTAGGCAATGCGGCCCAAGCGCGTTGGGTCGGGCGCCAGGACTGACATCGTGACATCGGCCTGGATGGACGCGCCCCCCACTGTTAGGACCACGGGTGCGTCGCCTGGATTGATGTTGCGCGGGACTTCGGCGTTGACCTGCAATACTCCCGCCACCAGGGACGGGGCAGCGCCGGCGTACAGGACTTTGGCGGGCTGCCCCCCGATGGTCAGGGACACGTTTGCGACAGGAGCCGGGAACACGGTCGCAGCCACTTTCCCGTCCGTGCCCGGGGGTAAAGTCTGACCCTCGCCCGTGCCAAAGAACACGACGATCGATCCGCGGGGAGCTGCGAACCGGGATGAGTTCACCACACCGTCCTGATTGAGCATCGCCGCCGGTCCCGAACCAGAGGCAAACAGCGTGAACAGTCCCGGGGCCGTGGCCACCACCGGCAGGGTCACTGCGGCGGAAGTCTGTCCGTTCCTGGTAATGGTAACCGCCGTGCTGGTTTTGCCGGCAACTGAATACGGCACAATCGCGCTCACCTGGCCAGCGGATGAGTACACCAGCGGCGCGGCGGCTCCGTCGAAGAGAACCTGCGTGCCGCCCAGCGAAGTGCTCAAAAATCCCAGTGGGGTCAACTGGGCAGTAACCAGGGCCAGTGGGCCCATGCTGGAGCCAAACAGCGTCACCACTTCCCCGGGCGATACGCCGGAGCCGGCCTGGAAGGTGGCGGCGTTGACGATTCCGCCACTCGAAATCGCGATAGGCGGTGGCGACACGGTCACCGTCGCGCTGGCCGACTTCAAAGGATCGGCGAAGGAAGTCGCCGTGATGGTCACGTTGAACGAAGCTTCGGCCATCGCCGGCGGCGTAAACAGCCCCGACGTCGATAGGGTTCCAACGGGCGGAGACAACGTCCAACGAACCGCTTGGTTGGGGGCATTGGTAACCACGGCCGAGAACTGCTGCTTGTCGGCGGTTGTGAGACGCACCGTGGCCGGAGTCAGTGAAATCGCGGTGTCAGGTCCGCCCATGGCGGCAAGAATCGTCACGAAGCCGCCATCGGAGACCGTTGACCCGTTGGTGGCGCTCACTTCGATCAGATACACGACTCCGGCGCTTACGTTGAACTTGAGTGTTACCGGGTTCGGTGTGCCAGCGTCCCTGGGGGCAATAACGCACCCCAATTCCGTTTGCGGTGCGCTCTTCCCATACGCCGTCACCACGACGCCGGAGTTGCCGGTCGCGTCCTGCCGGTTTCCCGAAACACGGACCTGGAGCACTCCAGCCGCAGTCGGCTGGACCGCCCACCAGATGGTCTTGAAATCACGAGATCCGGTGCAGCTATGTACCGGGTCCGTCGCGTTACCGGCCGCGGAGAAGCTCGTGGAGGTGTTTTGCGTCCCGACGAACGGAACCCCCTGAACCAGAGCTGCCGCGGATTCATCGGTGGAACCGTTCAAGACCGCGAAGGTCTGGTTCACGTTCACGGCTTTATCCGCGATGGTGATGGTATCCGCGATGTTGCGGCCGAGCGTATTCGGAGCAAGGGAAACGTACGCCGTCCCATTTCCCGTTCCCTGCGCGGGCGACTGGACCGTGACGAAAGTGGAGTAGGTGAAGTCACCGCCCGGAATGGCCGCCCAGGCGCACCCCGGCGGCGCCGTCACCGCTACCGGGAACAGACCGCCGAATCCATCGGTGGTTATGACACTGGGCGTGACGGCATACGTGCAATTGGTGTTTGGAGCGCCCGGCAGCGGCACGCGAAACACGCCACGCCCATGGCTGAAAGCAAACAGCCAGTTGCTAGCCGGGCCCTGATCCATCGCCAGATCGTCGACGACCACGCCGGGGAACCCATCCGCGTCGCGGGACCAACTGCCCCCGGCGTCGGTCGATATGAAAATTCCCATATCCGTTGCCAGATAGAGCCGGGAAGAATCGCGAGGATCGATCAACAGACGATGCACCGGCAGGTCCGGCAGCGCGCCCGATCCCGCTCCGTCGGAGGACTGCCAATTTACGCCGCCGTCAAAGCTCTTGTACACGTGAGCATCGGTGGCCGTCGATTTGAAAGACGAATAGACGGCATATACCAAGCTCGGAGTCTTGGCATCGAAGACCAGGCCGGAGGCAAATCCGAAGCGCGGGCGTGACGAGACCCAAGCCGCCGAGCCAGTGGAGGAAAGGGCGGAAGCATTTCGGAAGATCAAACCGGTGGAAGTTCCAAACAGGACGTAGTTGGCGTCCGCGGGCGACACTGCGATGGATCCGATCTGCCCGCCGTTGGTTACCGGTGCCGCTGCGGTCCAGCTGGCAGCCCCGTCCAACGACCGCCACAAGAAAGACCTTCCGCCCAGGAACACCCGGCGCCCCTCGTTGGGATCGGTGGCCAGAGCCGCGATAAACGGGAACGAATTGGGGTCCTCGGTGATTCCCGAAATGGCGCTGACCAGGGACCCGCCATTGGCGGAGCGATTCAGGGACAAATTCTGGGTGGAGGCTAGGATTCGATTCGCGTCGGCTGGATCAATGGCCACCGATGCGCCGTCCCGGCCCGTCACCGTCTGCCATGCGTTGATGCCGCCGGAACTGGTGCCCCGCGTGACTCCGTTGTCTTGGGTTCCGCCGAAGTAGATCAACCCGCCCAGATACGCGGCGCCCTGATAGAACTGAGTTGCGCCGTAGGAATTATTCAGGTTGGTCCAGGTCACCTGGTTTTGCGCGCTCTGCTCGGCCAGGCACGCCCCGCGCGTGCCCGTGGATACGGGGGAGCGCGCGTTGCCGGTACGGTACACTCCACCGTCGTTTCCAACGTACATTGTTTGGTTCGAAGTACCGTTGTAGCCGGGGTGGAAAGCCACGATATGTTCATCGGTGTGCAGATACCGAGGAGGGTTGACACCGTACTGCGAAGCGAGTCCCCAGTTTGCCCCGCCGTCGTCGGACCGAAACAGGAGTATCCCGCCGGCCCACACGCGGTTGGGATCCAGCGGATCGACGGCGATCACATTGTCGTAATCTCCCTGGCTGCGATAGTCGACAGGTCCGGTGTTGCAAATCGGGGCGGTGATTCCAACGGGATCGCTGAGCAAAGCGGTGTTTAGCTTGATTGGATCCGTGTTGTCGACTCGCGTGTTCCAACTGCCGGAGTCGCCGCTCGAAGTGGAACGAAACACCGCCAGCAGGCCTCCGCTGTAATTCCCAGTCCCGACGCTGTTGCTGGCAAGGGCGTAGATTGTGGCTGGTTGCGAAGGCGCGAGCGCGAGCGAGGTCCGCCGCATATGCGCGGCAGTGTGTACTTGGGTCCATGCGCCCCCGCCGGCGGCGTTCGTGTTCCGCCAGATGCCGTAGTCGTCAGCGAAAGTTTTCCCGGAGCACGACGCGAACAGGTAATCCGTGGCGGTGTCCGCGCGCATGACCAAGTCGTCACAACCCCGGTTGACCAGGGTCGTGTTCAGCACCTGGCTCCACGTTGTTCCGCCGTCGGTGGACGCCCAGATACCGGTGAATGTTGCCGCGTACACCCGCAGCGGATTTTTGGGACTGATCACCAACTTGTTCACGTACGCGAAATTAAAGTTAGTGGTAGCGGAAAGCTGAGTCCAACTCGCTCCTCCGTCGGTAGTCTTGAAAATGCCGTTCCCTTGAAAGCCCCCATACAATTCACCGGTGCCGGCATAAAGAATGTTTGGGTTGGCGGGGTCCATCACCAGCGAGCCGACCGTAAGGATCGGGAGCAGGTCGCTCAAGGGGCTCCAGGTTTGTCCGGCGTCGGTGGTCTTCCATACACCGCCGGTCACGGTCCCCGCGTACATGATGCTGGGATTTTGGGGATGGATTACCAGACTGCGGGTACGGCCGCCGACATTCCCTGGCCCCAAGTTAGTCCAGATCCGGCCCGCCAGATCGCGCGCGCCGGTCTTCTCCACTCCCGTGTAGGTGCCGGTCGAAATGGAATATGAATGCATGCGCCCTATCTGCTCCCGAGCCAACGCGTAGCGATCAAACGGGATTTGGGTGTCGCCCGGAGGTACACGCTGCAGCAGGAACCATTCGCGCGCACCGTCAGCCTCTTCGCTTGCCTCGGCTTCCCGGCTTGGTTCGGCCCTCAAGTGGGCCTTTTCGCCCTGAATCGCGGCGGGAACGGCCAACCGAAGCGGACGGCGGGCGCATGCGCCACAGCAGGCAAGAAAGAAGAACAGGAGTGTCCGCTGCACGTTTCCTCCGCATCCGCAATGCGAAAACAACTTGATTTCCACAGATTCTATCACGCCACAAAGTGTCTCCGGTGATGGAGTGGATCATCAACTCGCCGACCGGTGGGCCGACGCTTATTTGGTGGGTTTCTCCCGTTGGCGAACGATCTCTGGTTTTGGGGATGAGACTGTGTGAGAACTCGTCCTCAGGTTACCTGTGCACGGTTCCCCCCCCACCATAAAATCGTTGGATGGAAGCCATAGGTCACGGAGTGTCGCCGGGTCGTGAACGTATCCCTCGCCACATTGGAATGCAATAATGCGGACCTGCTCCCCGAGATCGAACTGCAGCACATAGCTTCCGTCGTCAAATGCCTCATCTCCGTCCGGCACCTACAGAAGATCGGTTGAATAAATCACGTCGGAAAGACGCGATGGGGACGCGATGAGACGCGATGGGGACAGCCTGCTCTGACTCGCTCGTTTTTTTGGCAAAAGAGGTAGGCGGCTCCGTCCCTATTTGGCATCTTAGGTGCTGGACCAGTACGGACGGAGTACACGGTCACATTGAAGGATGGATCTCAGCGTTATCTGCTCACCGAATTGTCTGATATTCAGGCCGGTACGGATCCCGGTCCTGTTCGTATTCCGGAGGGCTTCGAAGTACTTGATCGTCAGCAGGCGGCCTCGTGTGCAACCTGCAAGGCGCCCTAACAGGCCAAATCGCCAAGAACGAGCGCCAACGGAATGACCGCGAAGTTGGCGCTTGTTCTTGCCGTGCAGAGAGCGCCCCGAGGTCTATTTCGCTTGGATTCCTGGTTGTCCTTTAAGCCCGAGGACTTCATTCATGTTCTTTAAGTCCGTCGCCAGAATCTGCATGAGCTTCGCTTGTTCCGCCGCGAGGCGTTCGCCGAGTTCCTTGAACACGACATACGCTTGATCGGTGGGACGGGCATCGCCCGTCATGATACTTCGGCCGAGCGCGCCGATCACGTTATTTAGTTTGATCGGGAAATTGAGCGGGTCCTGATTGCTGCGGTTGCGAACCTGGTAGACCTCTTCTTCGACGCGGCTGAGGCGCGTTTCGAGCCGTTCTCCAGCAGCCGCGATGGCGGAATCCTTGGTCTTTTCGTTGCGGTCCTTGATTTGTTTCTTGATTTCGCGAATTAGAATCACGATTTCGTTGGCTTCCGTAAACTGGTCGCGGACCTGGTTCGCGAGCTTGAACTGCTCTTCGAGATCCTTCTGCGTGACCTCTTTGAGACGCGGATCGATGAGTACTTCGAAGGGGACGGTCTTGGTTTCGCCGTTGGCGGTGAGGCGCGCCTGATACTTGCCGGGCACGGCGAGCGGACCGGAGCCCGGATTGGCGCTCCAGACAATCATGCCTTCAAATGTTTTTGCGCCGGAATAGCGGAGATCCCAGGTAAATCGATTGAGGCCGGCAGCGTAGGTGGCCGCGCGCGGCCCGCGGGGCCGGAGGTCGTCTTCGTCGTCCCCTGCGGTCGCAGCCGCGTCCTTACGCTTCTTGTCTTCTTCGGGGCTGCCTGTGAAGCTACGGACGAGCACGCCCTTCGCATCAAGGATGTCGATGACGACCTTGTCCGCCGCCTTTTGCAAATAGTAGTCGACGTTCGCTTGCGAGACCGAACGTACAGCGGCGGCGGGTGCGAACAGATGCACGGGCGCGCTTGCAACCTGCGCGTTCAACTGCCGCAACGCGGCGATTCCGTCGAGCACATACATGGACCGGCCGTGAGTCGCGATGACAAGATCGTTCTCTTCGACAACGATGTCGGAGACCTGCGTATCGGGCAGATCGAGATTCAGCGGCTGCCATTTCGCGCCGTCGTCGAAAGATATATAGATACCGTGTTCGGTTCCGGCGTAGAGCAATCCGGCGCGCTTCGGATCTTCGCGAATCGCGTGCGTGAAGGCGTTCGCCGGAATGCCGTCGACAATCTTCGTCCAGGTCTTGCCGAAGTCGGCGGTCTTATAGAGGTACGGCCGGCGGTCGTCGAGCTGGTATTGCTTCGCGGCGAGATAGGCGGTGCCGGGCTTGTGGCGGGAGGCATCCATCAGCGAGATGCGGGCGAAGTCGGGGAGGCCCGGCGGCGTGATCTTCGTCCAGTTCTTCCCACCGTCGCGCGTGATGTGTGCGAGGCCATCGTCGGAGCCAGTCCAGATGGTATTGGCGTCAAAGTACGACGGAGCTACCGCGAAAATGGTCGCGTAGATCTCGGGACCATTCTGATCTTTCGTAATCGGACCGCCTGAATCGCCGAGCGTCTTGGGGTCGGCACGCGTGAGGTCGGGGCTGATGCGCTGCCAGCTTTGGCCGTCGTTCATCGTGCGCCAGAGATGCTGCGACGTCGTGTAGAGAACGTTCGGATTCTGCGGCGAGAAGACGATTGGAAATGTCCACTGCCAGCGCTCTTTCAAAGTGGAAGCCGATTGACCGGAGAAGAACAGTGGATAGACTTGAATGTCGCGCGTCCAACTGCTGCGGCGATCGTACTTGGTGAGCAGCGCGCCCTGGCTGCCGGCGTAGAAGAAATTCGGATCTTTGGGATCGGGCGCGATGTAGCCGCTCTCACCGCCGCCAACGGCGTACATCACGGGCGCCGTACGTCCTCCTCCGCCGCCGCGTTGCGCTTCGCTCGATACGCAGACGGTCGAGTTATCCTGCTGGGCGCCGCAGACATGATAGGGAACATCTTTTGTCGTCGCGACGTGATAGAGCTGAGCCGTAGAGTATGCTTGGCCGGTCCACGTTTCGCCGCCGTTGAACGATACATTGCCGCCGCCATCGTTCGAATTGATCATCCGCTTGGTGTCGTTGGACGCAATCCACAGATCGTGATTGTCACCGTGCGGCGTGCGAATCGTCTTGTATGTCTTGCCGCCGTCGGTCGACTGAAAGAACGAAGTATTTAAGATATACAGCGTGTCTTTTACTTTGGGGTCCGCGTAAATGCGCGAGTAGTAGAAGGCGCGCTGGCGAACGCGACGATCTTCGGAAATGCGCGTCCAGGAAGCGCCGGCGTCGTTCGATTGATAGACGCCGCCGTCGTCGGCTTCGACGATGGCGTAGACGCGATTGGAATCACCGCCGGAAACGGCGACGCCGATCTTGCCGAGCACGCCCCGCGGAAGCCCCACACTGCGCGTGATCTCTTTCCATGTGTCGCCGCCGTCGGTCGACTTGAAAAGACCGGAACCGGGGCCGCCGCTGGAGAGGCTCCACGGCGTGCGAGAGGCGTCCCACAGGGAGGCGAAGAGCACGTTGGGATTATTGGGATCGATACACAAATCCGCGGCGCCGACGCGATCGGAGCGGAAGAGAACCCGCTGCCAGGTCTTGCCGCCGTCTTTCGTGCGGAAGATGCCGCGCTCTTCGTTGGGTCCGTAGGGATGGCCGAACGAGGCCGCGTATACGATGTCGGGATTCGTCGGATGAATGCGGATGCGGGAGATCGTCTGGCTGTCGGCGAGCCCCGCGTGCTTCCAGGTTTTGCCGGCGTCGGTGGATTTGTAGATGCCGTCGCCCTGCATGATGTTGCCGCGCAGTTCGACCTCACCCATACCGATATAAACAACGTCAGGGTTCGAGGGCGCGACGGCGACCGCGCCTACCGACGAGCTTTGGATCTGGCCGTCCGTGACCGGCTTCCAGGAAGTGCCGCCGTCCGTGGTTTTCCACAATCCGCCACCAACAGCGCCGAAATAATACTCCAGCGGACGCAAGTCACTGCCGGCGGAGGCGATGGAGCGGCCTCCGCGAGCCGGGCCGATGGAGCGCCATTTGAGAGCCTTGAAATAAGAGGCGTCGTAGGTCTCGGCGGTGGCGAAGGCCGCCACGAGGAGTGCGGGAAGGATGGTGCGGAGCATTCTCATATCAATCTGCCTTTTCCCAGTGAATCGCGAGTAGCCGGATCGCACGCGGATTCGGGAATCGTGCTCTGATGTCGTCTTCTCATGATGGTAGAACAACGCGCTCGTTTCCTGTTGCTGGAAATAGCGTCGCTAATGGACCAGGCGGCGAGTTCGTGCCGCGAAACGAGGCCAATGAGGCTTCAAAGACGCGTGAGGTGAACGCCATCCGCCCACAGACGGAGGCTAACATGGATTTTCGTGGATTTGCGAAGCGATCGTCCGCTGCGGGTGTTAAACTCTACGCGCTCAATAACCGATGCAATGCTGATCTCGGTGACCTGAAGTTAGATATAGTTCCGCCTTCCGGCCGGGCTGAACCCCGACCGTCAGGGAGGGGACTGCTGGCTTGCTCTCACCGCTCGCACCCAGACCGCCATCGGTGCGCCCTGTCTCTCGACGACATAGTGAATCGCCGACCGAATCGCCTCGGGCGAAGCAAGTTGCCTCGCACTGCCATGTCGTGCCCAGCGCTTGCGAGCTGGCTCTTCGCGATTCAGTGCCCGACTTGCGTATGCTTTCAGAGTGTTCATGACGATCTCGGGCTCACGATCGGCCTCAACGACGGCGTGAACGTGATTCGTTCGAACGTGAACAGCCAGAAGAACCCAGTTCGCGTGCGCCGCGACTTCTTGCATCGCGCGGATCGCAATTTGTCCCGACGTCGCGTGAAACCGGTAGGGCGGCTCTCGCATCAGCCGCTTCGCCGAATCGACGAGCCGCCGATCCGGCTCTGGATACGGAGTACCAGGAAGATCCCCTCGTCGCACAAAGCCTGGCTCCCCGGGCAAGCAAGCGCCATAGCAGGCAAGTGTGATTAGGTATGCTTGAACTCTTGGGAGCGCCACGGAAGCATAGTGGGGTTTTCCCACGATTTTTCTCAGCACGCCTCGACGCAAACGCCACGTCCCCTCCCTGACGGTCGGGGTTCAAGGGCTGAGGGCGGCGCGGTCGGGGTTCAAGTTGGCGTCTTAGGCCAGACTCCCTGGGGAAGAGGCGAACAGGGATGACATCCACCGCCGGGCTGAACCCCGACCGTCAGGAAGGGGACCGCGCGGCGGGATTGAACCCCGACCGTCAGGAAGGGGACCGCGGCGTAGGTGTGAGCGACGCGTGGTGGGCGTCAAACGGCCAAATCACCCCAGGAAGCCTTGCCGCGCGCGGTTTGGTACAGTGTGGATTCTCATGCAAGAAGTTGGCCGAGGATGATGGCATGAATAGTCGGCTAGACAGACTATGCGAGCTCACGTGGATCGTCGCGCACGCGCTCGACTTGACCTGGGCAGACATGCAGGACGATGTGGATTTGCGAACGACCTACGCCGCCGATGAGTTCTTTGAAGCCCGTATTCTGAGCGGAATTGAAGAAAAGTACCAGGTAACGATTCCCGCATCCGCGTTGCCACAGGGCCTGACCATCCAGTCGCTCTACAGCGTCGTGGTGGCGCATCACGCCGGCTGGCGGGAATGAGCTGAGCTTAGGCCATGCAGCCGCGGGGGTCATCCCTTGCGCGAGGTTAGCGCTTGCGCGCGATCTCGCCGACCACTTCATATTGATAGCGAACGAAGTCGTACAGCCCCGAAATCTTGCCGCGCTCGTTGTCGCTGTGCGCCGCATGGAGAATCGCGTCTTCCACGGGGCGATCGATACCGATTCCGTAGCAGGCCATGCCCTTGCGCCGCAGCGGGCCCATATCCGTGCCGCCGGTCTGCATCATCGGCAGCGTAAGCGTGCCCGGAAACAGGCGCTTCTGCACGGCTTCGAGGGTGCGATACATCTCGGTGTTCATGGTGCCCGCGGGCGCGGGCAGATTCTGTGAACCCGCCGATTCGACCTTCACCAGCGGATCGTTGATCACGCGCGCCATCTCGGCTTTGAACTTCTCCATATCTTCGTCGGGCAGGGCGCGGATGTCGAGCGTCGCCGTCGCCTCCGACGGAATCACGTTCGAGCGGAAGCCGCCTTGAATGATGTTGGGGCTGATGGTGGTACGCAGGACGGAGTTGTGGAAGATATCGTTCTGGCGGAAATATTCTTGAATGGCGGCGGTTTTCGCCGGGTTGCTGAGACCGTTGAAGCGCGCCGCGTCTTCCGGCGTGCTGATGAGCGCGAGCTTCTCGAAGTACGATCGCGTGATGTCGTTCAGCCGCATCGGCGGCTGCCAGGCCGCTAGTTTCGCGACTGCATTCGACAGCCGCACGATCGCGTTATCCGGCCGCGGCTGCGATCCATGTCCGGCCATGCCTTGCGTAACAAGGCGCATCTGCTGCACGCGTTTCTCCGCGAGTTGGACGTTCTGGTGAGTCAGCTTTCCGCCTTTCGACACAAAGCCGCCGCCTTCGGCAAGACAATATTCCGCTTCGATCTCCGGGAAGTGCTTGTCGACCAGATAGAGCATGCCATCTTTGCCGGCTGCCTCTTCGTCGGCTTCTGCGATAAAAATGATGTCGCGATCAAGAGTCGCGCCGCTGCGCTTCAGCAGCAGCAGCGTCATCAGTGACGCGACGACGTTGTCTTTGTCGTCTACACTCCCCCGCCCCCACACATAGCCGTCTATGATCTTGGCTGAAAACGGGTCTTCCGTCCAGCGCTCGCGCTGAACGCCGACAACATCGAGATGCCCGATGACCGCCACCGGCCTTTTTGCGCCATTGCCCTTCAGCCGTGCCACCAAGCTCATGCGGTCCGGCGAAGGTCCGAAGAGTTTGACAGGGATGCCTTCCTTCTCCAAAATCGCCTGCAAGTATTTCGCGGCTTTCGTCTCATTGCCGGGAGGGCTGCTGGTGTCAATGCGAATGAGGTCGACGTAATACTTCAGGCTTTCGGCCTGGATCGCCTTCCAGTCGAGCGTCTGGGCGGAAGCGACGGCAGTCGCGAGCAGAGGGAGAAGATAGCGGAGTCGCAAGGTAGAGGCGATTATCTCACGACCACGCCCGAGTTCGTTGAGTTCTGTCGGCGAAGCCCACCTGCCACGATGGTCAACCGGTGGCCGAAAATCCTCAGTGCCTTTCCGTCGGCTAATGGAACCGTACGGTTATGGATGCAGTCCTCTTCCAGGCCAAGCAGGTCCGCATAAATGCGACCCACGGCCGAGATACTCACTTCTATGCTCACAGGGTATCGCAAATATCGAAAATAGCGGATTACCCGGCAACGGCAACTGCGGCAGAATCTTACCGTAGTCGACTTTCAGGATCATCGCCGCTTGCTTGATCGAAAATCTAAGAACTTACGCCTTCCAAGCTAGCGCGAATCGTGCCTACAGATTCACGTCCATGACTTCGTCGAAAATCGCAGGAGGTACCTCGATTCCGCTGATGCGGAGGCGTTCCAGGATCTTCGGTGAATTTCCCGCGAACTTGAACCGGCCTTGCACTTTGCCGGTGTCGGTGACGCCCGTGCGATCGAAGTGGAAAATATCCTGGACCTCGATGCGACCGTCCTTCACGCCCAGGACTTCGGAAATATTGATGATCTTACGCGTGCCGTCCTGCATACGCGTTACCTGGACCACCATCTTGATCGCGCTGGCCAACTGCTGCAGGATTACTCGAGATGGGATCTCGATGTCCGACATCAACACCATGGCTTCGAGACGCGAGAACGCGTCGCGCGGCGTGTTGGCGTGGATCGTGGTCATGGAACCTTCCACGCCGGTATTCATCGCTTGCAACATATCCAGCGCTTCTCCGCCGCGGCACTCACCCACAATGATGCGGTCGGGGCGCATGCGGAGCGCGGTTCGGACGAGTTGCCGCTGATTGATGCCGCCTTCTTTGTTCAGATTCGGCGGACGGGTTTCAAACTTTACGACGTGCCGCTGCTGCAATTGCAGTTCGGCTGTGTCTTCGATGGTTACGATGCGCTCGTCTTCGGGGATGAAGCGCGACAGCGCGTTGAGCGTCGTCGTTTTGCCGGAGCCGGTTCCGCCGGAGATGAGAATCGTGATCTTGGCTTGCACGCACGCAGCGAGGAACCGCAGCATACCGGACATCAGCGTCTTATTCGCGATCATTTCGTCCGACGTGATGACGTGGCGGCCGAAGCGGCGAATCGACAGCGCAGGGCCTTCGAGCGCCAGCGGCGGAATGATCGCGTTGACGCGGGAGCCGTCCAGCAAGCGGGCGTCGACGATCGGCTGCGCTTCATCGACACGGCGGCCGACTTGCGAAACGATCTTTTCGATGATGTGGAGTAGGTGCGCGTTGTCCTTAAAGCGCACGGGCGAGCGCGTGAGCTTGCCGTTGCGTTCGACGTACACCCGATCGAACGAATTCACGAGGATGTCGGAAATGCTGGGTTCTTTGAGCAGCGTCTCCAGCGGACCAAGGCCAAGCGTCTCATCGAGAATCTCTTCGATGATCTTGTTCTGTTCCGCGGTGGTCATCGGAACGCGTTCGTCCTCGAGCAGGCGTTCGACGACGCGGCCGATTTCGGCACGCAGCCGGTCTTTGGGAATCGACGAAACACGCTCCAGATTCAGGACGAGGATCAGCTTCTTGTGAATCTCGCTCTTGAGATCGAAGTAGCGGTCGGCGGCTGAGCGGGAGGGCCCGGGCGGACGGATATTAGTTCCCATTGCGTGTCAGAGGTCTTATTATAAGACGCCCGCGGCGTGGCTTCGGCTTACGGCTGCTTCTTGACGGTGTAAATGTAGTTGTCCAAGGCGAACGTGGTGGTCTTGTCGTCGATGTAGTGCCAGTCGATCTCGATCGCGCAACCGGTTTCCAGCGTCTTCCACGAAGCGCCCCGAAAGCCTAGCTTGGCGGCGATCTTCACGGGATCAACCGATCTGTTCTTGCGCTGCATTTCGCCGAAGCCTCCCTGAAACAGCATCTCGGCTGGATAGTCCTTAATAACGTATTTTGGGCCCTTGCAAGCAACCAGGCCCGGGCCGACGATCGCAGTCGGCCGGAAGAGGATGGTCTTGCCCATCAAGACGGCTTTGGCCGGCTCGTACGGCACGTGTCCGTCGCGATTACCCGGCTCCGCCCAGGGAGCCACGGTCGCTGTGACTATTTTCCAGGTGCCCAAGTAGAAAATGCTGCCCGCACCCGCACTCAGCGAGCCGAGAGCAAGAACCGCGACACAACGAATCAGCAAGATTGGTTTCCTCATCAATCGTTCTTTCGATTTCGATTTGGCTTGGGCATCCCGATTTGCAGGATGAGCCGCCGTTTCCATAGTACCGTCGCCGCGCAGGCTCCCCGCTACGGAAAGGCTCCGGTGATATCATCGAGCGGTTGGACCCCTACCCATGAGCGAACAGCCCCTCAAACACGAACACAAACCTTTCGTTCCCCACGGAATGAAGATGACCGAATTCACGTGGCGCGCACTGCTACTTGGACTCGCATTGACGGTGATTCTCGGCGCGGCCAACGCTTACCTCGGATTGCGCGCCGGAATCACGATTGCCGCGACGTATCCGGCCGCGGTCATCGCCATGGCGGTGCTGCGCGTGTGGAAGGGTTCGATCCTGGAAGAGAACATCGCGCGAACAGCCGGGTCAATTGGCGAATCCGTCGCGGCCGGCGCGATCTTCACAATTCCGGCGTTTCTGATCGTCCGGTCCTGGTCGAGCTTTGACACCCCGGAGGCCTACTGGAAGTCGACGGCGCTGATGCTGGTCGGCGGCGTCCTCGGTGTGTTGTTCGTGTCGCTGGTGCGGCGCGTGATGGTGGAGGATCCGGAGTTGCCGTTTCCCGAGTCAGTGGCTGCTGCCGAGATTCATAAGGCCGGACAGCAAGGCGCGGAAGCCGCGAAGCACCTGTTTTGGAACATGGGCACCGGTGCGGTCGTGTACCTGATGGGCGTGATGCAGTTCTTCGCCCCGGACAAAGATTTCCTGATTCGCATCGGCGAGATCGGCAAGTCCATGGTGCGCGTCGGCAAGCCGGGGTCGACGAATCTGCTGAAGGTCGGCGGCGTGTCGACGGTCGCTGGACCGAGTGTGAGTCCGGCGTACATTGGCGTCGGCTACATCATCGGACCGGAACTGGCCGCGCTGAATTTCACCGGCGGGCTGTTCGCCTGGTGCGTGATGGTTCCGCTGCTGATGTACTTCCTTGGGCCCGAACTACAGGCGAAGTTCATGCCCGCGAACACAGCCGACGCCGATTGGGCGACGATGGCGGAGAACGTTTGGCGCTCTATCGTACGGCCCATTGCGATCGGCGGCATGATGGTCGGTGCCGCGAATACGCTTTTCAAGATGCGCAAGAATCTCGTGGCCGGCATTATGCGCGCGGTCGCTGAAGTCCGCGGCGGCGGTCCGGATCTCGAAAAGCTCGACCGCACCGAGCGGTACATGAGCTCGAAAGCGGTGTTCGGCCTCATCGGACTGGCTTTCATCGCGATGGTTGCGCTCTACTCCGTCCTGGCTGGCGAGCTGTGGATCGCCGTGGTCGCGGGCGTCGTGATGTTGATCATCGGCTTCTTCTTTGCGACCGTTTCAGGATCCCTGGTCGGCATGATCGGATCGTCAAACAATCCGGTTTCCGGACTCACGCTTTCGACCTTGGTGATAGCGGCATTATTGATGGTGTCGCTCGGCGTGTCTGGCCCGGGCGGTGTCGCAGTGGTTCTCGGTGTTGCCGCGGTGGTCTGCGTGTCGTCGGCCGTCGCGGGCGAATTGCTGCAGGACTTCAAGGTCGGCTACATCCTCGGCGGAACGCCGCGCACGATTCAGATCGTGGAACTGGTCGCGGTCGTGGTCGCGAGCTTGGTGATGTATTTCCCGCTACTGGTGCTGCACCAGGGCGACATCAACTCCGGCGGAACGGGCTTTGGGTCGAAGGCGCTTCCGGCGCCGCAAGCCGGGCTGATGGCGGCGCTCGCGCAGGGGATCGTAGGCGGCGACATGCCTTGGCCGCTGATCATGCTTGGAGTATTCTTCGGCATCGGTCTGATCCTGATGGGCGTCCGCAGTCCCATGCTAATTGCGTCGGGAATGTATCTGCAGTTTCCGACGACCTTCTCGATTTTTGTTGGCGGCCTGATTCGCTGGGCCATGGATCACATGTCGGAGCGGGCCAAGCACAACCAGGCGCAGAAAGCGCGCGCCGAGAATGTCGGCGTGCTGGCCGCCTCGGGGATGATTGCCGGAGAAGCGATGGTCGGGCTGTTGGTGGCGACGCTGCGCTTCTTCGACATCTCTCTACCCAAGGTATTCGGCGATCCGTCCTATCTAATTGGGCTCGCTACGATGGGCGTGCTGGGGGCGATCCTGATCCGGCTGCCGATGATGAACGCGGGGCGGCCGGAGGATCCGGCGCCGCCGACGGCGATGATGTAGTAACTGGTGTCGGGTGGGGCGCTGGGTTTCAGCCACTCGAGGACCCGCGCCCTAAAGGAACGTGGAAAAACTCTCCGCCCGATCGCCGGCAAAGAACCGCGAACGAATGAGCGGACGCGTGCAGCGCGTCATGACCGCCATAAACCAGCACCGCACGCCCCTGCGCAAGACAGAATGCGCGAAATCCGAGCCGCGACCAAAGCGGCCCGAAGGGCCGCGTCGGGAGCGGATTCACGCCGTGCCCGGATCAACCGCAAAGCCTCGAGGCCCCTACGAAACCCTCTCGCCCCGAGGCGCGACCGTAAGGTCGTGCGTACTAAAATCCGAGCCGAGCACGGAGCCCGACGAAGTCGGGCGCAGTAAGCGATCCCTCTGAGGCCTAACCACTCCGAGGCGCGACCGTAAGGTCGTGCGTACTACATCACCACCGAACCACGACCATAAGCGACTGTGGACACTAATTCGAGTGGTGACTACGTCAATGATCTCCTAGGCTCTTCATTTTAAGCATCTTACTCGAAGCGCCCGGTGCCGGTCACCAAACGCCATGTTATTCCAGTGGTCAACCGATTTGTTTCCCAGAGAAACTTCGGGGGCAATCGCCACCTTCTCAGTAGGTCGGTCCACCAGGACCGACCGCGCATTTGGTTGATGCTCCAACTCGTGCTGGCTTCGTTTCGCAGGATTGTCGTTGAGTAGACGTTGGGTTCGTTTTTGCGTTTTCTCCGGACTGGCCTTGGCATGGCTTCGTTCGGCAAGGAGTGCCAGGAAATTCGCGCCTAACTAAAGAGATTGGCTTCGTTTTGTACGGTCTTGATCGGCGACTTTGGCTTCGTTTTGAACAATGGCTCTGAGGTCCCGTAAGTAGCTGTACCGTAAACCCTTAGTTCCCCACAACCGGATGATTCTCCTTGCCATTGCCGCTCTCCGGACGCTGACCATCTGCTTTCCGGATCGCTGGCTGGACTCGGCCCTTGCCGCCGCGATCCTGCTGACCGCTGGCCTCCTGGGCCGTCGCGACTCCGTAGCTTCGTTCGGTACGGCTTCGCCGCGCCTGCTCGCTTGGAGCGCCCTTGGCGGACTGGCTTCGATTGGCGCTGTCCAGTTCGTCACCGGCGCGACCGTCTACCGCTTCGACACCTTCGGCGCGATGCTGCTGTGGGCCAGCCTGCTCGCCGCCTGCTGGGCGGCGCCTTCAGAGAAGATGCTGCACACGGCGTTGGCTTTCGCGGCTGCCGTGGCAGTAGCGGTGCTCATCCACCCGATCGCCGAGTTGACCGGGCCTTTCCAAAGCCGAAACAACGCGGCGTCGTTCCTGCTCCTGTTCCTGCCGATCGCGTTGCATCGAGGGTTCGCGCAGGAGAGCCGCCGCGCGCTTCCGCTGTCGCTGGCGGCCCTGATCGCGGCTGCCATCTTCGCGACCGGCTCGCGCGCCGGGGCGGCGCTCGCAGTGCTGGAAGTAATCGGGCTTCTTATGATCTTGCGGCCGTCGCGCCGGGGATTCCTTGCCGCGGCAGGCGTGCTAGTCGCCGCACTGCTCGCGGGCGGCGCGCTGCTCGACCGCGTCCGCGAAGCGAATCCGTTGGGCTTCCGGCCCGAGATTGTGGCTTCAACCGTCGGTATGATTCGCGATCGGCCGTTGACTGGGTTCGGCTTGGGAACCTTCGAGTCGGTCTACCCCGCCTACGCGACGTTCGACACCGGGCTGATCGTCAACTATGTCCACAACGACTGGGCACAAGTCGCGGCGGAGGGTGGGCTGCTCGGCGTGGTTTGCTTCGGGTTTCTGCTCGTGGCCGTGGTACGGGTGCTGCGCGCGAAACCATGGTCGATCGGGTTGTTGGCGGTGCTGCTGCACGCGCTCGTCGACTACCCCTTCGCGCGCGTCGGAGTCGCTCTCTGGTTCGCGATCCTGCTCGGCATCGCTGTGAATCGAGGGCGCGAATCGTGATTCTACGAGTTGGGTTCGTTCTATTGGCCGGGCTCGCCGCGATGCGGGGCTGGAAGCCATGGCCGTATTCCGCCGAGGCAGAGCCAGATGCGGCGAAAGCGGTCGCCTTGCACCCGCGATCCACCGCCCTGCGCACCAGGTATGCATTCGAGCTTGAGCGCGCCGGCAAGGTCGCGGACGCGGAAGCGCAACTCTTGGAGGCCGCAAAAAACGACCACCAATACGCACCAGCGTGGGTCCTCACGGACTTCTACTTCCGCCACTCGCGGCAAGCCGACTTCACGAATTGGGCCCACCGCGCGGCCGAGCGCAGCTACGGCGATCTGGGGGCGCTGTTCCGGCTATGCGACCTGATGGCCGTCCCTCAAAAGCAGCTTCAGGAGCAGGTTCTGGTGCGCCCGGCGATCGAGCGCAACTATGTGGCCTGGCTGCTCGAGGGAAATCGGTTGGCGGACGTTGCCCCTATCGCGAATCGGCTGGCCGCAAGGCGGCAGCCCGAAGATCAGGACATGCTCCTTGCTTATGTGGATGCGCTGATCGCCATGGGCGACGGGCACGCGGCGGCGGTTTGGCATTCGTTTCAGGCTGGAGACGGCGGCATCGTCAGCAATGCGATGTTTCAGCGCGAACCCCTCAGGCGTGGCTTCGATTGGCGTCCGGTCGAGATGGACGGCGTCCGGCAGTTCCTGGCGAAGACCGTCGATCAAAACGAGTCCGGCTGGGGGATTGCCCTCTCGGGAAGGCAGGCCGAGACGTGCGACCTGCTGACGCAGTACATAATGCTCGTAACAGGACAAATCTATACTCTGCAATCAGATATGACGCTACCCGCCGGGGCGGCCGCGAAGTCGTTCCGCTGGAAAATCGGCGATGCCGAACTAGCCGTCGCCGGACCGAGAAACACGTTCCGCGCTGCGAAGCCGCTCGATCAGCTCGTATTGCGCTACCGTCGCCTGCCGGGGCAAACGCGATTCGAGGGGCGTGTCACAGTTCGCTCGGTCAAGCTGGTTCCCACCGAAAGCCTTGCAATGCAGGGCAGTCAATGATATCTTCAAAGGGCGAAGATAAGGAGAACGTATCGCGCGAGATCGCTGCGTGATACTCTGAGACTTCTCCCCCGGTGGCAGCACTAATTCCGCAGAACCACAACTCCCGAGGAGCACCGATGATCGACGAAAAAGAACGCGCCAGGGCGCTTACAGCCACGCTGGGGCAGATTGAAAAGCAGTTTGGAAAGGGCTCGATCCTGCGGCTTGGGTCGCGCGAAGTGAACGCGGTTCCGGCGATTTCGACGGGCTCGATCTCGGTTGATTTCGCACTCGGAATCGGCGGCTTTCCGCGAGGCCGCATCTCGGAAATTTTTGGACCGGAATCGTCGGGCAAAACAACCGTCGCACTCCAGGTAATCGCCGAAGCACAGAAGATCGGCGGCATGGCGGCCTTCATCGACGTCGAGCACGCGCTCGATCCGGCGTACGCGCGCAAACTGGGAGTCGACGTCGATAACCTGCTGGTTTCGCAGCCGGACTACGGCGAACAGGCGCTCGAAATCACGAACGCGCTGATCACTTCGGGTTCGATCGACGTGCTGGTTCTTGACTCGGTCGCGGCGCTGGTTCCCAAAGCCGAACTTGATGGCGAGATGGGCGACTCCTTCATGGGCGTCCACGCACGCCTGATGTCGCAGGCGATGCGCAAACTCACCGGTATCGTATCGAAGTCGCATTGCGCGCTGATCTTCATCAACCAGATCCGCGAGAAGATCGGCGTGATGTTCGGCAATCCGGAAACCACCACCGGCGGCCGCGCGCTGAAGTTCTATTCTTCGGTCCGCGCCGACATCCGGCGCATCGCAGCGATCAAAGAAGGCGACGTCGTCACCGGCAACCGCACCAAGATCAAGATCGTCAAGAACAAGTGTGCGCCGCCCTTCCGCGAGGCGGAGTTCGACATTATTTACGGCGAAGGCATCTCGAAAGAAGGCGACTTGCTCGACCTCGGTGTCGCGCACAACATCGTCGAGAAATCGGGCTCCTGGTACTCGTATAAGAGTGACCGCATCGGCCAGGGCCGCGAGAACGCGCGTCAGTTTTTGAAAGACAATCAGGACATCAAAGTGAAGCTCGACACCGAACTGCGCCGCGCCCTCGGTCTTACCGGCGAGCCGACAGTGACGCCGTTGGTCAACGGCGCTCCGCCTCCGGCTGCCGCTGTAGCCTCGACTTCAAAGAGCAAGTCCTAGAAGCGTCTAGGATGACGAAGCATGAACAGCCTTTTTCTTTCGGCCGAAGAGCGCGCGACACTCTGGCCACATGTGGCCGACGTGATCGAACACTACCTGACGCGCGTCCGGGAGCTTCCCGTCACTCCGTCGGCTGACCCTGCCGCTGTCCGGACACGCTTGTCATCGCTCGATTTCGATCGCCCCATCAGCCCCATCGAAGCCGTTTCCTTCGCCGCTGCGGCGCTGTCGGAATTTCAGGTGCACACGCCCCATCCGCGCTACTTTGGATTGTTCAACCCGGCTTCGACGACGATGGGAATCGCCGCCGACGCCCTGGTTTCCGCCTTCAATCCGCAGCTTGCCGCGTGGTCCCATAGTCCCTTTGCCGTCGAAGCGGAGAAGCGTCTGATTGGCGAGATCGGCGCTAAGTTCGGTTACGCCGCAGACTCAATCGACGGGACGTTCTGCTCCGGCGGAGCCGAGGCCAACCAAACCGCGATCCTCACCGCGCTCACAACGATGTTTCCCGACTACGGGCCGCGCGGCGCACGTGCCTGTCCGGCTCAACCCGTTTTGTACGTCTCCGCCGAGGGCCATCACTCTTTTCGAAAAGCTGCTCGAATGTGCGGAATCGGCTTTGACGCGGTTCGGGAAATTCCCGTCGATTCGAACCTCCGCATGCGCGTCGATCTGCTGGCAGCCGCCATATCCGCCGACAGGGCGCAGGGACTCCGTCCCTTCCTGGTTTGCGCCACAGCCGGCACAACAAATGCCGGAGCGATCGATCCCCTGTTCGATCTCGCCGGCTTATCTGAACAAGAGGGTCTTTGGTTTCACGTCGACGCCGCCTGGGGCGGAGCCGCCGCGCTGGTTCCGGAATACCGCCACTTGCTCACCGGGATCGAGCGCGCCCAATCCATCACCTTCGACGCCCACAAGTTTCTTTCCATCCCCATGGGTGCCGGCCTGTACCTCACGCGCGAGCCGTCGATTCTCAACCGCACGTTTCACATTGATACGGCGTATATGCCGAAGGTGACCGGTCTCGACGTGATCGACCCGTACATGCATTCGATGCAGTGGTCCCGCCGCTTCATCGGCCTGAAACTCCTCCTGACAATCGCCGTCGCCGGCTGGAGCGGATACGCCGAGGCGCTGCGTAACCAGTTCGCGCTCGGGCAATTGTTGCGCGACCAACTAGCTGCCCGTGGATGGGAAATCGTGAACCAAACCGAGCTTCCGGTTGTCTGTTTCGATAAGCTTGGCGTCGACATCCCTCGAACCGCAGCCCGCGTGGTCGAGAGCGGTGCCGCCTGGATCTCTTCCACCTTGGTCGGCGGCGTCGCGGACAAGCGACGTCCAGTGTTGCGCGCCTGCATCACCAACTTCCAATCCACACCGGAAGACGTCAACGCCCTTGTCGATTTGCTGGGGTAATCGCCCGTACGTGCGGTATCATCGAGGGGACTTGCATGGATGAGTTGCAGCAGACACCCGAACCCCTTTCGTTGAAGGTGTCCGCGGTCATTTTCTCGTTCAACCACGCCGCAGCCTTACGGCGGTGCATCGAGGCGCTGGAGAAATCCGTTCCTCGCCAAGCCCTTGAAATTCTTGTCGTCGATGCCGGTTCGAGCGACGAAAGCCCAACACTCGACGCCCAGTTTCCGGACACCAAGTTCCTGCGCCTGGAGCGCCATTTCGGCGCGACCAAGGCGCTCAACATTGCAATCCGCACGGCTGTCGGCGAGTACATTCTACTGCTCGATCCCGAAGTCGAAGTCCAACCCGGCACCATCGCCTCGCTGGCCGCCCGCCTCGACGCCGACACCGACGCGCATGCTGTTTGCCCCTTGCTGACCGACGAAGCCGGCAACGCCGTCTCGGCAATTCGCAAACTGCCCGATGCCGCCGATTTCAAGGCTTTTCTCGACGACAATCCACCGCCCTCCGCCGCCATCGATTCAAGCCAACCCGCAATCGACGCCCCCTACATCGGCCGCTCCGCCCTTATGGTTCGGAAGTCGTTTCTGCGGAACATGAACTATCTCGACGAACGCTACGGACACTACTGGTCGGATGCCGATTTGTGCGCCCAGATCCGGCGAGCCGGGAAAAAGATTCGCCTCCTTCCGGGAGTACAGGTAAAGATCGCCGCCACTCCGCCCATCGATCCGCGATTCCGCGGAGCGCTTGCCTCCGACATGGCCGTCGGTGCCGCCGAATTCCTCGCCAAGTACAACGGCTTCGGCACCGGCCTCGGCTTTCGCGTGTCGCTGATCTTCTGGGCGCTTGCAAAATTGTCTTCTTTTCAGGAGCCTGGGTTTGCGTTCAGCCGGTTGGCGGGTATTGTCAGCGGGCAAAAGGTCGACGGTTCGCAATAGGGCGCGGGCCCTACGCCATCCGATAAACGCCTTAGACCGAAGACCAATTCTTCATAAACCCTATAACCTTTTTCCTATTGCCGTCCGATACTCTACCCAGGTATGCAGCTCGATGCAATGTTATGGATGCTCCTGCCGGTGGTCGTCGCCGCAGGATCTGCGTTGCTCTCTTTCTTCATCATGCAGGCGCGGATGGACGTCGCGATCGCCAAAGAGCGCGAATCGCTAGCCGAGGCTCGGGCGGCGATCAACACGCACAAGATCACCTTAGAAGAGCGCTTGAAGGCGACGGAAGAAACCACACGGCGGAAGTCACTCGACGAATTCATGCAGGATTTCCGAGTGGAAGAGCGCAGCTACGTCCGCGAAAGCAAGTCTCTATTCGCCAACAAGAAATCGATGATTATGCAGGAGCGCTTGTTCTTCCGGAGCATCCCGCTTTCGAACTGGGTAGAGCATGAGATGTTGATCGAAGAAGGCACCGATGCGCAGCAGCTATCGCACGGCGCTTCGGTCTTCGGTGGGGCCAAGGGAATCACGGCGGAGAATAAGGTTGCGATCAATCGCATGGTCGACGAACTCGCGAGTAGCGGAATCGCCAACGGGCCGGTGGAACGCTTCTTGAGTTCGCCGTCTCGCCGCTAGTCTGCTGCGGCTTAAATCCTGCACGGTAACATGCCCGCTCACCCGTTCGCGGTTGTATTGGGCGCTGTCGGTATGGGTGAGATCCGCGCACTCTCCAGAAACCAGTCCGTAAGTTCTTGGTTTCAGGTAGTACCATTCATAACCGAGTAGGACTGGTTTCTGGTTCTCATGACGAACGCGGCAGGACCGAGCCGTCCGATGAAACAAATCACGCGGTGCGCGCACGGGCGGACACCCGGGGTTAGGGCTATATGGCATCCCCGGGCTTAAACGCTCGCGGTTCTTCTTTGCGGGCACCCGCTCGCTTACGCTCGCGGTTCTTCGAGCGAGGAAGAAGTGATGTCCGCGCCGGACCGAAGGCATCCGGCGCGAATGGTTTGCGGGAGAGTTAGTTGCCGGAGCCTGAGGTCTGCGCCGGGGCCTTGTCGGTCTTGGGTTGGGCAACCATGACGGCGTAGTAGCCCATCATCATTTCTTCGTAGGTCTGCTCGCCCCAATGGACTTCCTTGGTAGCATCCGGATTGAAGGGATTATTCGGCGAGTTGTCGAAGAAAGCGATTACCTCGACCTTCGAACCCTTCGGCAACGGGATGGGCTTCGCGAGGTAGTAGGTGAGCTGCCAGTTGAAGTCGTAACGCGGAACCTTGAGAACGGTTTCGGTTTCGCCGTTGGGGCGCGTGATGCGGTATTCGAACGACTTGCCGCGCAGGTGAGCGTGGGGCATCATGCTGACGAGTTCGCAATCGTTGGCGACGGTGGAGGTGGCCTCCACTTTGTAGTTGGCTCCGCCGGGGGGGATGTTGAGGCGGAAGGAAGCGGAGTTGCCGCCGACGAGGCGGTTGGCGGGCGGCTCCTTCGCGAAGATGATTCCGATTTTGGTTCTGTCGGTCGTGGCCTTGCCAGTGGGCGTGTAGTGCAACTGGAACACGATATCGGAGCCGGCTTTGAGCAGAACGGCGCGATAGGCTCCGTTGGGATCGGCGGTGAGGAGGGCTTGTCCGGGGACGAAGCCGTTGAGGCCGGTGACGAGACCGCCAGCGCCGAGACGATTGCCGCGGGGCGGAACAAAAGCGATGCCAGGCTTGGCATCGGGCATCCACTTGGAACCGGGTTCGCGGATCGAGGTGATCACGTGGTGCATGACGGAGCGGTCGCCGGGGCGGACTTCACTCGCGAGGACCCAGCGATCCTCTTTGAGATTCGTCGGAATGATGACGTACTGATACTCCACGGTGCCGGAGGCGGGGACGTCGACGGCGTTGGGCATCTCGACAATCATGTCGGGCTTGCCGATGGTCCAGCCTTGGACAAACGTGCGCGGAGCGGGGGCGTACTTAGCATCGCCCTCTTTGACGCCGCCGTCGACCCAGGCGACGATGGTGTCGATTTCGGTCTGGCTGAGCGAGCGATCGTTCGCGAACTTGCCGTAGTGCGGATCGGCGAACCATGGCGGCATCTTCTTCGAGATCACGGCTTGGCGAATGGCTTTCGCCCAGGGGCGGGCTTCCTTGTAGCTGAGGAAGGACATGGGCGCGGCTTCGCCGGGCCGGTGGCAATCCTGGCACTTGCTTTGGAGGATTGGGAGGACTTCCTTCGTGAAGGTGGGCGAGGTGGTGGTGGCAGCGGCGAGGCCGACAGCCATCGCGAGCAAGGCGGTGAGAACGCGCATAGATTCCCCTTTTCGGATGCGCGGTGTAGCCGCGCGAGCTTAGCTGTTTTGGTTCCGGCCTGGGGCCGGTTGCCAGACGTCCTTACTGTACTACGAGTTGGCGGAAATTTGTAGGCGGCGAAAGTAGAGATGTGTAAAGGAGTGGGCGCCCGCGACCTTACGGTCGCGCCGGGGTTTCATCATTGCGGGTGCGGGGGCGCTCGCTCACGGAACTGTGAAAAAAATGACCCCCTTCTCCTCTCGAAGAACCGCGAACGTGAGTGAGCGGCCCCCGACAACAACCCCGCCCCCGCTTAGGGCACCCGCTCGCTTACGCTCGCGGTTCTTCGGTGGCGGGCGTAGCCGATGATTCCGCCGAGGCCGGCTACGGCGAGGAGCGTTTCGATCCAGATCACGCGGTCAGTGAACTAGCGGCCGCGTTCGGCGGCTTTGGCGT
The DNA here is from genome assembly GCA_043788745.1 of Acidobacteriaceae bacterium. Taxonomy (GTDB): domain Bacteria; phylum Acidobacteriota; class Terriglobia; order Bryobacterales; family Bryobacteraceae; genus JBBQWZ01. The sequence continues at coordinate 25,637 of JAYVTO010000170.1, forward strand.
TGTTGTGCGTGACGCCGGCGCTGAGGGCAAGTTGGGTGAGTCCGGCGACGTTGTTGACGCCGAGCTTCTTCATCATGGTCTTGCGATAGCTGCGGATGGTTTGCAGGCCGAGATCGAGGAGGACGGCGATCTCTTTGCTGGTTTTTCCGTCGGCGACCATGCGCAGGACTTGGAGTTCGCGGGGCGAGAGTTCGTCGAGTGCCGCGTGGGGGGACTTGGTGTCGAGGTCGCCCTTCTGAATACGGCTGAGGAGTTGCTGGGAGACTTGGGGCGAAAAGTAGAGGCCGCCGCGCGAGACCATGCGGAGGGCTTCGATGAGATCGTTGTCAGATGCTTTTTTCAGGACGAAGCCGCGCGCTCCGGAGCGAGTGGCGGACATCACGGCCTGATCGTCGTCGTACATGGAGAGGATGACGATTTTCGATTCGGGGTTACTGCGGAGAATCTCGATGGTAGTTTCGACGCCGTTGAGGCCGGGCAGGCCGATGTCCATCAGGATGAGATCGGGACGGAGCTTGCGCGCGAGTTGCACGGCGTCGGGGCCGGTTTCGGCTTCCGCAACGACTTGGAATTCGTCACCGCGGCCGAGGATGGCTTTGATGCCATCTCGCATGATCTTGTGATCATCGACGAGTAGAACTTGAAGGGGCATATCGCGACTTCACAATTGTACTCCTGCCCGCAACAGAAGCGACAACAAATGTCGCGCCGGTTCTGCGGGCGGCTTCCGCCATGCGGAGGAGTCCGAGGCCGCGACGCGGTGGTTTGGAGGCTTCGAAGCCGCAGCCGTTGTCGCGAATCTCGATCGTGACGGAGCCAACGCCGGAGACGACGACCTTCACGCGAGAGGCGCGGGCGTGGGTTGCGGCGTTGTCGAGGGCAAGTTCGGCAATGTCAAAGAAGGCTAACGCGACGTGACCTGGCAGGCGTTCGGAGGTACGCCAATCGAGGGTCAGGTGGCCGTCGAAGCGGGGCCTGAGCGTCTCAAGTAATTGTTCAAGGGCTAGCTGAAGTCCTGCTCGTTCGACAGGGGAAGAGCTGAGTTCCTGGCTAAGGGCGCGCACGCGCTGCATGGCGTCTTCGAGGAATCGCTGGAGTTCGGTGGTGCGCGGAGCGAGCGCGGGAACGTCGAAACGCAGGGCGTCGAGCTGGAATCCGATGGCGCTGAGGGTGGGTCCGATCTCGTCGTGGAGAGCGCGACCGATGCGGCGCCGTTCGGTGAGATGGGCGTCGAGGGCGGCGGCGAGTTGCTGGCGGTCCGAGGGTTTGGGAGAATTCGTTGCCGACTTGACCCTTCTCGGAGGAGCGCTCGTGGTCGGCGCATCCGCTCCCGACGGGACCCTTCGGGTCCCTTTGGTCGCGGCTCGGTTTGGGCGCTTTCTCATACGCTTTCGGGGGCACTTGCTGCCGCTCGCTGACGCTCGCAGTTCTTCAGAGTCTGCCCAGTTTACGACTTTCGGGCGACGGCTTTTTTCGCGGCGACGGCGACTTCGCGGGCGACGAGGCCGTACTTTTCGAGCAGGCTTTCGGGCGTGCCGGATTCGGCGTAGCGGTTGTCGATGCCGACGAACTCCATGACGCACGGTGTGGTTTGCGCGGCGACTTGGGCGACGCGCGTGCCGAGGCCGCAGTCGATCAAATGCTCTTCGGCGACGACGATCGCGCGGGTTTCTTTGGCGGCGCGCTCGATGGCATCGCGATCGATCGGCTTCAAGGTATGGAAGTCGAGAACGCGGGCCGAGATGCCTTCGGCTTCGAGGAGTATGGCGGCCTTGACGCATTCTGCGACGAGGAGGCCGGTGCCGATGAGGGTGACTCCGGTACCAGAGGCGAGTTCGACGGCCTTACCGATTTCGAATTTGGTGCCTTCGGCGTAGAGGACGGCGGCCTTGGCGCGTCCGGCGCGGATGAAGACCGGCCCGACGTGGGCGGCGGCGGCGTGCATGAGCGCCAGCATGGAGACTTCGTCCGCGGGGCAGAGAACCGTGAATCCCGCGAGCGACGTGGCGAGGCTGATGTCTTCAATCGACATCTGCGAGGGTCCGTCTTCGCCGATCGAGATTCCAGAGTGCGTTCCGACGACCTTGAGATTGACGTTGGGGAAGGCGGCGGTGACGCGGAGCTGCTCGAAGCCTTTATTCAAGACGAACGAGGAGAAGCTGGCGACGAAGGGGATCTTGCCGCTGGAGGCGAGTCCGGCGCCGATGGCGACCATGTTCGATTCGGCGATGCCGCATTGGAAGAAGCGGTCGGGGAACTCTTTGTGGAATCCGGCGGTGTAGGTGGATTTTGAGAGATCGGCGTCGCAGACGACGACGTTCTTGTTGGCTTTGCCGAGTTCGACCAAAGCTTTGCCGAAGGCTTCGCGGGTGGCGGAGCCCAGTTTGTTTTCGAATTTCGTGTGCAGTGCCATGTTAGACCAACTCCGCGAGGGCTTTTTCGCATTCTTCTTTTGTCGGTGCAGAGCCGTGGTACTTGGGGTTGTTTTCCATGAAGGAAACGCCCTTGCCCTTGATGGTATTGGCGATCAGGACGGTCGGCTTACCCTGGGTGGCCGCCGCTTCGGCGAAAGCGGCGAGGAGTGCCGGGATGCTGTGGCCATCGGCCTCGATCACGTGCCAGCCGAAGCTGCGCCACTTGTCGCCGAGCGGGGCGAGGTCCATGATGTCTTTGACGAAGCCGTCGAGCTGGATCTTGTTGGCGTCTATGATGCAGCAGACGTTGTCGACCTTGTGGAATCCGCCGAACATGGCGGCCTCCCAGATTTGACCTTCCTGCACTTCGCCGTCGCCGAGGATGACGTAGCTGCGGGTGGGGCTGCCGTCGAGCTTGGCGGCGAGACCCATCCCGAGCGCGAGCGACACGCCTTCGCCGAGCGAGCCGGTGGAGGCTTCGAGCGACGGGATGAATCGGACGTCGGGGTGGCCCTGATAGATGGAACCGAGCTGACGGAGGGTGTTCAACTGGTCGGCGGGGCAGTAGCCACAATCCGCCATGACGGAGTAGAGCACGGGACAGGCGTGGCCTTTGGAGAGAATAAAGCGATCGCGATCGGGCCACTTGGGATTCTTGGGATCGTGGCGAAGGACGCTGTGATAGAGGGTCACAACGAGTTCGGTCGCGGAAAGGGATCCGCCGGGATGGCCGGATTTGGCCGCAGTGATCATTTCAATGATCTGGCGGCGAGTGCGGAGGCAAACTGCCTCCAGTTTAGCGACATCGGTTGTTTGCGGAAACATCTTGGGTATCAGCAGAGTCCCTTCTGGGTGGTACTTCGTATTAGCCCGCTTCAGGGTCTTTCCTAGAGGGTGTCCCCTTTAAAGGTTGTCAGCCTTCAGGTTAACATTGGACGTAACCGATTCATCCGGGAAGCACGTCCAGCTATTCGAGGTTAGAGGTTTTCATGAAGCGATTTCTTGTTCTACCGTTTGCGGCAGGTCTATTGATGGCACAGGCTCCGGCCGGCCATGAGCAGCGCGGGCGGGCAATGATGGCGGGCCGTCCGGCGCGGGAAGGCAGCGCGGAGCGGGTGAGCAAAGTGCTGAATTTGACTCCGGCGCAGCAGCAGAAAGCGCACGAATTATTCATGGACGAGGGTGTAACCGCGAAGGGCGCGCTTGAATCGATGCGCGTGCAGCATGCGGCTATGCGGATGGCCATCAAGCAGGGCGCGCCCGCGGAAGAGATCGACCGGATCGCGAAGGAAGGCGCGGCGGCGCAGGCGCAGCTTACGGCGGCTCATGCGAAGACGATGTCGAAGCTCTACGCGTCGCTGACGGATGAGCAAAAAAAGACGTTTGACGCGCATCCGGAGTTGATCGCGGGCCGGGGTCCGGGCGGCATGCAGGGAGCGGATCGCGCGGCTGGCGCGCAGCGTTGGAATCGGACTCCGGCACAGCAGAATTAGGAACATTCGCGATTCGCGGAAACGCCGCTCGCTGGACTTTGTCGCAATCGACCAGGTCAGCGGGCGGCGTTTTTGTTTTTTCTACCGCTTGTTGCGGGCTTACGTTTGTCGCCGAACTTCACAGGAGGCCTATAAACATTGGGCGTAATCCACTGGCGGCACGTACGCGTCGTATGAAGCAAGGAGACGGAAGGCAACAATGAACTTTCAAACGAAACTACCGATCGGGCTGATTGCCGCGGCGGGCATGCTGTTGGCGCAGGCGCCGCAGCCACCCGCGGGACCGGCGGGCGGTCTGCGGCCAGGTCAGGGTCAAGGTCAGCGGCAGATGGCTCCGCAGGCGCCAGGCGGCGCGATGCAAAGGGCGCAGGGTCCGGCTGGTCCGCAGACGCGACTCCAAGGGATGACGCAGCAGTTGAAGCTGACGGCGGAGCAGCAGCAGAAGGCGCGCACGTTGTTCCGCGCCGAATCGAATGCCCTGATGCAGGCGCATCGGCAGGCGCGTAACGCGAAAGAACTGCTGCAGGATTCCGTCCGGGCTGGCACGTCGGACGCGGAGATCGATCGCCTGGCGCAGGCCGCTGGCGCGGCGCAGGGCCAAGTGGAAGCGCTCCACGTGAAGACGATGACGAAGTTCTACGCGATGCTCACGCAGGATCAGAAGGATCTGTTCGATGAGCGGGGTGGGCGAGGCCGAGCGATGGGTCCGGGCGGTCGGGGTGGCGGAATGGGCGGCGGGATGCGGATGCGCGGCGGTCCGGAGGGACCCGGCGATCCGGGTGGCCCTGGCATCATGCGCGGTCCTGGTGGACCGGGGATGATGCCGGGTCAGGGTGGTCCGGGTGGTCCAGGGATGATGAATGGACCTCGTGGCCCTCGCGGTCCGCGTCCGCCGCTGGAAGAGGACGAGGTCGAGCAGTAGGGACAGAGTTTGGTTGGTCGAGTCGCGCGCAATCCAGGAAGTCAATTTTCCTGGAGGCGCGCGATTTGCGTCTTTGAGGTAGCAGCGGGGCGGCCGACGGCTGGTGAGTCCGCTCCCGACGCGGCCCTTCAGGGCCAAGATGCCAACCCAAAACCCGTTCGCGAGATTTGCAAATGTTCTTAACCACCTGTAGAACCATCGGGATACCCCCTCCAAGCCGCCCCGCGCAAGGCCGACTTTCCGACTAACTAACCATGCTATTCATACTCCCGAGAGTACACTTCCTTTCACTAAATACTGGAAATGGAGCAACGCATATCACACTTTAATTCGAAACGAGAAAAGCGTTCTCGCGCGGAAATCAATCGCGCCAACGCACAATACTCGACCGGACCTAGTACCTACTTGCAGAAATAAGCGAAGTCTGTAATAATTAGTCATGAGCCAACAGGCCGTGGTGTCCTTGACCGCCGAAGAGGAGCAGACGCTTCG
>JAYVTO010000171.1:0-4846 GCA_043788745.1 Acidobacteriaceae bacterium
GCGGTGAAGGCGAAGGCGTCCGGGATGGGTGCCGTTGCCACTCCGTCGGTGTTCCAGTTTCAGGGTCGCGATGTTGTAGTGGCGTCGGGCGCGAAGGGCGCGGTGACGCTGCTGGATTCGAATGGACTGGCAGTCTTGGCGCAAAGCGCGACGGTGACTTCGGGACGCGGCGTTTGGGGCGGATTCGCGACGTGGGCGGACACGGACGGTGCGCGGTGGATTCTGGCGCCGGTATGGGGCGCTCCGAAGTCGGGTGTGGTGGCTTTTGAAGTAGAAGGCCTGGGCGGCAAGCCGCTGCTGACGCAGCGGTGGATGCGGGAGATGACCGCTCCGGAGATTCCGTCGGTGACGAGCGGGATTGTGTTCGCGCTGTCGGCTGGCGAATACGCTTCCGAGGAGGCAAAGGCATCCGGGCGAGCGACGCTGTTTGCGTTGGATGGCGCGACGGGCAAGGAGTTGTATTCGACGGCGAAGCAGGTTTCGGGTCCGGCGAATCTGAATGGGCTGACGGTCGCGAATGGGCGGGTGTATTTTGCCACGACCGACAATACCTTGTGGGCGTTCGGCATTTTTCTCGAGCGATAGGCAGTATCGCCGTTACATCTCGATCGGGAAGCCGAAGCAGTACAGGGTGCTGTCCGCGGTTCCGAAGGTGATGTGGCCGTTGGCGACGGCAAGACCGCTCGAATCCACGGTTCCTTTGCTGATGACGCCACTCGTGTAAAGCGCCGTACCGATCCGCGCATCGAAGGCGTAGAGAGTTGCTTTGGTCGTGAGTACGAGAAGTACTCCGTTGACGATGACTGGCGGGAGCGGCTGCGCGGACAGCTTCGGCGACGTCCAGGCCGGCTTTCCGTTTTGCGACGCGACGATGGTGCGGTCGGGCGAGGGTTGATAGGTCCAACGGGTGCCATCCGGCTCCGTCCACGTGGCGGATGTGGAGTCGCTTGCTGTCGATGGATGGAAGTACGGCTCCGCCTCGCGCTTGGCGGTATCGAGCGACCACTCGCCATTTTTCACTCCGCCGCAGTTGCCGGACGTATGCACGGACAGAATTCCGTTGGACAAAGAGAGGGCGGAAAGGTTTGCGTGGGCGGGCACGAAACGCCGGGCCGGCGCCATCTCCAGGCCGTCCGAAGGTCGGACGGTATGCAGCATGCCGGCCGCGCTGACGATGTAAAACGGACGCAGCGGAGTGGATCCGCCGTCCTGATCGTCCTCGCTGCGGATTTTGGTTCCGGCGCGCTGCGGGGCGATAGCGGGAGTCGAAGTTAGACCCCTGCTGCAAGGAGCAGGCTCATCGGATTTATCGTCGAAATGCCGCTTCCAAAAAATCGTCCCTTTGTCGGCATCGACGGCGTACAGCGTTCCGGAAGCGCCGGCGATCAGGACCAGCTCCTTGATGCCGCGGTGCGTGACGATGGGTCCGAGCATGGTGGGAACGGTGAGCGAGTTGGCGCGGCGGGACTGGTTGTCGAGTTTTAACTTCCACAGCAGCTTCAGGTCGCGCGCGGTCGCAGGGCTGATGCTGGTTCCGTACCGCTGCCAGCCGGAGCGTTCGACGTCGTTGCGCGCGCTGAGCCAATCGGCTGCGGGATTCGGTGAGGCGATCGCAAGGCTGAGAATAAGCGTTGCGGTTTGGCGGTACGATGGCATGGGCAGAAACCAATTATCCCGCCGCTGTGCGTGCGGAGTAAAATCAGGGTGTCGATGAAGTTACACGCAACAGTCGTATTCGCGCTGAGCCTGTGCGGCATTCCACTCGGGGCGCAGAGTTTGAAACTGCCGGAAGCGCAAGGCAAGGTGGTGACCCAGAAGGTTTGCGGAACCTGCCACGGAGCCGAGTTGATGATCGGGCGTCAGGAAACGCGCGAGGTCTGGGGAGCGATTGTCGCCGATATGGTCCAACGCGGCGCGCAGGGCACCGAAGACGAATTCTACGATGTCGTGGATTATTTGTCGGCAAACTTCTCGTCGGCTTCGCCGGTGACCAGGATCAATGTGAACAAAGCGAGTTCGCCCGATCTGCAAACGGCGCTGCACATTCCGGCTAAGCAGGCGGACGCGATTGTGCAGCAGCGGAAAGTCAAGGGCGACTTCAAATCGATCGAGGAGCTGCAAAGGGTCCCTGGCGTGGATGCCAAAAAGATCGAATCCAATAAGAAGCGGCTAGCGTTCTAGGGGGCGCTCTGCGGTGAGCTGCTCGAGCGTGCGGTAGAAGTGCGTCGAGCTGCTAGACCAGCCTGATCCGTCTTCAGCCATCGAAGTTCTCCTCAATGCAATCTTCCAAAAACTCCAGGTCGTCATAGGATGCCTATACGGTATTGGCTTTCCTTACGGCTTGGTGCAGGCGACGGCCGATATCGGTCTTAACCATCTGGTTTCCGACAGTGGCGGTAACCGCGCTTCGGCGGGTGGCCCATTATTGCGGGATTTATGTCATAGTTTCTAGTGCCAGGTCGATAAGAAACTATTAGTAACGCTTTTTCATGCGGAAACTGGGTTGCGACATTTCGACGATTGGAGTTTTGGTTTCCGCCATCCTCCTGACCACCGGCCTGATAAGCGCCGCGGAAACTCCTCTTCGCTATTGCGGCGACGCCGGACTAATGCCGCTGGATTACTTCGATCCGATGGGCCAGCCACAAGGCTTCAACGTCGAAGTGGTCCGCGAGGTGTCGCGGCGCACTGGGATTCCGATCGAGATTCGGCTTGGCGTCTGGCAGGACATGGTGGATGCGTTCGCCCGAGGCGAATGTCATCTGATGGCGTTGGGATACACCGAGGAACGGGCAGCGAAGCATCAGTTTCTAGGTCAAGTTCGGCTCGCCAATCAGGTCATCGTATTCCCGGGACAGCGCAAGGACCCTCCTCGCCGTCTGGACCAACTAGGGGCCGAGGTGATCGCCGTGCAGCGCGATTCGTATAACCGGATCATTCTGTCGCGACTGCCGGAAGCCCAGCGGCCAAAGTTGGTGGAGGTCGAAGGACATGAGGCGATTCTCCGCGCCTTGATGGCCGGAACCGCGACCGCCGGCGCAGGCAACGAAATCGTGATTCGGCGGTGGGCGCACAAACTGGGATTACAGGGAGGCATCCATCTGGTCCCGGTGCGGGCTTTCTCGATTCACCTGGTTGGTACTGCGTCGAACGTGCCGGGTTTCGCGCAGATGCGAAGCGCGCTCGAAGACATGCGGGTCGACGAGACTTTGGAGCGCTTCGAAGACGAGTTCGTCAATGGCAGAACTTCGCTTCGGGTTTTGAAGGTATCCGCGGGCATCGTCGCGGCCATTGTGATCATCGTGCTTCTGGTGTTGCTTTGGAATCGCTCCCTGCGCCGCGAGGTCGTTCGCCGCACGGAGGAGCTTACGCTCGCCAAGGCGGCAGCCGAGAAAGCCGCCGAGCAGATGCGGCTCTCGAAGGACGCCGCCGAGAAAGCCGCGAGCGCCAAAAGCGACTTCCTCGCGACGATGAGTCACGAGCTTCGCACACCGTTGAACGGTGTCCTCGGGATGGCCAGCCTGCTGTCCGACTCAAACCTCACCGCCGAACAGCAAGAGTGCACGGCAACGATACAGGCTGCCGGACAGTCGCTTCTCGTCACCATTAATGACATTCTTGACATTTCGAAGATTGCCGCCGGGCAACTTAGCCTTGAGTCGATCCCGTTCCGGCTCGGCGAGGTTGTTCGGCAAGTGATCGACATCCTGGCCCCACAGGTAAATGCCAGGGGAATCCGCCTGGCGGCAGCTTGCGGCCATTGGGAGAAACAACAGGCGATGCTCGACACGGAGGACTACCTGGTTGGAGACCCGGTTCGAATTCGACAGATCCTGATGAACCTCGCCAACAATGGCGTCAAATTTACCGAACAGGGCTCCGTCCTCATCGAGTATGGCGCTGCGATCGTATCCGAAACCCGTGCCAAGGTCCGCATTCGCGTCGTCGACACCGGTATCGGGATCCCTGAGGAGTTTCGCGACCGGCTCTTCGATCCCTTCACCCAAGCCGATCTCTCGACAACACGGAAATTCGGCGGTACCGGCCTTGGACTTAGTATTTCAAAGCGGCTGGTCGAGGCCATGGGCGGCGTACTGGGCGTCAGCAGCGTCGTCGGTGAGGGCTCCACGTTCTGGGTGGAACTGGAACTTCCCCGCTCAGCAGCCGATGAACGGACGCCGCTGGCGCGCGTAGCGACCAGTGTTGCACCGCCACCGACGGGCCGCCGGCGCATCCTCGTCGCCGACGATAACCCCGTCAATCAGATCGTCGCCCTCCGTATGCTCGAGCGACTGGGATACGAATGCAAGATCGCAGCGAACGGCGAACAGGCCGTCGACGCGCTATCGAGCGACCCCGAGCCGTACGACCTCATTCTCATGGACTGCCAGATGCCCGTCATGGACGGCTACGCCGCAACGGCCGCGATTCGCGCGCTCGGCGCAAATCTTCCCATCATCGCGATGACGGCGAACGCGCTCCCGGGAGATGAGGAGCGCTGCCTCCGCGCCGGGATGGATGGCTACCTCGCGAAGCCCGTTCAACTCACAGAGCTTCGTGAATTGTTGGCCAGCTGCCTTGCGAAGGTGCCCTGGCACGCGCTGACGGAATTGTCAAAATTGCCCTCTGCTCCTACAAAGAACCGCGAACGTTAGTGAGCGGCCACTGACAACCACCCCGCCTCTCACGCTCAGGCCACCCGCCTCTCACGCCCAGACCACCCCGCCTCTCACGCTCAGGCCACCCGCTCGCTTACGCTCGCGGTTCTTCGGCGCAAAGTGGGCCCTCGCTGACGGAATTGCCCTCTGCTCCTCTCGAAGAACCGCGAACGTTAGTGAGCGGCCAC
>JAYVTO010000172.1:0-13901 GCA_043788745.1 Acidobacteriaceae bacterium
GGGCGATCATTCACAAACTCTCCAACCGGGTCGGGCTCGTTCTTGAAACAAGAACTACCCGCCACCAACCAATAGAACGCCGCAACCGAAGTCAGGCTGGAGATCGGCACTCGCTGCCAAAGAAACTTGGACTATAGCGTGCCGCGTCCGGTCTCCTTGCAGTCCCCCACTCCTCGCTCCCCAGGAGTTTCTGAACCGATGGACCTGCCCACGGCGCAGTCGCCGCTGGAGAGTGAGCGGATCTCACCAATACCGCGCCCATTCCGACGCGCGGGGCGAATTCACCAACCGCCGCTCACCCCGTCCATCACCAGGATTCAATCGCCTACACGTGAGTTCCTGGATAAGGCCCCAAAAGGCCGCGTCGGGAGCGCCTGCTTTTGAGGAGACGGATTACTTCGCCTTGATGTCGTAACTCGTGAGATGATCCTGATCCCGCAAGTAAAGTCTGCCATCGGCAATCACCGGCGGAGTCCATGCCGGCAACCGGCCCTTCTGGAGATCGAACCGCGAAATTTCCTTGTAGCCGGCTGGAGACGCTTCCGCCAACGCCACCACGCCGTCCTCGCCGAGGACGTACAAACGGCCGTCGGCGTAAGTCACCGAGCCCTTCGCCACGCTCCGCGACTTCCACGCCACCTCGCCCGTGTCCATCTTCATCGCCGTCAGAATCGCGTCCGAATAACCGTACAGATGCTTGTCCACCAGCACGCTCGACGAATAGTGATTCTTCATGTCTCTGTTGAAGTAGACTTCGGTCGCCTTGCCGCCTTCGCCGAATTTCAGCAGCGCGCAGCCGGTTCCGTACGCCGACGAAACGAACAAATACCCGTTCGAGTAGATCGGAGTCGCGACGTTCGCCGTCCGATTCGATACTTTGTCGTACCGCCAAAGCAGCTCGCCCGTCTTGCCAAATAAACCCATCGCGCCCGACGCCGTGAAAACAACAACCTGGTGATTCGTTCCGTTCACGTCAATCGCAATCGGCGACGAATACCCGGCCGCATCGCTCTGCGACTTCCAAACGGTCTTGCCGGTTTTCTTATTCAGCGCCACCACCGAAGCGCCGCGCCCACCCGGAGTCACGATCACCAGATCGCCGTCGATCAACGGCGATTCGCTGTAGCCCCAATGCGGAATGTCCCCGCCGAAATCTTGCCTGAAACTTACCTTCCAGATTACCTTGCCGGTCGCTTGCTCGAGCGCCAGCAACTCGCCATCGCCCGACTCCGCAAACACCCGATCGCCGTCGAGCGTCGGAGTGCCGCGCGGCCCATCGCCCCGGTCCTGCCGAAAATTCCCGCTGCTCGCCGTCTCCCAAACTTTCTTGCCCGTCGCCACATCGATCGCCATCACAAACTGCTGCGAGCCTCGTTGCCCCTGCGTAAACAACTTGCCCTTCGCGATCGCAAACGCCGAATAGCCTTCGCCCAGCCCATTGATCTTCCAAACAACCTTGGGTCCGTCCGCCGGCCACTGTTTCAGCAACCCGGTTTCGGCGGAGATGCCGTCCCGGCGCTCGCCGCGCCATTGCGGCCAGTCGCTCGCGATCAACGCCCCCGCGATCGACAGAATTCCAACCGCCGCCAACGCCACTTTCGCAATCCCGGAAATTCGCATTTTACGCTCTCCTCTTCGTCGCTTTTCTGAATGCTAACACGGCCCCGTGTCGATTCCATCTCGCGTGGATCGTCTCACCAATGGACACGTATTCAGCGCGTCCGGCCGGCCCGCGTCGGCCCATTGCCCCCAAGGAGTTCAGCATGAAAACGCTCTTGATCGTGTCCTTGTCCCTAGTTGGCGCCGCCGCGGGTGAAACAACGCCGGCCCCGCCCGACCTATCGTGGCTCACCGGCTCTTGGCGCTGCGAAATCTGGGGCGGCGTTGGAGAAGAGGTCTACGGCCAGCCGAATTCTCATGGCATTTTCGGTTCGTTCCGTTTCACCAAAGACGGCAAGGTCGCGTTCTACGAAATGCTCGTCATTGAAAATCACCCAACGGGAACGTTGCTTCGCATGAAGCACTTCCACTTCGGCCTCAAAGGCTGGGAAGAAAAGAACGACTTCGTCGAAGGCAAACTCATTGCGTCTGGACACAAGTCGCTTGTCTTCTTCGGAGTCGACGAGTCGCCGCAATCTCTTCCAAAAAAGATGTGGATTAAGTACCGGCTCCTCGAAGACGGCAGCCTCGAGACCCGTCTGGTCCGCGAGTTCCCGAACAAGAAAGCCGCCAACCGCACCGATCTCGTCCAGAAGACCGAGGACGTCTTTCTTTATCGCCGATCCAAGTAGCGCCCCGGCACAGGAGAAACACCAGACGCCGGTAAGTCGGACCACCAGCTCAGACCACCAACTCCGACCGGGAAATCGCGTTGGGCGCGGCCCCGAAAGAACCAAAATAGAGAGCACCGGTTGGCTAGGCTCGCCTGTATTCGTGCCTCACGAACAGTATCGTCGCGAGACCGCCGTGTTCAAGTAGCTCCCCGGTTCTGCCAGTTTCATTCCGGGGCCCGATCGATTCTCTATTTGAATTGTGCCAGCGAGACCCAGCCGGTTAGGGCGAGGACGTATCCGTAATCGATACTTGGACCCGAAATTAACTTGGCACTCAATGGCACCGCTTGGCCACTGACGAAGGGCGGCTGGGAGCGGAAGGGACGCTGCCACGTACCCCGCGCCAATATTCACGCTACCCAGCTTCACGATGAAGATGCTTCCCGGCGCGATGTCGGGCGAATTCGTGGCTGCGTCCAGAACACTGATACCAGTGTTTCCCTGACCAAACGCCGGAATACTCAAAATCAGGCTCGCAGCAACCAGGCCGGCCGATCTCGCGGATCTCATCATCAGATCCTCCTTCAAAGAACAAGTCCAATCAGCGTACTCCTAGTCCGTCGATGGCGTTTGAGAATCTTTCGGACGCACGACCGAGCTTGCATGCATGACGTGTGCGGACTGTCATTCGTACCCCTACGAATCTGCCGGGGCACCCATTCGGTCCGGGTGCTCTGCGTGCTCCCTCGTGATATAGCCCAGAAAATCCATTTCCACCTTGAGGCTGTCCACCGCCAGCCGAGCCTCCGTGATCAGCAGCAACGAGCCATAGAGCAGGAAACACGCCCCTCCCACGCCGAACATCACCGGCAGCCAATAGACGGGGAACTCGAAGATGGCGACCAGGCCGATGAACACGCTCGTCAACACGAACGTCGAGACCGCCAGATACAACGCCGTCAGGCAGCGTTGCAGTTTCGTTGCTCTCCTGCGCAGCCGCGCCAACTGATCCGTTAACATCGCGCGCCGCTTCTCAAGCAGCAGCTTCGGGGCGCTCGGAGCCATCAAGTCTTCCATCCGCTCCGCGATCCGCCGCGCGCGATCGACCACGCGGCCCAGCCTCGTTGAAGTCGACAAAATCAGAGTCCCCGATGCCGATATCAACAACGCCGGCGTGATCATCGCCGCCAGCACCGCCAGCGCGGCGCTCAGAGATTGCACATGGAGAACGGGGATAAACGGCAGCACGCCCCTATTGTATAGGCGCACTTGTTGGCGCACTCGTGGCCGCCGCGCCCGGCACCGGCATCAAACGGATCAAACCCGGCACCAAGCCCCGAAAAACCGCGAGCGTCGGCGAGCGCCCCCAAGACGCTCCGTATAATCCCTCGCGTAACAGGGTGGAGACCTGAGTCGAAGAACGCGACCGTAAGGAACCGTGAAAGAACCCTCCGGCCACTCGCCAGCAAAGAACCGCGAACAGCCTGCCCGTTACGGGAAGTCAGGGACGCGCCGGCGTGTAATGACCGCCATGAACCGGCACGACGCACCACGGCGCGAGACAAAAAGCCAATCCGAGCCGCGACCAAAGTCACCTCCGGGCTGCGCGCGTCATCAGAACCAGAATCCAGTCCTACTCGGTCATGAATGGTACTACCTGAAATCAAGAACGTATGGACTGGTTTCTAGAGAGAACCAGAATCCAGTCCTACTCGGTCATGAATGGTACTACCTGAAATCAAGAACGTATGGACTGGTTTCTAGAGAGGGAGGTCTGGATCAACAAACCCCAAAACTCAGACGACAATCCTCACTAAACTCCACCCTGGAGTGTCTCAAAGTCGTTGACACGCGCGAGAGACAGCAGTAACTTCTCCACCTCCGAATCCAGATTCAAGGTGACATTCATAGGAGGCAAACCTGTTTCGACGATATCGGATCAGGCGAGTTCTGTCCGTCGCGCAAAGGCAATGTCGCGCAGAGGCAAAGCGAAGATCGGGAGCTCTCCTCTCCGGACACCGGTCGCCAGATCACTTTCGCCCCACATCCGGTTCCCGCCGGATCTCGTATAACTAAATGACATGCTTTTTCTGTTCCCGCTGGCCGCGGCGGTGCTTCAGTTTCGGGACGACGCCGATCTCATCAAACGGTTGAAAGCCCGCGACGGTACCGCCATGGCCGAACTTTATGACCGCTATGGCAAGTTGACGTTCTCTCTGATCCTCCGCGTCGTCCGCAACGAAGCCGTTGCCGAAGACTTGGTGCAGGAAGCTTTCTTGCGCGTCTGGAACCGGATGGCGGCGTTCGACGCCAACAAAGGAGCGCTCGGGCCTTGGATTCTCACGGTGGCCCGCAACCGCGCGATCGATTATCTGCGGTCGCTCGACGGCCGCCTCGCTGCCAATTCCGTCGAACTCGACAAGTTGGAGCAGCCCAAAAACTTTGAACGAGCCAGCGACCGCGCCCTCGAAATGGATCGCGCGCGCGTCCTGGCCGAAGCGTTTCGTAAACTGACCGACCAGCAGCGCCAAGTGATCGAGCTCGCCTACTACGAAGGACTTTCGCAGACCGAAATGGCGGCGCGCATGAAGCAGCCGCTTGGCACTGTGAAGACCTGGGTCCGTACCGCGCTCCGCACACTTCGCGACGAGATGGAAGGGGCAGCGGCATGACGACACCACAGGACCTGCGCGACCAATGTCAGTTGTACCTGCTGGGCGTTCTTGAAGGAGAGGAACTCAACGAAATGGAACGTCTCGTCAGCGAAGGTGGCCTCGATGTGCTCGAAGGCTTGCGCGAGGCCGCCATCGCCAACGCCACGATCGTCGCGCTCTGCCCACAAGCGGAACCTCCTCGCAGATTGCGTGCGAGGATCCTCGCGTCCGTCGGCGTCGCTCCAGCGGTTTCGGCGCGGACCTGGAACTGGGCGTGGGCTGCTGCAACCGCGGTGCTTGTGATCGCGTGGGCATGGACCGGTGTCGATAGCGCCCGCAAAGGACAGGAACTTGCGGCCGCGTCGAAGGCTGCAAGCGACGCGCGTTCGCTGCTTGCGCAAACCCGCGAGGATCTCACCCGCGTCAGTGCGGCGCTACGCTTTCTCGATCAACCCGAAACCAAGTTGGTTGGCTTCGGCAGCGACGAACCCGCTCCGCCGCGGGGTAACGTGTTCGTCAACCCGAAGAGCGGTGTCCTTTTGGTCGCCTCCAACTTGCCTCAGCTTGCAAATGACAAGACCTATCAGTTGTGGATGATTCCGAAGAACGGCAATCCGCTTCCGGCTGGCCTGTTTCGATCGGATGCTTCCGGCATTGCCGTGCACTTGAGGACTGGCCAGTTCGATTCGCTCGCGACCGGCGCGGTCGCGGTGACGGTCGAACCCGGTGGCGGATCGCCACAGCCAACCTCGACTCCGATTATCGTGGCGCGGCTGGTTGGCCCGTAGCGGAACGCGAATCCCGCAGCACGGCGCGGGCGGCGGCCAAGCCGCCCGCCCGCGAAATGCCCGGAGCGTAAAAGTCGCGAAGGAATTCTTCGTCCGTTCCCGAAAAAGAATCGACCGGCGCATCGAGCGTCAGTGCAACCGGCGCGACAGCCGCCGCAAACGTGCACCATAGGGCGGCTTTGCCCACGCCTTTCAATTCTACCGGACGCTTCAGCCATGCGATCACCGTCAGAATATCCTGCACGCGGTTTGCATCGTCCGTTCGGTTGAAGCCAACGAAATAGCGGTCCGACGTGTTGCGCGGCTCCGCTGCGGAACTCGTCGCAAATGCTGTCAGCAGATACGCTTCCCGCCCCGCTGGAACCAATGGCCGCGCGGCGTCCGCGCCGTCCGGATGCACGATGAACAGCGGCGGTCCTGAGCCCGCGATGTGCAGCAGGTTCACTCGGTCGCCCGCCATTGGTCTCGTCAACGTCACAAGTTCGCCTTCTACTTGGGCGATCACTTCGCTCGGCCAGGCAGTCGCGAGTGCCTGCTGCAAACGCGCCGCGGAAGGCTTTGCGTCACTCAGCATCTCTCGCCATCGGGCGAACAACTGGTCGTAGTGCAGCGCGCCTTCCGGCAATCCGCGGCCTCGCAATGCCAACAGGTCGCCCGCGGATTCGGTCGCAGTCGACGGTTCCGGTATCGGTCCGTTGTCCGCTCGCCCCAGTAAGTGTTTTGCTAAAAAACGATACGCTGTCTCGCGGCTCGCCTTGTTGTAGTTGTGCGGCGCGTCAAAGTGAGCCATCTCCAGATTGTCGGTTTTCCCGAACAATTCGTAGATCGTCGACATGGCCGGATACTCCTCGCGCGGGGTATTCTTCGTCCAATCGCCGCTCGCCGAAATCATCAGCATCGGCCGCGGCGCGATCAACGCCGCGATCTCCACGTTGAACGTGTCGAGCCGAAGGTTCGGCGCGCTTTCGCATTCGGCCCCGCCCTGCATCGTCGCCGAGATCATGTTGACGGGGATTGCTACTTTAATTCGAGGGTCCACTGCCGCCGCGAGGAATGTCTGCGTGCCTCCTCCCGAGGGGCCTGTCATCGCAATGCGTTCCGGATCGACGTCTGTCATCGACATTAGAAAATCCACGACGCGAATGGAATTCCAAAGCTGCAGCCCAAGCGGCGTAAACGACCACAGAAGTTCGCGTGTGCCGCGCGCGCCTTGCCCCTTCGCGGGCCATGCAAAATCGTGCGGCGTTTGCACTGTGTCGTTGTAGCCCACCATATCCCACGCGAACGCGACGAAGCCCATCCGCGCAAGGTTGATTCCCAGCGCTGGAGTCGATACGTTGACTTGGTTCTCAAGGCGCCCGTTGCTGAAGTGCCCATGCGGAAGTGCGACTCCGGGAAACGGCCCCTTCCGCCCCGCCGGCCGATACAAGTTACCGCCTACGAAGTATCCCGGCATTGTTTCGAGCAGTACCGACTCAATGATGTAGTCGTCATGCTCGATCGTTTTGTAGACCAGCTTGCGGAGGGCGGGCTTCCGCGGCATCGGATTCAGGCCGGCCGATGTCAATATCTGTTCGCGGATCTGCGCGGCGCGACGCTGCCACTCAACCAGATCTTTGTAGACCGGCATCGCATAGTGCGTGTCGGTGTTGGGCGTGTACGCGATTCGGCGGTCTCGTGCTGGAACCTGCGCGGCCAGCGGAGCCGGCAAAACAAACGCTACCGACAGAAGAAGAAATCGAATCACGCATCGTTCCCGAAAATAGGAAACGACAGGTGGATCCGCGCCCCCTCTGCGTTGGTCACGTATTCGAGGGTACCGCCGTTCGCATGTACCGATTGCCGGGCGCTTTCGAGACTGAGTGACGCACCGGCCGCCGCCGCGGGCGTTCTTCCGGGACTCGCCATTTCGAGAACGATCCGCCCGGCTTCCTGTCGCGTCGAGATTCGTATCGGAGCTGCCTCCGCCGGGCCTTTGGAAAGCAACGACAGCAAGCCTTCCACAACGTCGCGGCCTTGCGCCGGATCGAGCAGAATCTGTGGCAACGAGCCAGCTAACTGGGCGTCTACCGCCACATCGGCCTGCCGCCGTGTCATCGCCTCGGAGACGATTTCTTCGAGATCCACCACTTCGCGCGCCGCCGCCGATACCTCGACGCAGCGCACGCCGTTCGAAAGAATCCAATTCGATTGTTCGACTAAACCCTGCAGGCGCGAGAGTTGTTCGCGCGCGCGACTGTCTTCGCGCGGCAAAACGAGATTCAAATAGTAGGCAATCGACTCGATCGTCGAGAGCGGCTGACGCAATTCATGCGCCATCAGCCGCACTACTTCCGCGGCTTCGAGTGAGGATCCCGGATCCTTGGCGGCCGCATCTGCCGGCCGATCAAGTGGGATAGGGCGTTGTATGAATGCATGCGCGGTTGACATGTTTGTTGAGCGAAAAACAGCATCCGAAAGTGGCCAAATGTCGGCGCCCAATCATTCGAGCGCCGCATTTCTCTTTTGAGGACTCCCCACTGTAGCCGCGCGCGCGATGCGCGTCAAGGGGAATCTAGGCGAAGCCCTGACGCCGAATCTAAGGTAGCCCCGCATGGCGTGTCAGCCATGTGGTAAGCAGTTCGAGCACGGCCGGGGCAATCGTCTCCTCGATCAAGCCGTACTCCGCTGGACTGCCCGTCGACGAAGTCTGCAACAAATGATTTAAGCCCGGCATCTTCACAATCGTGAAGTCGGCTGCGCGCCCTTCCGCCAGCGCCGCTGCGATCGGTGGCAGATTCTGTCCGGGTGGAACCTGCAAATCCAGCTCGCCGTTCACCACCAGCACTGGGCACTCAACCTTCTTAAGCGTCTTTGCCGGATCGTGCTTGAACAGCGCGCGCATCCCTGGCGAATTGATCATCGCGATCTGCCCATCGCGATTCCCATCCGACATCGACTGATCTTTCCGCGCGTTCTCCGGCAGCGACGCCTTCATCTCCGCCCAACCCGCGCGCAGCTTCTCCACCGCCTTTTTCGGATCCTCTTCCTCCGTCACCACCGCGAACATCGCCTGCTGGATTCGCCGGTTCTGCGTGATCATCGCTTGCGGAACGCCCGCTGCTTTCGAGATCATCTCCGCTTGCAAAAACAAAATCTGATCGATCGGCACGCCCGGCCCGGCGAGCATCACCAGAAACGCCACGTCCCGCGATTGCGCCGCCACCACCGGACCAATGATCCCGCCCTCGCTATGTCCGACCAAACCAATTCGCTTCCCGTCGATGTCCGCGCGCGTTTTCAAAAATGCGATTCCCGCTCGTACGTCGCCGGCGAGATCGAAGATCGTCGCGGTCTCGAGCGATCCGCCCGTCTTGCCCACGCCGCGATCATCCAGTCGCAGCACGGCGATCCCCTTCCGCGTCAGCGCATCCGCAATGACGAGAAAAGGCTTGTGCCCGAAAATCGTCTCGTCCCGATCCTGCGCGCCGGACCCCGTAATCATCACTACCGCCGGATGCGGACCCGCGCCCTTCGGCACCGTCAGCGTCCCGCCAATCTTCACGCCGCCCGTCTTGTTCTCGTACCCAACGTCGATCGATTCATAAGGAAACGGCGCCTTCGGAGTCTGCTTCCGCTCAATCGTCGTCACCTTCTCGACGCGCTTGAAATTCAGCGGAATCGCCCCGCCCTGCGTAAACGTCCCGCGAATCTCATCGCCCGCCAGCTTGCCTTCATACGAGGCCCGCATGTTGCTCAAGTCAAGCTTCAGCGTCTGCCCTTCGAACGTCGCCTTCGGAACGGGAATGCCAGTAACGCCCTGATCGATCGAGTCCATCTTCGCGCGCAAGTCGCCATTGGCACCGCGAGTCAGATGCAATCCCATCCGAAGCTTCACCGCGCCCGCTTCGATCATGCCCTGCCAATTCCCTTCAATGCCCGCGGCCGGGGCTTGCGCCCCGAGTGGCATCGACAGCGCCGCCGCCAAAATCCCTTTCGACAAAAAATGCCCGGAACAACCAAACAAACGCATGTCCTAAATTGTAGCCACTCCCCGCATAGTAGAATCACGTCATCGAATGCTGATGCGCTTGCTCGCCATCCTGGTTTCGCTGACGCCCTTACAGGCCGATCCGCCCGACTTCGCCAAGGACGTCGCGCGCGTCCTCCAAAAGCGTTGCGCCTTCTGCCATGGCCCCAAGAGCGCCATGTCCGGACTCCGCCTCGATTCCGAAGCCGCCCTCCGCAAAGGCGGCAACCTCGGACCGGCCATCACCCCCGGATCGAGCGCCGATAGCGCGCTGCTGCAACGCATCACTACCGACGACTCCGGACTCCGCATGCCGCCCCAAGGTGCGCGCGTTCCCGACGATGACGTCGCCAGAATCCGCGCCTGGATCGATAGCCTTCAGAAACCCACCGCGATACAGACGAAACCAAGCTCCGATCACTGGGCCTTCCAACCCATCCGCAAGGCGACTGCGGCCGCATCGATCGACACCTATATAAGGACGCGCCTGGCGCGAGAGAGCCTGAAGCCCTCGCCCGCTGCCGATCGCACCACGCTGATTCGGCGTGTCACGCTGGACCTCACCGGACTGCCGCCGCTGCCTTCCGAAGTCGCCGCGTTCGTCGCCGACCAGCGCCCCAACGCCTACGCCCAAGTCGTCGATCGCCTGCTCGCCTCGCCCCGCTACGGCGAACGCTGGGCCCGTCCCTGGCTCGATCTCGCGCACTACGCCGATTCCGACGGCTACGAAAAAGATCTCGTCCGCCCCTGGTCCTGGCGCTGGCGTCAGTGGCTCATTCAGGCGCTCAACAACGATCTGCCGTTCGATCAATTCACCACCGAACAACTCGCCGGTGACCTGCTGCCCGACCCGACGCTCGATCAGAAGATCGCCACCGGCTTCCTTCGCAACACGCTTACCAACCGCGAAGCCGGAGTCGATCGCGCCGAAGCCCGCTTCGAGCAAATCGTCAATCGCGCGAACACGGTATCGACCACCTGGCTCGGCCTCACCGCCGGATGCGCGCAGTGCCACAATCACAAGTTCGATCCCATCTCGCAGCGTGAATACTACGCGCTCTACGCCTTCTTCGACGCAACGGATGAGCAAGACATCGACGCGCCTCTCTCCGCGGAAGTCGCCGCCTACCAGATTGCCCGGCCCGCTTACGAAAGCGCCCGCGCCGCGGTCCTGACGACCCACCGCATCGCCGAACTCCAAGCGCAATGGTGGATCAAGTTGAAAGACGCCTTCGAGCAGCAAGGCCGCGATTCCGAGTGGGATTTCCAAGTCACTGAATTCCGTGCCGGTTTCGATCGCGCCGACAAGTTCCTGCGCGATCACCCATCCACAAAGACGCCGCGCCAGCAGGAGCGCCTTACCGATTTCTTCCTCACCCACATCGGCTCCGATTTCAATCGCGACAAGCCTACCGCCGCGGCACTCAAAGAGGCGCGCACCGCGACGCAAAAGCTCGCGCGCGAACTTCCGCCCTACACGCAAGCGCCCGTCATCGAAGCCGACGCCGCTGAAACGCGGCTCCGTCTCGGTGGCGACTACAAGACCTTCGGCGACATCGTGCAACCCGGCACGCTCGCGATCCTCGCGCCGCTCAAGAACACGAAGCCCACGCGACTCGATCTCGCGCGGTGGATCGTCTCGAAAGAGAATCCGCTGACCGCGCGCGTCGCCGTCAATCGCGTCTGGCAGGAGTTGTTCGGCCGCGGGCTGGTCAAGACCTCAGAAGACTTTGGCACCCAAGGCGACAAGCCCTCGCACCCCGAGCTTCTCGACTGGCTCGCCACCGAATTCATGGCGAACAATTGGAGTCAGAAAGCCCTTATCCGTACCATCGCGCTTTCGGAGACGTACCGGCAATCTTCGAACGTCACACCCGCACTCGCGGCGAAAGACCCGGAGAACATTCTGCTTGCCCGCCAATCGCGCCTGCGCCTTTCGGCCGAAATCATTCGCGACCAGGCACTCGCGGCCAGCGGCCTCCTCCACGAACAACTCGGAGGCCGCAGCGTCCGCCCGCCCCAACCGAAAGGCGTGGCCGAACTCGGCTACGGAGGCAGCGTCAAATGGCCGGAAAGCCCCGCGCCCGATCGCTATCGCCGCGGCCTCTACATCCACTACCAGCGCACCACGCCGTATCCCATGCTGTCGAACTTCGACGCGCCGGATTCGAACGTCGCCTGCAGCCGGCGCCGCACTTCAAACACTCCGCTGCAAGCGCTCAATCTACTCAACGACCCAGTCTTTTTTGAAGCCGCGCAAGCGTTAGCCAAGCGAGTCGAATCCGAGCACGATCCTCTCGCCGCAGCCTTCGAACTCACCCTGGGCCGCACTCCAAAGCCCGCCGAACGAGCTCGCCTCGGAAAACTCCCGCGAGCCACCGCCGCCCGCGTCCTCCTGAATTTGGACGAATTTGTGACAAGGGAATGACACCAGCACCAAATCCGGCAACGAGGCGCGACCGTAAGGTCGCGCGTACTAACTTAGCCAAGCAAAGAACCGCGAACAGCCTGCCCGTTACGGGAAGTGAGCGGATCTCAACTCTCCATTCAAGTGAGCGGATCACCCCACTCAAACAACGTCCCGCCTTATATGCCCGCCCGTAAGGGCAGGGATTCCCAACACCCATGACCACACGCCGCCAATTCCTCCAAAACACCGCCTACGGCCTTGGCACCATCGCCCTCGCCGACCTCCTTCACGCGGCCAACCCGCTCGCGCCCAAAGCGCCGCACTTCGCGCCCAAAGCCAAGAACGTCATCTTCCTCTTCATGGAAGGCGCGCCCAGTCAGATGGATCTGTTCGATCCAAAACCAACGCTCCAGAAATTCCACGGCCAGTCGCTCCCGTCATCCTTCACGAAGGACCTCCAACTCGCGTTCATCAAGCCTTCCGCTGCTGTTCTCGGCAGTCCCCGCGTTTTCACCAAGCACGGCCAATCCGGAATGGAACTGTCCGACTTCGTGCCGCACCTCGGCACCGTCGCCGACGACATCTGCCTGGTGCGCTCGATGCATACCGATGCCTTCAACCATCACCCCGGCCAGTTGCTGCTCTTCACCGGCAGCACGCAGATCGGCCGCCCTACACTCGGAGCCTGGGCCGTGTACGGATTGGGAAGCGAATCGCAAAACCTCCCCGGCTTCGCGGTCCTCAGCTCCGGCGTCGGTACCTCGGGCGGAGCGTCGAATTTCTCCAGCGGCTTTCTGCCCTCCACTTATCAAGGCGTCCAGTTTCGACAAGGCCCCGACCCGATCCTCTACCAGACGAACCCGCAAGGCGTCTCGAACGAAGCCCAGCGCGAAACGCTCGACGCTCTGCGCGACCTCAACAGCATCCACGCCCGCGAGACGCACGATCCGGAAGTGGAATCGCGCATTGCCTCCTACGAACTTGCGTTCCGCATGCAGGCTGCCGCACCGGAGCTTACAGACTTCTCCAAAGAATCCGCCGAGACGCTGGAGATGTACGGCGTCAATCAGGAGCCCACGCGGCAATTCGGAACCAACTGCCTGCTCGCCCGCCGCATGGTCGAACGCGGAGTCCGCTTCGTCATGTTGATGCACGCCAGTTGGGATCAGCACACCAATCTCAACCGCGACTTGAAGAAGCAGTGCGACATCACGGACAAGCCTTCCGCCGCGCTGATCCAAGATCTCAAGCAAAGGGGCTTGCTTGAGAACACGCTCGTCGTGTGGGGCGGGGAATTCGGTCGAACCCCGATGGTCGAGGTTCGCAATACGCGCGACCCCGAGAACGCCGGTCGCGACCACCATCCCGCTGCCTACAGCCTGTGGCTCGCAGGAGGCGGAATCAAGGGCGGTCAGATTGTGGGAGCCACAGACGACATGGGCTTCAAGATCACCCAGGACCCCATCCACGTGCACGATCTGCAGGCGACCATGCTGCACTGTCTGGGCTTCGATCACACCAAGCTCACCTACAAATACATGGGCCGCGATTTCCGCCTCACCGATGTCAGCGGAAACGTCGTCAAGAAGCTGCTGGTCTAGTTCACGAAAAAGCGGGGCCGTGATGTTTCGAGGCGCACCCGCGCAAGACCAGGAATTGCAGCATTCGAAATCAATCACTTACAAGGTGGTTCATGGAGAGTGAGCGGGCCCCCGAGGCGCGACCGTAAGGTCGCGCGTACTTATCCCCCCGAGGCGCGACCGTAAG
>JAYVTO010000173.1:0-15111 GCA_043788745.1 Acidobacteriaceae bacterium
TTTTCGGCTCGCGATGCCGAACGTTGGGGTCTCGTCAATCACGTTGTTCCGGATGACGAACTGCCGGCTCGCACGCGCGAACTGGCAGCGAAGCTTCTGGAGAAAGACCCGCTTTCGCTTGCATTGACGAAGTCAACGTGCCGGGCGCTGGCGAACTTGATGGTGCCTTCCGAAGCCACACACGCGGATCGAGACTACTTGAATCTTGCAACGCTTACGCACGCCAGCGACTCGAAGTAGCGGCTCACTCTTCGCGCAAAGCCTCGAGCGGATCAATGCGCGCCGCGCGCCGGGCGGGCAGGTACGCCGCGAGCATGGATATCGCAATAAGCGTCACGGCGGCCAGCGCGAGCGACAGCGGATCGTTCGGCGTCACGCCAAACAACAGCGAGCGCACGACGCCCGATATCGCGAGGCTTCCCGCGGCCCCCAGCAGCAGTCCGGCGCCAATCAACAACGCCGTGTGCCGCAGGATAAGCGTAGAAACCTGCGAGGCTTGCGCACCCAGTGCTATGCGGATGCCGATCTCTTTGGTTCGGCGCGTTACGCTGAACGCAAGAACGCCGTACAGCCCGAGCGCCGCGAGCACGGTCGCCATCGCGCCGAAACTTGTCACGAGAACGGCCATCATCTGCTCTTGCAGGAGCGATTGATCGATCTGCGCCGCCAAGGTGGTCACATCGTGGACGGGCAGCCGCGGGTCCACTTGCCGGACCTGCTCGCGCAACGCCCCGGCAAGTTTCTCCGCGTCGCCAGTGGAACGCACATGCAGGGCGAGCGAGAAGATGTCGCTTTGCGCAATGGGAACGTAGGCAAAGTAGGGTGTCTTCTTCTCGCGCAAGCTCACGTAGCGAGCGTCGCGCACGACGCCGACGATTTCAATATTCTTGGCCCTCGGTTCGCCTGCATAGCGGAACTGCGTGCCGATGGCGCTTTGACCGGGGAAGAAGTGTTTGGCGAAGGCCTCGTTGACGACCGCAACGCTCGGCCCCGCCGTGTTGTCACCATCGGTGAAGGCTCGCCCGGTCACCAGCGGCATCTGAATCGTCGAAAAGTAGCCTGGCGACACCCGGTCGAAGTGCGAGGATTCCGGCTCGCCGTCCTTGGTTTGGTAGCCATCGACCACGATTCCGTTCTGGTCCCACGCCCCGGTCAATAGGCTCGCGGCGGACCAGCCAGCGTCTTCGACGCCGGGCATCGCGCGGACCCGGTCGAGAATGCGCCCGGCGAGAGCGGAGGCGGCTGCAGGTTTGTATCCGTTCAGATAGGGCGAGATGGAAGCGACGAGCACGCTCTGCTTTTTGAATCCGGTATCCAGCGTTTGCAGGTTGTAGAGAGTTCGCAGGAATAGCCCCGCGCTAAACAGCATGACGACCGATAGCGCTACCTGCGCCACCAGGAGCGCGCCGCGCAACGTAAACGCTCGATTGCCGGTTGCCGAGTCCGCCTTCAAGGCGCCGTTGATTCCGCGGGTGGCGTTGATCGCGGGCAGCAATCCAAACAGCACGCCCGTGACAATTGCGGCGCACATCGAATAGCCAAAGGCGGTCCAGTCCGGAGTCACATCGAGCTGAAATTGCCGGACAGGCAGAACGCGGACCAAGCCCGCGGATAGCCAGTAGCTTGCAAGGAACCCAGCAATGCCGCCGAGCAGCGAAAGCAGCAGGCTCTCCGTCAGTAACTGCCGGATTAGGCGTCCGCGGCCCGCGCCGAGCGCGGCGCGCATGCGCAGTTCCTTTTGCCGGAACACACCGCGGACCAACAGCAGGCCGGCTATGTTGGCGCAGGCGATCAGCAGCACCAGACCGGTGCTCGCAAGCAGCAGCAGGACTGGCTTCTCCATGTTTCTTCGTATTCGCGCGAAGCCCTGGTGTCCCGGTTCAAGCACCACGTGCTGGTTGACGTACCGCTGACGCCGCTTCTCCGACGTCGCTTTGGGAAGCGACTCCACGTCGACGGCGAGAATCTGGCGGAATAGCGTGTCGAGTGCTGCCTGCGCCTGTGCCGTCGACACTGCGGGCTTGCGGCGGCCAAGCATCGTCAGCCACTGATGGCGGCGCGATTCAAGATCTGTTCCAGTGCGCATCTGCGGCGCGGTCGACAGCGGAAGCCAGAGTTCGGGTTCGACGCCAGGGTTCGTGCCGTGGAACGCCTTCGGCGTAATGCCAACCACCGTCGCCTTATACCCATTGATGAGGAAGTCGCGACCGACTACAGCGCGATCTCCGCCAAACTGTCGTTGCCAGAACGCATAAGAAAGCACGGCAACGGCGGGACTCTGCGCCCGATCGTCCTCCGCAGTCATCAAGCGCCCGGCAGCGGGTTGCACACCCAGCACTTCGTAATAATTTCCGGAGATGAGCTCGCCGTAAACGAGCTGGCTCGTGTTGCCGTCACTCACGCTAAACGACTGCCCGCCTCGCGCAAGGATTCCGCTGACGACTGTACCGCGGTCACGCAGATCGCGGTAGAGCGGATACGAGAAACTCGTGTTGGCGTCGAGGTCGGCGTCGTAGGAGCTGATCGCCACCAGTTGGTCCGGCTCCTGCACCGGCAGAGACCGCAGCAGGATCGCGTTGGCGAACGAGAACATGGCCGTATTCGCGCCGATGCCGAGAGTGATCGTCAGCAGAGTGACGGCGGTGAAGCCAGGCGCGCGCCCGAAGGTCCGCAGCGCGTAGCGAAGATCCTGGATGAGCGTCGACATTGCCAATGCTGCAGCACGTGATAGTCCATCAGTCAAGTCACTGATTCGGCTCAGCGGTTCGCGCAAAAGCGTCTCAAGAACGGACAGTCGAGTCGCGGACGCGGACATCTTTTGCGACTTTCGTGATGCGACAGCGTCTGATAGAGAGGTCGCCGGGCGCTTGGCAAACAGACCGTCGGCCTAACGCCAAATGCTAGGATGGTTTCCGGCGCGCCGGGCGGGTCGTAGGGTGTTCTAGTCTCTTTCACGATGCGAATTCTTCAACTCACTGCAGGTGCGGCGAGCATGTACTGCGGGTCGTGCTTGCGAGACAACGCGCTCGCGACCGAACTGCTGCGGCTGGGGCACGACGTTACCCTGCTGCCGCTGTATACGCCGACGCGGACCGACGAAGAGAACGTCTCCATGGACCGCGTGTTCTTTGGCGGCATCAGCGTCTACTTACAGCAGCATTCGTCGTTGTTTCGCCACACCCCGTGGATTGTCGATCGGCTTTGGGATTCAAAGTTCGCATTGAAGAAGGCGGCCCAATCGACGATTCCCGTCAATCCGAAGTTCCTCGGTGAGATGACCGTTTCCATGCTCGAAGGGGCCGACGGCAATTTGCGAAAAGAGCTCCGCAAGCTGGTCGAATGGTTGTCGAACGAGCAAAAGCCCGACGTGATCCATCTGCCATACTCACTCGTGATCTCACTGGCGAAGCCTTTGCGCGAAGCCTTGGGCGTTCCCATCTGCTGTTCGTTGCAAGGCGAAGACATCTTCATTAACGGACTCCCGGAACCCTACCGATCGCGTAGTATTGATCTGATTCGGGCGAACATTCCGTACGTCGATCGCTTTCTGGCGGTGAGCGACTACTATGCCGCTCATATGATGCGGTTCCTTTCCGTGCCAAAGGAGAAGATGGAGATCGTGCCGTTGGGCATCCACTTCGACGGATATCGTGAGCAGGTTAGGGAGCCGCGTGGAGAAGGTCCGGTGCGAATCGGATTCCTTACGCGGGTTGCTCCGGAGAAGGGTCTGCATCTGCTGTGCGAGGCGTATAAGCGGATGCGAGAGTCGGGCGGACCGGCGACGCAACTGGACGTGGCCGGCTATCTGGCTCCGGAGCATCAGCCCTATCTCGAGGGCATCGAGAGGCAGATGCGAGATTGGGGTTTCGCGAAAGAATTTCGCTACCACGGCGTCCTTGATCGCGACCAAAAGATATCTTTCCTGGAGGATCTCGACATCCTGTCGATTCCGGCCATCTACGATGACCCAAAGGGCCTGTCGCTGCTTGAGTCGATGGCCGCTGGGACTCCAGTGCTGGTGCCCCGGCGTGGCACCTATACAGAGATCGTTCAACGCACCCAAGGCGGTCCGCTGCTCGAACTCGATCCGGAGAACGTCAGCATCCAGCACCTCGCCGAGAGCCTCCGCCACTTGGTGGCCGATCCCGAGTTGCGCGACCGGTTAGGCCGCAAGGCTTTCGCTTCCGTGCGCCTCGAGTACGGCGCGCGCCGCATGGCCGAACGCGCTGTCGAGGTCTACGCGAGCCTGGCGGATCCCATCGCGACCGCCGTCCGATAGCCGGGCGTGACGCGAAGCCGAGCAGCCCGCTACACTAACGATTTGCTGCAAGCTAACAACGTTTCTAAGCACTACGACACCCCGGCGGGTCCGCTGCCGATTCTTCGCGATGTGACGCTCGCCTTCGAAACCGGCGACGCGGTTTCGATCGTCGGGCCGTCGGGCACCGGCAAGAGCACGCTGCTCTACCTCTGTGGCGCGCTTGAACCACCGTCGGCTGGCACCGTGACGCTCGACGGTGAGAATCCGTACACGCTCCCCGACAAAGCCCTATCGGCCTTCCGCAATCGCAAGGTCGGCTTCGTCTTTCAGGATCACTGTCTGTTGCCACAGCTGACTGTGCTTGAAAACGTTCTGGTGCCGACAATCGTCGCGACCGACGCGGCGAACGCGACGGAGCGCGCAAAGCAACTGTTGGCCGAGGTTGGCTTGTCGCATCGTCTCGATCACCGGCCCGCCGAGCTATCGGGTGGCGAAAAGCAGCGCGTCGCGATTGCGCGCGCGCTGATTCGCTCGCCGAAGCTGATGCTCTGCGACGAGCCGACGGGCAATTTGGATCGCGCTTCGGCAGAGGCCGTTGGCGATCTGCTGCTTCGTTTGAATGCGGAGCAGAAGACAATTCTCATCGTCGTCACACATAGCCTGGAGTTGGCTGCCCGGTTTCCGAAGAAGTTCGAACTGCGGGATCAACAATTACATTCGCTATGAAACTTACCGGTATTGTCGAGAGCGCCCTGTACGTGGATCACGTGGCGCGGTCGTCGGCGTTCTACCAGTCTGTGTTCGGTTGCCAGGTGCTGACCGCGGATGCCTCCGGCCGATTCGCGGCGTTGTCGGTCGCCGACGCGAACGTGCTGTTGTTATTCAGCAAGGGCGCGAACCTCGAGCCGCAGATGACCCCAGGGGGCCTGATTCCGGCGCACCACGGCACGGGAAACCTGCATTTTGCGTTCGGCATCGCCAGTAAGGATTACGATGCGTGGAAGGCTCGCTTGCTCGAACTCGGGATTGCGATCGAAAGCGAGGTCACCTGGCCCATGGGCGGCCGGAGCCTCTATTTTCGCGATCCCGAAGGCAACCTCGGCGAACTGATCACGCCCGGCGTTTGGGCGAACCACTGAGCGGCGCGCATGATCCTGGTCCCTTAGTTTCCTTTCAAGTCGAACACGAAGCGCCATAAACGTTTCTCTACACCGTGCTAGCATCTAAGTAGTAGTGTCCTCGACGCTGCGCTTCCTGATGCCTCGGTCGTCCAGTCCCGGAGTTGTTCTGCTCGTCGCCATTTTGTTGGTGGCGGTTGCCGCGTGCTCCGTGGTTTGCCAGACCGCGCCAATGGATGCGGCGAAGTCGCATGCGAAGCTTCCACCGTGTCACAAACAGACCTCGAAGACTTCCAGTGAATGTTCCCATCCGCAGGATGCTCTGCTCGAAGCGCCCTCGATCGCCATGCTCGATTGGGTGGTAAGCTCATCGACTTCTGTCGAGATCGTGCAATCGGCAGTCGGCGCGGAATTTGTTTCGCGTTCGGTCGGCGACCTGCTCGTCCTCCATCCTCAACCGCCTCTCTGTCTCCGCGTTTGATTCCTCGTTGATCTCCTTCGCTGTGTGACCGCCCAAGCCATTGGTGCGGCCACTCGTTCTTGTTTTCACTACAGAGCAACCAGGAGTCCATTAAATGTATCGAGTTCTATTGTTTGGTTTGATCGTTGTATCCACTCTCGCTGCCGCCACGCAGCGCGCTGGCAAGTACGAAATCGTGCTCCGCGAGCCGCAAGGCGGGCTCTCGGCGCAGGAAGAAATGCAGCTTGAGTTCCGCGTCGTCGACACCTCGCGCGTCGATCCCGTGATGGGGCCCGTGGGTGTGATCCGCGCGAAGATCGAAAGCCTCGTCGAGATGCCCGCGATGATGACCATGGCGAAGTTGTCCGAGACCGCGCACCCGGAAGGCGTGCCAGGTGAATACGGCCTCCATCCCACCTTCGCGCACGGCGGCGAATATAGACTGACGCTAAAGATCGCGCCCCCCGGAGACGCGCCCTTTGAAGTCGTGTTTCCACTGCAAGTCGCCGACGCGAAAGCGGCGACAAAAGCGACCATCCGCCCGTACCGGCTGGAAGTGACGTCCTCGCCCAAGAACCCAAAGGTAGGTGAGGCCGTCGATCTCACAGTGCGCGTGTTGCGTGAAGCGACGAAAGATGCCGTAACCGCTTTCGACCTCACCCACGAGCACCCGCTGCACTTCATCATTGTTCGCGCCGATCTCGCAAACTTCTCGCACCAGCATCCGGCGCTCACCGGGAACGGCGTTTTTCGCCTCCGCTACACGTTTACGACATCGGGCGAATATCACCTGTTCGCGGACACCGCGCCTCGAGGAGCGGGATCGCAGATTCTGATGACGCCGTTGAAGGTTGGCGGCAAGGCCGAACCGAAGTTCGATCTCACGAAAGCTGATCGCGGCGTCGGGCGTCAGGTGGATGGCATGATCGTCGACCTGGACGCGTCCGGCGTACAACCGGTTCGCAAGAGCGTCACCGTCCGCGCCTCTGTCCGTGACGCGCAAGGCAAGCTCCTCACCGACCTCGAACCCTACCTCGGCGCGATGGGGCACTTCATCCTGATTCACGAAGACGGAGTCACCATGGTGCACTCGCACCCCGATGAGCGCGATGCGAACGTCGGCAAAGACGGCATCGTTCCCTTTCTCTCGCGCTTTCCGAAACCGGGTCTCTATCGCGGCTGGGCACAGTTCCAGCGCGCGGGCAAGGTGCTCACGGCCGACTTCATCCTCGAGGCGGGTGCCAAATGACGGCCCGCCGAACCCTGGCAGCGCTGCTCACAACGGCGACGCTGCTCACCTCGGGCGCCTGGGCGCATGAAGGCGACAAGAAGCCGAAGAAGCCGACAAGCGCGTCGCCGGAACTGAAGTCCGCGCGGGCGAAGCTCGACGCCGCGAAGAAGAAGCTCGCCGCGCAAGGCAGATACTCCTGCTGCATCAAGCCGTCCTGTGATGTGTGCGCGCGTCGCAACGGTTCGTGCAAGTGCGCCGCGAACGTCGCCGCCGGCAAAGGTGCGTGCGGCGAATGCCAGGGCGGCTGGCTCGCCGGCCGCGGCTCGATGAAGGGCGTCGATCCAAAGTCGGTGAAGGTGCTCGACTCCTCGCATCAGGGCATGGCGCATTCCGCGGCGAAGCCGCCGCAAGAAGCGAGCGTCGAGCCCGACGGCTTGCAGCAGGCGCTCGGCGAACTCGACTCCGCCAAGAAGAAGCTCGCTGGCGAACGCCGCTACGCCTGCTGCATCAAAGGCGGCTGCGACGAATGCGCGTTCGAAGCCGACTGCCCCTGTGGCGGCGATCTCGCGAAAGGCAAGGGCGTCTGCGGAACTTGCGTCGACGGTTGGAACGCCGGCGACGGCCAGTTCCCAGGCCTCGCGCTTGCGGAAATTCATTTCTCTCCCGAGTCCAGTCACGGTGGCGATGGCAACATGACGATGTCGTCGGGCACCAGCCAACAGCCGGCTGCAACCTTCGCGGAGCGCGACACCATGCCCTCGCCGATGGCGATGGTGATGGGCCGCACCAGCCAGCGCCTCGGACGCTGGGACTACATGATCTCGGCCAACGTATTCGTGGTCGGCACTGCGCAAAGCGGAGCGCGAGGACAGGACGGCGTTTTCTCCGAAAGTTGGGTGATGCCCATGTTCGGTCGCAAACTCGGTCGCGGCTACCTCACGCTGCGTCCGATGTTCAGCTTTGACCCCGCGACCATCCGCGGCGGCTCTTACCCGGAGCTGTTTCAGAACGGCGAGACCTTTAAAGGCCGTCCGATTATCGACGGCCAGCATCCGCACGACTTCTTCATGGAACTCGCGGCCAGCTATCGCTTGCCGCTCGGCGAAACGACGTCGTTGCTCTTCTACGGCGGCCCGCGCGGCGATCCCGCAATCGGACCTCCGGCATTTCCGCATCGTATTTCGGCCTCCGAGAATCCCATCGCGCCGCTCGGCCATCACGAGCAGGACTCCAGCCACATCGCGGCAAACGTCGTGACCTTCGGAATCACCCATCGCTGGATTACCGTCGAGGCCTCCGGCTTCCACGGCCGCGAGCCCGACAGCGCCCGCTGGAATATCGACCGTGGCGCAATCGATTCCTACTCGTCCCGCATCACCGTGAATCCGACGTCGCGGTGGAGCTTCCAATTTTCCGGCGGTAATCTCTACGGGCGCGAAGAAGAGCATCCCTTCGGCACAACCGTTCGCCTCACTGCGTCGGCGATGCACCTTCTACCCACCAAGACCGGGCATCTCGCAACGAGTTTCGTCTGGGGCCGAAACATGGAGTTCGCCCCGCCGGAGGCGATGGGCAACACCAAGGGCCGCCTCGCGCCGGTCGCTGCGCACGAAGATCGAACCACCTTCGACTCCTTCCTGATCGAATCCACGTGGAAGAGGCGCCGCAACTGGTTCTGGGCCCGCGTCGAGTCGGTCGACAAGCCGAGGCAACTCCTCACCCTCGATTCGAGCGACGAACCCCTCGGCAATGTCCGCGCCTACACCATCGGCTACGAACGGGAACTGCCGGCGCGCTGGTTCCAAAGCGCACGCTGGATCACCGCCGGAGTCGGTTCGCAAGTGACGTTCTATCAGCCGCCACCCGAGCTCCGCGCCGCCTATGGCAGTTCACCCGTGGGGGCGCAATTGTTCCTCCGGTTGCGCTTGGTGAATCAGCCGCTGCGGCGATAGCGCTTAGCCATGGCTTGGCGTCATAACCACAAGAAACCAGCGGAGGCTCTCGAACCCCAGCATGCCATCCGCATAAAATCCGCGCCGCGCACGAAGCCCGACGAAGTCGGGCGTAGTAAGCGGACCCGTCCAACGGCAAAACTCGCAACACTAAAAATCAACAACGCACGGGATGGTTTCTCGACAAGAGCCCCGTCGGGAGCGGACTTCACCGCGGCCATTTGTAGCGGAGCAGCCGCCGTGATCCTCCGGTCGCGGCGGGCACTCCCCACGTAACGAAACGAGCCGCTATCCTGAATTCACCGCGCGCGACGGAGCACTCCGCGTTCTTGCCGCCGCCCGGGGATGCGCTGACCGAATCGCGTCCCCGCCATGAACCGGCTGGCCTCACCCCGACCATCAGTCGCGGGGAACCGCGCTTTGAGCGCCCGGCACCACAGCGTCCGGTTTCCCCAGTTCCGCGCCCGCGATATCGAGCGCTTCCCGCTGGATTCCCAACAGCATTCCGCGAAAGACGATGTGATGCAGCGGGACTACTGCATACCAGTACAGCAAGCCAAGCAACCCCAGCGGTTTGAACAGCGCCGTTTGCCGCAAAATCGACGATCCATTCCCGCTGGGCTCGACCTGAAATTCGAGCAGCGCTTCTCCCGGCAGGCGCATCTCCGCCCGCAGAGACAACCGGCGATCTCGCTCGATCCCCACCACCCGCCAGAAATCCAACGCCTCGCCGTAGCCGACCATTTCCGGATCCCGCCGTCCGCGGCGCAACCCGGGGCCGCCGGCGAGTACGTCGATCCAACCACGGATCCTCCACAGCCAGTCCGCCACGTACCAGCCATGGCCGCCGCCCACGCGGCACACGGCCCGAAATACGGCGGCGCCCGGGGCGTCGACCGTGATCGAGCGCTCATCCCGAAACACCTTCCCGCCAGCCCAATCCGGATCGCCCGGAATCGGCCCCGCCATCGACCAGTTGGTCTCCACCCGATGTTCCGCCATGCGGCTGAGTGCCGCTCTGATCGCTTCGCGCACGCTCAGCAACTCTTGCGGAATCAAATTCTTTATGTTGTTCTCCCGGCAGACAACAGGGTTTTTTAGGCCTTCCGCCAGCGGTTTGCCAATCGAATGGCTGAGAGGCGTCACGAGATGGATCCAGTAGGAACTCAACCGTGGCGTGAGGATCGGCACCGGAATCACCCAACGCGGCCGCACCCCTAACTCCTCCTGCATGATCCGCATGATGTCGAGATAGCACAGGACTTCCGAGCCGCCGATGTCGAATACGCCACCCGTCGTCCCTGGCGCCGTCAGCGTTCCGACCAGATAGCCGATCACGTTCCTCACCGCAATCGGCTGGCAGAGGGTGCTCACCCATTTTGGTGTGATCATCACCGGCAGGCGCTCTACCAGATAGCGGAGGATTTCGAAGGAGGCGGAGCCGGAACCGATAATCATCGCCGCGCGCAACACCGTCACGGGCACGCCGCCCGAGAAAAGCGCTTGCTCCACCTGCCGCCGCGATGCAAGATGCTGGCTGAGATTCGGACCCGTCTCACCCAGCCCGCCCAGGTAGATAATCCGCTTCACGCCAGCTACCCGCGCCGCCTTCCCGAAGATCTCGGCGAGCTTGTTATCTTCGCTCACGTACTTCGAGCCCGCCGAGGTCATCGAGTGGACCAGGTAAAATGCCGCCTCGCATCCCTTCAGGTCCTTGGCCAGCGAGGCCTCGCTGGAGAGGTCCGAGTGCACGACTTCGACACCTTCGTGCGCAGCCCACTCCCGGTCTGCGATTTTTCCGGGTGTCCGCACCAGACAACGCACCCGATAACCTGCTTCCATCAGACTTGGCGCAAGTCGTCCCCCGATGTAACCCGTCGCTCCCGCGATCGCGATCCGTGCGTCCTCGATCACGTCGCGGCCTTAAACTGCATGCCTATTCCGCGGAAGACGATCCGTACGACCCACCCCTTCGGCATCTGCTTCCGAAGCGGCCACAGGAGGCGTCCGAAGTGGATCAGGCCCCTGAGGGTCCGAAAGCGAGCAACGAATCGCTGCCCGGACCCCTTGAGGTCGAGTTGGTGTCCTGCGTGCTCAATCCGCAGGTCTACATCAAGCTTTAACGGCGTTTGCGTCATCCTTGGTCCGAATCTTAACTGTACCGCTCACCCGCCACGTAGCGTGTTGCGCGTCGGCAGCAGCGGAACTCGGTATTGCGACTTCGAGACCTTGGAACTCATAGGTGATTTCCGCGCCGCGGCCAGTT
Organism: Acidobacteriaceae bacterium; assembly: GCA_043788745.1. Classification (GTDB taxonomy): domain Bacteria; phylum Acidobacteriota; class Terriglobia; order Bryobacterales; family Bryobacteraceae; genus JBBQWZ01. Next base: position 11,289 of record JAYVTO010000173.1, read on the forward strand.
AGTTTGTCATAGAGGCCGATTGCGAGATCGGGCCATGATGGAGGGGTGTTGTTTGGTTGACTCATGCTCGTTAGATGCTGTGGCCAAGAACCCCACAAACAATTAATCCAGACCGAACGCCGACGCCAAGTTCGTGTTTTGCGGTACGGAATCGTGTTACTGTTCGTCCAAGGTTACTGAATGAAACAGCGCATTGGAATGGTATGGTTGGCTTGCGGACTGACGGCGTTCGCGGCGGATTGGGCGAGTTTCCGCGGCCCGAACGGCAGTGGCGTGGCGGAGACCAAACTGCCCTCTGAGATCGCTCCCGACAAGAACGTCCTCTGGAAGATCGACTTCCCGCCTGGCCATTCGTCGCCTTCGATTTCCGGCAATCGCATCTTCTTAACCGCCTACGAAGGCGACAAGCTCTTGACCATCGCGCTCGATCGCACCACCGGCAAAGAGATTTGGCGCGTCGAGGCTCCGCGGCCGCGCAAAGAGGTTTACGACAAGCGCAACTCGCCCGCCTCGCCCACTCCCGCCGCCGACGGCAAGAGCGTCTTCGTCTTCTTCGGCGACTACGGCATGCTCGGCTACGACCACGCGACCGGCAAAGAGATTTGGCGCACTCCGCTCGGGCCCTTCAATAACGTGTATGGCATGGGCTCCTCGCCCGTCTTGGTCGACGACAAAGTGATCCTCGTCTGCGACCACTCCGACGGATCGTTCGCTATCGCCTTCAGCAAAACCACCGGCAAGGTCATCTGGAAGCGGCCCCGCGCCGAGGCCCTCACCGGCCACTCGACGCCCGTCGTCTATCGCCCGAAGACCGGCAATCCGCTCATCATCGCGCCCGGCTCCTTCCGCATGGACGCCTACGACGCCACCAACGGCGAAAGCATTTTCTGGGTCTACGGGCTTGCCTCCGAGATGAAGTCCATCCCGGTGCTCGACGGCGACAAGCTCTACATCAACGGCTTTAATACACCCGAAAACGACCCCGGCAAGCAAATCCCCGTCGCCCCCTTCGAGGATGTCCTGAAGCAATTCGACAAAAACGGCGACGGCAAGATCTCCATCGACGAATCGCCCGACAAGCGCACCAAAGACTATTTCCCCTACACCGATCTCAATCGCGACGGATTTCTCGACAAGGAAGAATGGGACAAGTTCCGCGCCGTCATGGCCGCTGAGAACGGCCTGCTCGCCTACAAAATGGGCGGAAAAGGCGATGTCTCCCAATCGCAGTTGCTGTGGAAATACCACAAAGCGATTCCCCAACTGCCGTCCACCGTCCTCTATAAGGGCGTCCTGTACATGATCAGCGACGCCGGCGTGCTCTCGACCTTCGATCCCGCAACCGGCACCGTGCACAAGCAAGCCCGCCTGCGCGGCGTGTCGGACCGCTACTACGCCTCGCCCGTCGCCTCCGACGGCAAGGTCTTCATCGCCAGCCTCTCCGGCACCGTCAGCGTCCTCAAAGCCGGCCCCGATCAGGAACTGCTGTCCGCCGGCAAATTCGAAGACGAAATCTACGCCACGCCCGCCATCGCCGACGGCCGAATCTACCTGCGAACCCGCACCGCGCTCTACTGCTTTGGGTCGAAATAACGTAATCCAAAAATTACGAATTCCGAATCGCGAAGTAAAGCGCAAAAGCAACCACAAATCCCGAAGAACCGCGAGCGTAAGCGAGCGGCCCCCACCCCGACAAAGAACCGCGAACGTAAGCGAGCGGCCCCCACCCCGACAAAGAACCGCGAACGTAAGTGAGCGGGCCCGACAGCAACCCCGCCCCTCTGGCTGAGGGCACCCGCCGGGGGCCGCTCACTAACGTTCGCGGTTCTTCGAGTAGCGGGATGGCGATTTTTTCCGGGGCCTGTGGCGGACGGGGTTATACCGGGCCGCTCAGAACAGCCGGGTGCCCTGAGCGTGGAGGGTGGGGATCCATCGCAGCTCCGGGTTATCAGCCACCTACTTCTTCCGATACGCAACAAAGTGATCGCCGTCCGCCTCGCGATTCGAGTACGCAATAGAAATCGAATCGATCGAACGCAGCGGCCCATTGTCCAACTCCGGCAACGCCGTGTTCGTGATCAGCATGCCGCCCTTCCGCAACAGCGCCGCGATATTCTCCATCGCCAGCGCCTGCTGGAACGGTTCGTAATAAACCAGGATGTTCGTCGCAATCATGACGTCGAACAGCGGAACCGCATTGAGACGCTGCGTTACGCAGTTCCAGTCTTCGCCGCGAATCTTCGCCGTTTCCGCCGCCCGCACCTGCACGCCGCGGACCTCCAAACCATCCCGCGCCGCCGCTGGCAGAGGATCGCCGATTCCCCCGCCGAAACCGGACCAATACCGCCGGAACTCCTTCGTCCACACCACGCTCGCATCGAGCGGCAAGTGCAATTTGGCCGCCGTTCCGCGCAAAGCCTTCAGATGCGCGAGCGATCGCGGGCTGATGTCGAACGCCGTCACCTCCGCCGCGACACCGCGTGCCGCCGCGCTCGCAAGCACCGCGAACGGCTGGATCGTTTGCACCGGATACAGATCGTAGCCGTCTTGTTTATCCGTGAAGTCGAGCCCCGGCCCGATTACACCGATCCGCTTGCAGGGCTGCAGTCCGTTGCGCAACAATCCGCCGAGCACCATGTCGATGCCGAAACACGGCTTCAGCGAAGTGTCGAGCGAAAGCCCCCGCGCCGCATACAACGAACTTCGGCCCGCAAACTCGTCGCTCGCGCTGGTTGCCTTCGCCTTGATCGCCGCGATCTCCTGCGCGAAGGCCCGCTGCTCCCGTGCCACGCGATTCGCCTGTGCCGTCAACCAGGCGCGCGGGTTCTGCGTGCCGATCATTGCTCGAATAAAGTCCAACCGCTCGTCGCGGCGCGGCGAGGCCAGCGCTGCGGCGAGATCGGGGATACGCGTCGCAGGGTCGCCACCGCGAGGCCCGCGCGTGAACGACATCCCATATAAGAGGAAGTTGACGGCCGAGTCCTCGTCGCCCCGCCGGAGCCGCGCCCGAACCTCGCGATCCAGGTTCGCGACCCACGCGTCCCAGTTCGAAGCGGTTAGTGGTTGGTCGAACGCCGCGACGACTCCAGCGGCTTCGGCGAAGCGCAGCAAGCGCTTCGCACTGGTCTGGCCGTAGGCGGCGCCGGCCAAAAGCGCCAGCCAAGCCCGCCGCGCAATCGGCAAATCGAACGATCCTGACATCCTTCCATTTTTTCATTCCACCGATGCCCTTGTCGAGTATCTACTGATTTCAAGCCCGCAACCTCACTACGGGAAAACCGCCAATCAGCACAAAACAATGCCTCAACTCACAATTATGGCTTCGTTTCGCACGGCTGCCGCGTCGCCCGTACGGGTCGCCCGTGCGCTACTCTACGCCCGCCGCGGCGTACTTGCGGTAGCGCAATACTCTATCGCTCAGAGACCGTACTGTAACCTAGCAACATGGCTACAATTTTGAATTCTCGACGCAACTTTCGGCGGCGATAAAGAAGTTCAGGGGAAGCCACGGTAGCCATGGGGCGGGTTGCGAGTGCGATTATTGCAACAATGGTCTGCAAGAACGTCAACAGCAGACCACTTACGGGAATCCAGTCCGACCAGCTGCTCATAATTTGCAATATTTGCAATGATTGTAATCACCAACCCGTACCCAACACTAAATAGTAGTGAAGGTGAGTTGCGCTCCGCGCGGGACCGATTGGAAACAGGGCACTACGTATGCAGCTATGTCTCGAAACGCTCGCTGCATCCTACCGGGGTTTGCCCTATCACGTAACCCAGCGCGGTACTGATCGCGAAAATGTCTTTCTTACGGCGGGCG
>JAYVTO010000174.1:0-11900 GCA_043788745.1 Acidobacteriaceae bacterium
GGTGAATCCCCTCGGCGTCGCCGGCGGCAGCGGCACCACGGACGCGGTGCTGATCATCAATGGCAACGATGCGACCCCAACGCGCGAGTCGACACTCGGCGGACCAAAGCCTACGCTGCCCGTGCCGCAATATGGCGAAATCCTGCAGCTGAACGCCGTCCATTGGACGAACGTCAGGATTCCAATTCCGGGCGCGAGGGCTGCCGACGGTACGACTTTCGGCCGCACTACGATACGAGTCACAAACCTGAGGGTGAATCCGAATCAGCTTGGCTTGTCGAGCGTCCCCGGAAACCAGACCATCATCGCGCTGGCCAACCAGAGCATCGCGGACGCCAGCGTTCCCTTCGAGGGCGTCGTAACACTAGCCACATTCAGCGGAACCAATAGCCTGAAAACATCGGTTTCGAATCCGGCGATGTTGGCGCAGTGCCAATCGCAAAACATTGTCAACGGCAACGTGAGCGGCCCGCCAACATTTTCCGTAGACTTTACCGAAGGCTTTGCGTCCGCCGTCCGGCCGCTCGGTCAACCGACAACCGAACTGGGAGGCCATCTTGGCGAGGCGGGTTACCCGACTCCCGGCCTCGGGGCCAACGGTGGAGGCGCAACGCAGGGAACCAGGCTGGCCGTGTCGTTCCAGAATGTTCCTAACGGAACCAGGCTTGCCGTTCCAGCGCGAATCACGCAAGGCGCTCTCGTGCTGCAGCTCGTCAGCACCGACGCCAACGGCGGAGGTGCCTACAGCCCTCTGGGCGGATCTGGGCTGGTGGAAGTAAACATCTTGACCGGCTTTGCTTTGGCAGTATACGAAGTGGTCTCCAGCGATAACACTCGGGTCGAGTCCGCATCGGTACCGGTCACTGTCGGTTACACCTACGATTCCTCACGGAATGTGCCACCTCCCAATATCCAGTCCACGGTTTCCGCCGGTTACGCGCCGTTTTCCTTCGTGAGCACGGCATCCAGTTCGGCACCCCTGCCGCGCTTCGTCCCTGGTACGCCGGTGAGGAATGCATTCCTCATCGCGCGCTGTCTCGCCGCGCCGACGCTACTCGGCCTCGAACCTGCCTCCATCCCAGCGGGCCTCGGCACCGACTTGGGTGTGTTTGTTTTTGGCAAAGGCATCGTCGGCTCCACGGTCGCCTTTGACGGAAAAATAGTCGATAGCTCGCTTTTCGACTTGAGTACCACCATCTTCGCCATAATTCCGGCGAGCCTCCTTACCACGCCGGGAACCGTGCAAGTCGAGATTGTGGGCCCTGACGGTCAGCGCTCCAACAAACTGCCGTTCACCATCACGAGCCCCGTCGCGCCCGCGATCAAATCGGGTCGCGTTTCAAACGCTGCGAGTGGCCAGGCCACGCTCGCGCCAGGAAGCCTCGCCTCTGTCTATGGAACCAGCTTTAGTACCGGCACCGACAAAGCGCTTTCCTTCCCACTCCCGACCTCGATCCTCGGCACACGCGTCCTCGTCAACGGTTCGCCCGCGCCCGTCCTGTTTGTCTCGCCCGCGCAGGTGAACTTCCAGGTGCCGTATAACTCGAGCACCAGCGGCACAGCGCAGATTGTGGTTTCGCGCAACGGCACCAATAGCCCAGCGGTCTCAGTTCCCCTCGAGGAATTTGTGCCGGGCATCTTCCGCTCCGACACGCAGCCCATCGTGCTCCATGCCGACTATTCGCTCGTGACCGCCGCGAACCCCGCCAAGCCATCCGAGAATCTGCTCGCCTACGGAACCGGCATTGGAGGCCTGCTGAATCCTCCGGCCACGGGAGCCGCTGCGTCGTCGACCCAACTCTCGAACGCACGCATCAACCCAACGATCTCCGTCGGTGGAATAAACAGCCTGGTCCAGTTCGCGGGACTGGCGCCAACCTTTGCAGGCTTGGCGCAGTTCAACTTCAAGATGCCATCGGCGTCCGCGTCTGTACCGGTGCAACCTCTGACGGTCGCCTTTGGCGACGCCAAGGATACGGTCAACATTGCTGTATCCGCTCCGCTGCCCACCGGACCGCTACCCGTCTTCACGCCTGGTCCTCTGCCCGCTAACTGCGCGACGCCAGCCCATGTTGCCCGCTTCAATAACTCCACGGCGACTATCTATTCCTGGGTGAATTTCCCCAATGCAAAAATCGGCGATCGCATTGAGTGGACCTGGTACGAGCACACCGGCGGCACGTTTACGACGTCCACCACCATCAACTTCAATGGTGGCGGCTGCGCCTGGTCGACCATCGCCGTTGCCGGCAACGCAAACGCCAACAAGCTCGGCATCTGGCAGAGTTTTTACAGCTACAACGGCCTCGCGCAGAGCGGCAACAACTTTGAACTCGTCGGAGGCAACTAGGTGATAAACCGCAGGACTTGTCTTTACCTGACGCTGCTCCTGGTAGCCAGCGCCGCGCCCGCGCAAAACGTCATCGGCACCTTCGCCGGAACCACGTTTCTCTTCCCGTCGGACCGCCTACTGCCTCTCAGTTCGCCCCTCGGCCGCGTGCAGGACGTCGCAGTGGACTCGCTCGGCAACCTCTATATCAGTGATCGCGACAACCACGTCGTCGTCAAAGTCTCGACCGACGGAACGCTCGCGACTTACGCCGGCAACGGTCTCAACGGTTTTTCCGGCGACCAGGGCGCGGCCGTCAATGCCTCCCTTCGCACGCCGCGCGGACTCGCTCTCGATCGCGCGGGCAATCTCTACATCGCCGACGAATTCAGCCACCGCGTCCGCAGGGTCGCCGCCGACGGCACGATCACCACTTTCGCCGGCACCGGGATCGCCAACTTCACTGGCGAAGGCACCGCCACCTCAAACGCCGTCAACGCGCCGCGCGGCCTCGCGCTCGATGCCGGCGGCAATCTCTATATCGCCGATTCGGCCAATCACCGCGTTCGAAGAGTGACACCAGCCGGGTTCATGACTACGATCGCCGGAACCGGCACGGGCACGAACTCCGGCGACGGCGGCAGTGCCGCCCAAGCCGCGCTCAACACGCCGACCGCGGTCGCCGTCGACGCGACCGGCAATCTCTACATCGCTACGACAGACCGCGTCCGCAAAGTCGCCCCGAACGGTGCGATATCAACGCTGATCATCACCGTCGGCCAGTTCGGCCTCCTCGTGCCCTCCGGTCTTGCCGTCGACTCTCAGAACAATCTCTACGTCTCAAGCTCGCAGGGCGCCAGTTCGATCATCCGCGTCGCCCCCGACGGAACGAATACGAGAATCGCTGGCAATGGCAGCAACAGCGGCTTCTCCGGCGACGGCGGTCCGGCGCTCCAAGCCCAATTGAAGAACCCCGGCGGACTCACAATCGCCGCGTCGAACGCCATCTTCGTCGCCGACCGCGACAACTTCCGCGTCCGCCGCATCGATCCCGACGCAACCATCCGCACTGTTGCCGGCAATGGGCGCTTCCAGTTTTCAGGCGACGGCGAGCGCGCCGCCGGAGCCACTCTGTCGCAGCCGACCGGTGTTGCCGTTGACGCGGCAGGCAATCTCTTCGTCACCGATTTCGCTAACAATCGTGTGCGAAAAATCGGCACCGATCGCATCATCAACACCGTCGCCGGCTCCGACGCGTTGGGCTTTAGCGGCGATGGCGGACCCGCCACGCAGGCGGCTCTCTCCGGCCCCCAGGGCGTGGCCGCCGACGCGTCGGGCTTCTCTATTGCGGATAAGCTCAACAACGTCGTCCGGAAAGTCGACCTCGCCGGAATCATTCGAACGATCGCGGGCGGCGGTGTGGGCATCGGTTCGAACGTCGGCGACGGCGGTCCGGCGATGCGCGCCGCGCTCCGCTTTCCCTACGCCCTCGCGCTTGATTCGCTGGGCAACCTCTACATCGCCGACCAGAACAACGATCGCATTCGTAGAGTCGCGCCCGACGGCTCGATCGCAACCATCGCCGGCGGCGGTAACCTGACGGGCGACGGAGTGCTCGCCGCCGACGCCGCGCTCAACTCTCCACAAGGCGTCGCGGTCGACGCACAAAACCGCATCTACATCGCCGACACCGACAGAGGCCTCATCCGTGTCGTCGAGAACGGCCGCATCCGCACGATCGCCGGAGGCGGCAGTGCAACAGCCGAAGGCGCAGCCGCGCTATCTGCTCGCCTCGATGCGCCGCAAGGCCTCGCGTTCGACCCATCCGGCAATCTCCATTTTGCCGAGTTCAACGCCAACCGTATCCGCAGGATCGTCAATGGCAACGTCACCACCGTGGCCGGAATCGCCGGACCCGGAGGCTTCGCGGGCGACGGCGGCCTCGCCAACAGCGCGCTGCTCAGCGCGCCCCGAAGCATCGTGTTCGATGCCGCCGGAAACCTCTACATCGCCGATCAGAATAACAACCGCATTCGCGTCGTGCTCGCCGCGCCGCCGCCGATCACGGTGTCGCCTACCGCCATTTCGTTCTCCGCCATCAGCGGAGGCCTGCGCACTGCGCCGCGCCTGGTCAACATGGCAAGCGATCAACTCAGCGGATTGCCCTTCGCTGCAATGCTGGTCAACAAGAGCCCGTGGCTGACGCTCTTCCCGGCTTCCGGACCGACGCCCGCGTCGCTCGAAATCTCGGCTGACTCCGCCAACTTGAAACCGGGCGTCTATGTCGAAACCATCCGAATTACCACGCCGAACGCAAAGCCGACGTCGACGGACGTGACCGTGCAACTGACCGTCGCGAACGAAGGCCAGCCGCTGCAATCGGTCCAGCCGGAAACGCTGGCGTTCGCCTTCGTCCTGAACTCCGCCGCGAAGACGCAGGCTGTCACGGTCGCGAACCTGGGTGGAGGCAGCATCGGTTATGCGGCGAAAGCGGAGACGCCGATCGCCGCAAAGTGGCTGAGCGTAACTCCGGTGTCTGGCACCGTCACGGCCGCCACTCCATCGCTACTCGCCGTCACCGCGACACCAGGCTCACTCTCCGCCGGAACCTATTCCGGCACGGTGACGGTTACCATCGGCGCACAGTCCAACGCCATTCCCGTAACCATGACCATCAGCGAGGTCGAACAAACTATCCGGCTGTCGCAAACGGGACTCACCATCACGGGAGTCGAAGCAGGCAGCGTCACGCCGCCACAATCGTTCCGCGTCCTCAACACAGGGCGCGGCGTGATGAGTTGGACGGCCAGCGTCATCGGACGCCCGGGAGCGCCGATCGTTCTCAAGCTCACCCCCCCCGCGGGCACGAGCGATGCTGCCTCGCTGTCAATTCCTTCCGTTACGGTCAACGCGGATCTCACCGGGTTGAAGGCAGGCGAATACTTCAACCAGATTCGCGTTGAATCGCCTACCGCTCTCAACTCGCCACAGTTCCTGCCCGTTGTCCTCGAAGTCCTGGAACGCGACCGGGATCCTGGACCCGCTGTCCAACCAAGCGAACTCGTCTTTACCGGCCTCGCTGGAGCCTCGCCGCCCAGTTCGCAGGACCTCCTCGTCTACAACCTGAAAGGCGCCGCGCTCAACTACACCTCGCAAAGGTCGACCTTGAACGGCATTGACTGGGTCACGTATCTGCCGACCGAAGCCGTGGTCGATCCCAAGTTGCCGCGCCGAATCGTCGTCCAGCCCGATACGACGTTGCTCACAGCCGGAGTACAACAGGGGGTCCTGACGATTCGCTTCGACGACGGCAATACGCGCAAGATCAATCTGCTTACGGTCGTTTTGCCCAATGCTGCTGGCGCAACCGCCGACAAGTTAAAGGCCGCGCAATCTGCTTGCACGCCGAAGGATCTCGTCCTCTCCGTGCCCGCCCTCGGTCAGGGCTTCACCGTGCCCGTCAACTATCCCGTCCCGCTTGTGGTCGCCGTCTCCGACGACTGCCGCAACGCGATGACCGATGGCAGCGTGACCGTCAGCTTCTCAAACGGCGACGTACCTCTCTCGCTGCTCAACGTCGGCGACGGCACGTGGACCGCAACTTGGGTCACGCTGCGAAACTCGACCGAGGTTAAACTCACCGTCACCGCTCGCTCGAAAGCCCTCGGAATCACGAAAGCCATTGATCTCGGCGGTAACACGCGCCCCACCACCGCAGTCCCCAGGATCGCGCCCGGCGGCATCGTCAACGCCGCCGACCCCAGAGCCACCGGCCCCAACCGCCCCCTTGCCCCCGGTGGAGTTATCTCCATCTACGGCACCAGCCTCGCCAACGGAATGGTGACCTCTCCGATTCCCTACCGAACCAACCTGGGCGGCACCAGCGTCATCGTCGCGGGTCAGGAACTCGCGCTGACCTTCGCCAGCCCCGATCAAGTCAACGCCATTCTGCCTTACAATCTCAACCCGAACACGGACTACTCGCTTGTGATTTCCGCCGGCGACCGCGTTTCCGACGCATCGAAAATTGTCCTGGCCGCCACGCAACCCGTCATCTTCACCACATCGCTAGGTCCAGCAATCGTCGATCTCAAAGGCGCGATCCTCACGCCCGCGAATCCCGCCCGCCCAGGAGACACGGTTCTCGTCTTCGCCGCCGGCCTCGGAGCCGTCCTTGGCGACGTCACGCCGGGAGCTGTGTCCGGTGCGCTCGCCACCGCTGCGAAGTTCGCAGTCACCGTCGCAGGCCAAACCGCGACCGTCACCTACGCCGGCCTCTCCGGGGCATTCCCCGGACTCTATCAACTCAACGTTCTCTTGCCCGCCAACCTCACACCCGGACCCAAGCCGCTGGTGATCACGACCGAAGGCCAATCGAGCCCCGAAGTCACCATCCCTATCGCCAGCGCTACAGCCGCTGCAATGCGAGAACTCTAGCCTCAACTTCACCTCCGGCTCGCAACGAAACTGCAGCGCAGGTAGGTCGCACCCAGCGGAGGTCCGGTCTACTTTTCGATAGAACTTAAATAAAACTTTAATGCGTAAAACTTAAATGCGAGTCAAACGTAGTTTGGCACGGTTTCCGGCCTCGTCGTGCTGGCGGTGCCGAGATTAGTACGCGCGACCTAACGGTCGCGCCTCGTGAGCGAATAAGGAAACTTCTCCCCAGGACTTCGTGGCAGCGATTTTACCCGATTTCGATGCCCGCGAGGGCCTCACTTGGAAGGTGGCCGGACGTAAGCGGCCATGCTTTCGAGGAAACTGCGAACGAACGGCGCTCCGCTTTGCAGCAGGTTGTCTTTCGTCATATAGTCGCTGGTGACGTTGGGCCGGACGCCGACGTTTTCGATATAGATCGTCGCCGGGTAATCCGGGGTGGCGACGGGCGCTTTGCGGGTCTGCAAGCCGATCGTCATACCCGTAAAGCCTTCGGAAAAGGGCCCGGCGTCGTAGCTCGTGTTGTTGCCCCCGGCGCCGTTGGTTCGCATGCCGAAGAAGACAGCTCGGCCGGCGTCCTGGATCATGCCGGCGACCGAATCCGCGGTCGACACGCTGAATTCGTCGATCAGCATCATGATCGGCTTGCGATAGGCGATCAGCCTTCCGGTGGAATCCGTGAGCGGTTCGCGGGTGAGTGAGGATGTGCAGAGCGGCACGGGGGCGGTGAGTCCGCGCTGTTTCGCGTTTGCATCCACCAAAGCCTGATAGACGGTTTCGTAGCGGGCGATGACGTCGCCGGGTGCGCCGGCTGCCTTGGCGGCGATCATGGAGTTGTAAAAGCCCAGCAGCCGGGTCCAGTATGCGCGGAGCTGAAAGCCGGTGGCCTGGAACTGGTAGGGAATGAGCCGAGCGGCGATCTCTTCGCCGAAACACAGAGATCCGCCCGTGTTTCGCATCTCATCGACGATAAGCCCGTCGGTGTTGCTCTGCATGAAGGCGATCTCCTGTTCGAACTGCTGGAGCGCGAGCGCCTGCGACGGAGGCGAGTAGTTTGGGATCCGAATGTAGCCGAACGTCAGCTCTTCGTACTTAAAGGTGCCGGAATAGTAGAAGTCCGCCGCACTGCCACCAAACCTCCGGATAAAGGTCGAAGGGAAGCCGCCGAGGAAGACCGGGTTGCGCGCGCCAAATCCCGTGACGCCTGTATCGTCGGGGTCGACTCCGGACCAGGTGACTTCGTCGAGCGCGCCCATGTAGTCGGGCGAATCCGCCGCGGCCGCTGGCGCCGCTGCGGACTGCCGGAGTGGAGCCGATTTCAGGGTTGGGACCGGGCCTACTTCGACGGGGGTGCCGGTTTTGATCCACGGAATCGAGTAACTCTCCACCGCTCCATTTTGGCGGCGAATACCAAGGGTGACGGAGACGCCAACATCGGGCGCATGCGGCAGGATGGATTGCGGCCGGCTGACGAGCCGCGTGGCGGCCAAACGGCGGGTTGAGATAGGATTCGCGTAGGCTGCGTACTTGGCAAAGTCCTTTAGCGCCTGGTCGGTATCTTTTCCGTCAATCGAGATGATTTCATCGCCAATCTGGAACGGAAACGTGGCGAGCGGCAAGAGGCTTCGGGTAATGGTCTCGATGAGGACCTTTCCGTCGTAGACGTCGACGGCCATTGGGATGCGCACCAGGAAGTCCGATTGCAGCGAAAAGCGATCGTGCGTATCGTTGAGACTCGCGACGTACTCGACGCAGACTTCGTAGAAGTCGAGATCGGTTTTGGTAGCCGCGACTTTGGCCAGCCATGGCTTGACGTCCAGCGCGTCCACGCCAAGCAGTTGTTTCTTCCATTCGTAGGGAGCGTAATACGTGGCGAAAAGGCTCGTGAGAAACCGGAAATCCGATTCTTTCTGCGAGGGAGTCAAGTTCTGGGCGTCGACGGTGCCGGCGGTCAAAACCAGGATGAAGAGAGCGATTCGTTTTCGCATAATGTCCTCCTAGCGGCCCTGTACCCGAATGTAGTCGACCATCGCTTTGACGAAGACGTCGACGAACGCCTGCCCGCTACCGGTCAAGTTTTCGCGCGTCATGTAATCGGACCAGACGTCGGGATAGACGCCGATGTTCTCGACATACGGTGCTTCCGGATATTCCTGCACCCGTGTGGGATTCTTGCGGTTCATCAGCGATGCGGTCACCGTGATCGATCCGAGAGAATAGCTGCCCGCGTCCCAACCAAGCACGTTTCCACCGGCGCCCATGGTGCGATAGCCCACCAGGATGCCGCGCGAGTTGTCCTGAATCGTGGCGGCGAATGCGTCGCCGCCGGACGCGGTCAGTTCGTCCATCAGGACAATCAGGGGTTTGTCGTATCCGACCGCGTTTCCCCCGTTGTCGGTGAGCGGATCGCGAATGATGGTGACATCATCGAGAGGAATCGGTTTGGTCCGGCCGCGGTTGGCGCGATTGGCGGCAACTACTTCGTCCTTTAGCGCCTGGTACAACGCGACAATATCCGGCGGCGCGAAGAAGGCCTTTGCCTGTTCGAGCGAACTCGAAAAGCCAGCCACATAGGCTGAAGTCGCGCGGAGTTCAAACGCGATGCTTCGCCACGGCGCGAAATGCACCATGCTGAGAATCTGGTTGGCGTAGAGCACGCTGCCGCCCGGATTCCGCATGACGTCGATCACCAGCCCGTCGGTGTTCGCCCGGAAGAACGTGATTTCGCGCAGAAACGTGTTCAGCGCGGCGGTTCTATTGGTAGGCGAGAAATCCGGGATACGGATGAATCCGAGCTTGTAACCGCCGGCCTCAAACGTGCCGGAGTAAAAGAAGTCCCCGGGAGCCGCGCCTAACCGCCGCGTGAATCCCGTCGGCATCGAGTTCACAAAGATGGGCGCTTGCGCGCCAAAGCCGTTTACCGCGCGGACCGGAAGCTTGCAATTCCACAACTTCAGGAGCGGCTTCATGTACTCGGGTGGCTCGTCCGGATCTTCGTTCGGATCTTTGTCCGGATCAAGGGCAGGCTCCGGCGCGGCCGCTGGCGGCGGGGCGGACGGCGTGATGTAGCGTCCGACATTTACCAGAGGCAGGCCGGACTTGGTCCAAGGGATGCGGAATGCCTCCAACTTGCCGTCCGGACGCCGGAACACCACGGTGGAGATTTCCGGAACGTCGGCGGCGTGCGGCATCCGCGATTGGGGGCGAGTGGTTAACAGCTGCGCGGCCAGCCGTCGCGTACTGCGGGGATTTGCCGCGATCTGATACTGAAGCAGGCCGTCGAGGAGTCCCTGGGCGTCTTTGCCGTCGATGGAGACGAGCTCGTAGCCGTTGACGAAGGGGAACTCATTGGCGGGCAGGCGGAGCCGGTTGATGGTGTCGACGAGGAGCTTGCCGTCGTATATGTCGACTCCGAAATTCAGCCGCGCCACGAAATTCGAGGGCAAGCTGTAGCCGTCGTGCGCATCGTTGAGCGCGGCCACGTAGGAGACCATCACTTCATAGAAATCGAGATCGTTCCTGGTGGCGGCGACCTTCTCGATCCACGGCGCGGTATTCAGTAAGTCGAAGCCAATCGCATCGCGCTTCCATTCATACGGCCCGTAGTTCTTGTCGTAGATAGCGGCAACGTTGAGAAAATCGGAGATCTTCTGATCGGTCGTCAACTGCCCGCTGGCCGCTGTCGCCGTCAGCGCAAGAAGAGTCCAGAGCGTCGCTCGTTGCATCATCGTCCTCCATGGATACACATCCGAACAGGGCGGCTATTCGTCGAATAGCGCGTCCGGAAATAGCCACGGAGAGAAGTATACAGGAAGGACGTGAAAGAAGGGGACGGAAAGGGTGAGCACGAGACGGAATCGTCGAACTCTTTCTTGAGCGAGGGGACACTCGGCTGCGTACCTGTTTAAGGTAGGCTCGTATGTGGGTGTTTAGGCCTTTCTCGCACCTCGAGCGGCACCATTTTCTCTGAAACCGCGACTCGAATTCTGCTCCGAAGTCTTCGTCTCCGATCGGGCTTCCGGCCTAGGTGCAGCGCCCGAGCAAGTGCGTCTGGCTCGGCCGGTCTTCGGCCTCGTGCAGTCCTGCCAGGTTTGCGCTTCTCCCGAGTGGCTTCGAGAAATCGAGATCGAGCGTTCCACTCTGGTCACCCTTATTTATCAAAGTGGATGGCTGCGCTGGACCACCGATAGTGTTCCGGCCGCTCGACATCGACGCTGGTGGGTCGCGGCTTCACGGCAGCGGAATGCTGCTGCGTGTCGGCGAGTGAGCGGCCCACGAACAATCTCGCACGGCGTTGTTTTATCCACACGTAATTCACCGGGCGTCCGCCGTATCCTCATGATAATAATGGCAATAGAAGTTGAGGAAATACGGTTCTGCATCGCTATTTTCACTTGACTGTAATGTGGAATAGGCGCATCCTACAGATGGTTCCAAGAGGTTCATGGAACAGCGAGCCTGGCAGGACGTAGCGGGCCCGGAACGATGATCCGATTGCGCGAGTGATTCAAAAGCGGCGCAGGCGGGGAGCGAAGGGAAATCGGGCGGTCTGCGAAGGTACGCTTCTGAGCCCGAAACTGGATTGAGCCCTACGAGCTAGAGGGATTGAGAAGTCCCGACAGGGAGGGAAAGACCAGTGGCGAGTTCGGAGCCGTGGAAGCGGAAGCGGTAACGGTCGGCTGGTGTTGAGACACCCCCGCCGCCTCAAAAGGGCGGATCGCAATCAGCGAAAGGGTGAGGAGCCAGCAGGCGAACGGATCGTGGAAGCGACCAGGGTGGTAGCGAAGTAGTAGGCCGGGAGTATCGACCCTGCCGCGGAGGCGACTCGCAAGAGAGCAACCGCTGTGGGCGAGCGAAAGGCCGCTGCGAGTTACCGGCGTCTATCGGAAGTATGGCGCGGGCGAACTCCCGAGCGTTGATCCGAATCCGGCACAAAACCGGGTGCGGGGAGCGAAGGACCAAACGTCACGACGACTTCCGACTGCCAAGTTTCGGCCGTGCATGACGGTCGGGAGACGAGCTGGTCCGGTGGGTCACTTGGAACCATTTTTATTTTTTGGGTGGCACGGCTTCTCGGCTCGTGCCGTCGGCGCAAATGCGGCGCTGTGGGATGTCTGCTCCCTTACGGTCGCGG
>JAYVTO010000175.1:0-26218 GCA_043788745.1 Acidobacteriaceae bacterium
AGCGCGGCTCGGCGGAGTACAACTTGGGACTCGGCGACGCGCGCGCCAAAAAGGCGAAGGAATACATGGTGTCGCTGGGCATTCCAGAGAGCCAGTTGATGACGACGACCTTCGGCAAGGAGAAGCCGGTGTGCACGGATCCGAACGAGGCGTGCTATCAGAAGAACCGGCGGGCGCATTTGACGCAGGAGCAAGGCACTCCGTAATTCGGGCGTTTATTTGGGGTCGGGCAAGGGCCGGCAGTCCCGCTAAGCGGGACTGTCGGCCCTTGTTGTCCTTGCTCTTTTTTTCATCACGATCTGCGGAGAAAAAGACGATTATGGATACAATCACGGTGCGGATCAGCCGGGACACGCTTCGTATACTGCGCACGCTTGCGACGGGCGAAGGCAAATCCGCTACTGCGGTTCTTGAACGGGCCGTATACGACTACCGCAGCGGAAAGATGCTCGAGGAGACCAACCGCGTCTACGCCCGGCTAAAGGCTGATCCGGTGGCATGGGCGGAAGAGCAAGCAGAGCTTCGGCTGTGGGAGAACACGCTCAGCGATGGACTTCAGCAACATGACACTTTCACGGCACCGGGCATGCCCAAAGGCAAGTTATAACGCCCATAACGTGACGGATCTATCGGGCCTTAGACGACCGGCGGTCGGCGCTTCCCTGCTCCGTTTGCGGTCTCGAACGCGTGTCCCAATTGCAGGACGCTCCATTCGTCATTGTGCTTTCCGACGATTTGAATGCCGACTGGCAGGCCTTCCGGCGTGAAGCCGGCGGGCACGGAGAGCGCGGGGCTGCCGGCGATAGAGATGTAGTAGCAGGACTTCATCCAATCGATGTACGTCTCCATCTTCACGCCGGCGACTTCGGTGGGATACGGCGTGGTGACGTCGAAGGGCGGCACCTGGGTGACCGGCAGAATGAAGTAATCATACTTCTCGAAGAACAGGCGGAAGCGCTCGAACATCGTTGTGTGGAGAGCTTCGGCGCGCGTAATGGCGGCTGCGTTTAACTTCAGACCGCGTTCCACTTCCCAAATAACGGTGTCCTTGATGAGGCTGCGCCTGGTGCGCACAAGTTCCGC
Organism: Acidobacteriaceae bacterium; assembly: GCA_043788745.1. Classification (GTDB taxonomy): domain Bacteria; phylum Acidobacteriota; class Terriglobia; order Bryobacterales; family Bryobacteraceae; genus JBBQWZ01. The sequence goes on from JAYVTO010000175.1 coordinate 1,084, forward strand.
ATAACTGGCAACGTAGTTGAGCGCGCGGAGGGTCTTGAAGGATTCGTCGGCCCCGCTGAAATCAGGCTCGGCTTGATCGACAACGCATCCGAGGGACTCGAAGATTTTGCGTTGTCCGTCAATGACGGCGCGGATAGCGGGATCGAAGGGCGTTCCACCGAGATCCTTGAACCAGGCAACACGGACGTTCTTGAAACTGCGTTCGAGCGAGGTTGCGAAGCGCGCACCGGGTTCCTGGATGGCGATCGGCGAACGGCGATCGGGTCCGGCGAGGGCGCTGAGGAAATAGGCAACGTCGGCAACCGTGCGGCCCATGGGTCCGTCGACGCCGAGCGTAGACCAGCCGTTCGATTTCGAGGCTCGCGGCACGCGACCAGGCGCCGTGCGGAGTCCGACGACGTTGCAGAACGATGCCGGATTGCGCAGGGATCCGCCCATGTCGGAGCCATCGGCGAGTGACGTCATGCCACAGGCGAGCGCGACCGCGCCGCCGCCAGTGGATCCGCCGCAGGTTTTCGCGACGTCATAGGGATTCAACGTGCGTCCGAAGACTTCGTTGAAGGTTTGCGATCCGGCTCCGAATTCAGGCGTGTTGGTTTTGCCAAGCGTAATCGCTCCGGCGCGGCGCATACGTTCGACGATAATGGCGTCGACGTCCGGGACGTTGTCTTTGAAGATGCGCGAGCCAAACGTGGTACGAATGCCGCGCGTCTCGTTGAGATCTTTATGCGCGATCGGCAGGCCATGCAGCGGCCCGAGAGCGGCGCCGTTTGCAACGGCATCGTCGGCTTGCTTTGCTTGTAGCGCCGCCTTCTCGGCGACGAGCGTGACAATCGCGTTGACCTTGGGGTTCACGCGTTCGATCTGTTTGAGGTACGCCGCAAGCACGTCGCGCGCCGAAACCTGCTTCGTGCGAAGGCGTCTGGCAAGCTCAACCGCGGGCAGAAAGCACAGATCGTCGGGTTGACTCATGGCCAGGCCTCCAGTGCGCGTGAAAATCGCAGCGGCCGTTAGGCGCGCGGCATCCCGTCTCGTCATCGCAACCATCTCCGCATGACTTCGTATTGTCTCCGATTGGAGAGGCCGGGTGCACGGGTTTGCTCCGCGGAGCCAGAGACGGGACAATGGAATGGATAACCCATGAGTCGAGCTTCTTTTGCGTTTCGCAGTTTCTTCTCCCTGCTGTTCTCCGACACTTTGCCGGACGACGTCGCGCAGGCATACGGCTATACGAAGGCCAAACCGTCGGCCCCGACGCCCAAGGTGCCGGTGAAGGCGGATACGCCGAAGGCGGTCGCGGGGCCCGCGGAGGGCGCGGTGGAACTGCTGGGTGCCTTGCAACGCGAATCGCGGCTGGTTGATTTTCTGATGGAAGACATCGCGGCGTACTCCGACGATCAGGTGGGGGCGGCAGTCCGAGACATCCAGGAAGGCGCGCGGAAGGCGCTGGATCGCTACGCGAAAGTAGTTCCGGTGATCGATGGCGTCGAGGGCGCGTTCACGAAGTTGGACGGCATCGGGAAGAATTCGTACAAGCTGGTGGGCAACGTTCCGGCTGAAGGTAAAGTGACTGGTGGAACGCTGCGCCACCGCGGTTGGAAGGTTGAGAAGATCGAACTGCCCGCCTCGAAGCCCGGCGAACGCATGCTCGCGCCAGCCGAAATCGAGATCGAATAGCCCATGAACGTTGGCATCGATCTCGGCACAACGAATTCCGCGCTCGCCTACATTCAAGCGACACCCGAGGAGACAGAGTTTCCGCCGATTCACGTTCTGGACGTTCCGCAGTTCGTCGCGCAAGGGACGATCGAGCCGCGGCGCACGCTGCCGTCGTTTTTGTTCCTGGGCGATCGCGAGTATGTTGGCGTGTACGCACGCGAGCAGGGCGCGCTGGTGCCGACGAAATCGGTGCATTCGGCGAAGTCCTGGTTGTCGCACGCGGACGTGGATCGCGCGGCGAAGATTCTTCCCTGGGAGGCGCAAGAGGGCGGCCGCGTGCTGTCGCCCGTCGAAGTTTCGACGCGCGTTTTGTCGACGCTAGCGACGGCGTTTCAGGAAAAGCTCGGCGTACCGCTGGGCGAACAGCAGATCGTGTTGACCGTACCGGCGAGCTTCGACGAAGAGGCTCGCGCGCTGACGGTGGAAGCGGCAAAGCAAGCCGGGCTCGAATCGTTGACGTTGGTGGAAGAACCGGCGGCGGCGTTCTACTCGTGGATCGCGAACGATTTGACGCGATCGCAGAAGCTGCTCTTCGACGGGCAAACGATTTTGATTTGCGACGTCGGCGGCGGCACCAGCGACTTTACGCTGATTCGCGTGGCGCGATCGGGCGATCGCGTGGAGTTCACACGCACGGCGGTGGGGCGGCATTTGCTGCTGGGCGGGGACAATCTCGATTTGACGCTGGCGTGGCTTGTCGAGCAGAAGCTCGGCAAGTCGCTTTCGATTCGCCAGCGCAGCGGATTACGGCGGCAGTGCGCGTCGGCGAAGGAAAAACTGCTCGCCGAGGAGACGCTCGCGAGTGTCGACATTACGGTTCTCGGCGCGGGCACATCGTTGATTGGCGGCACGCTGCGCAGCAATATAACGCGCGAAGAAGTGGTGGAACTGGCTGTCGAAGGCTTCGCGCCGTTCTGCGGCAAAGACGACCGGCCGGTGAAGGACGAGCAGAGTCCGTTTCGCGAACTCGGGCTTCCGTACGAAACCGATGCGGCGATCACACGGCACCTGGCAGCGTTCCTGGGCGATGCGGACGCGGTGCCGGACGCGATTCTGTTCAACGGCGGATTCTTCATTCCGGAGATTCTACGCAAGCGGGTCGCGGACGTCGTCGAACAATGGACCGGGAAGCGGCCGACGATTCTTGAGAATCGCGATCTCGATCTCGCAGTCGCTGTCGGCGCGGCGTACTACTCGTACGTGCGGTCCACGGGCGCGGGCCTGCTGGTGCGGGGCGGATTGCCACGCGCGTACTTCATCGGCACGGGCGAGACTCCGGAAGCGCTGCGGACCTTGTGCCTGATGCCGCGCGGCAGCGAAGAGGGATCATCGATTGAACTTGATCGTGACGATTTACAGTTGGTCGCGAACAAGGCGGTTTCGTTTCGGCTGTATAGTTCGCTGACGCGGACGGAAGACAAGCTGGGCGACGTGATCGAGTTTCCGCGCACCGCGCTGGGTTCCGAGTTGCATGTACACGCGCCGCTTGAAGCGGTGTTGCGATTCGGCAAGGCAGGTGAGCGATTGGTTCCGGCGAAACTGGGCGCGCGCTTGACGGAAGTCGGCACGCTCGAAGTATGGGCAGATTCGAAAGTCAGCGAGCATCGCTTCAAACTGGAGTTCGCGCTGCGCAAGAAGGCCAACGCTCCGGCGGCCGCGCAACGTCCGGTCGCCGTAGTATCCGAGCCCGCGCTCGAAGCAGCGCTGGCGTCGGTCAATGAGGCGTTCGGCGCGGGCACGATGGAACCAACCGAACTGCCGGGCAAGCTCGAAGCCACGCTCACGATTGGCCGCGGTGCGTGGCCGCTGTCGGCGATGCGCGCGCTCGCCGATCGCATGCTCGAACTCAGCGAAGGCCGCAAAAGAAGCGCGGCGCATGAGTTGCGTTGGTTGAATCTTTGCGGGTACTGCCTGCGCCCGGGCTTTGGCTTTCCGGGCGACGAATTGCGTGTTGAACTCGCACGCCGCGTGTACGCCGGCGGCCTGACGTTTGCAAATCAAATTCAGAACGAAGTGGAATGGTGGATCTTCTGGGGCCGCGTGGCGGGCGGGCTGAACAAGAATCAGCAGGGCGATGTCTATCAACGGCTTTCGGGTTCGTTGCTTCCAAAGGGCAACAAGCGGCCAAGGCTGAATGCAAGCCTTGCACGCGAGATGTGGCGAGCGGGCGCGGGTCTGGAATTGCTTCCGGCACAAGTGCGGACCCAGTTGGGCGACGAGTTGGTCGCGCGATTGAAGAAAGGCGATTTCGTCGAAACATCGCTGTGGTGCCTGGCGCGGCTTGGCGCGCGCGCGCTGTTCTACGGTCCTGCCAATCAGGTGCTGCCGGCATCGACGGCGGCGAAGTGGCTGGACACTGTGATGAAGCACGACAAGAAGGGCGACTACGCGCTGGCGCTGGCACGGCAGACAGGCGATACGTCGCGTGATCTTCCGGCGGCTTCGATCGACGCCGCGCGACGCGCCTATCCGGATCTCAATCTCACCGCCGACGCGCGTGGCGATCTCGCGGCGATGGGCCGAATCTTCGGTGAAGAACTGCCTTCGGGACTTGTCTTCGGAGCATCCTAAGATGCGTGGGCCGAGAACGACGGGCGAGCCAGAGATCGTCGCGTACCTCAAACAGGCGGCCGGCAAGAACCCTTCGTCGAAAGACCTGCTGCTCGGCATCGGCGACGATGCGGCGCTGTTCCGGCCGAAAACGGGCGAGCATCTGGTATTCACAACAGATCTTCTGATTGAGAATGTGCATTTCACGCGGGAGCGATTCACGGCCGCCGAAGCCGGACACAAAGCACTGGCGCGTAGCTTGAGTGATCTGGCGGCGATGGGCGCGGAGCCGCGATTCGCACTGCTGTCTCTGGCACTGCCGGCGAACACGCGCGCGCCTTGGCGCGATGGTTTCTTCGGCGGTTTTCTTGCCTTGTCGGCGCGAACCAAAACGGCGCTCGCGGGCGGCGATCTATCGAGCGGACCCGTGGTGATCGCCGACGTGATGTGCTGCGGAGCAGTTCCGGAGGGCAAAGCGCTGCTACGGAGCGGAGCGAAGCCGGGCGATGCGCTCTACGTTTCAGGGCCGCTGGGGCGCGGCTGGAGAAAGAATCGCACACCCGAACCACGGCTCGACCTAGGGCGATCCCTGCGAGGTCGCGCGTCTGCGTGCATGGATTTAAGCGATGGCCTGGCGATGGATCTGCCTCGGCTCTGCGCGGCGTCGAACGTAGGCGCGCGGATTGACACCTTGCCGCTGGCGCGCGGCGCGTCCTTCGAGGAAGCATTGTCGGCCGGCGAGGATTACGAGCTTCTGTTTTCAATGCCGCCTGGAATGCGCGTTCCCGAGGGCTGCACGCGGATCGGCGAAGCGACCGCGGAGCCTAGGGTCGTCGTTGCGGGAAAACCATTGCCGCGCGCGGGCTGGGATCACTTTCGAAGATAGTTGCAGGTCCTTGCGGCCCGCGAGGAATCGTGAAGGTTCTCTCACCAAAAACATGCGCGGAAGATAACAAACTCCTGTTCCTGTTGCCCGCCCGCTAGAATCTATAAAGTGATGAGATTTTTCATTCTCGCCGCACTGGCGGCCTCGGGGTTGTTTGCGCAATACACGGCGGGAGCGGCGGGAGCCTTCCCGGCGGAGGTCGCTGCGCCGATTGCGGCGCTCGTCAATAAAGAGGGTGCCAAGATCGCGGGCCCGGAAGGCGCATTCATCGAAGTCTGGCTCACCTCGAAAATGCCGACGGGACCCATATCGGGAGAGTCGAGCGTGACGCTGCCCATGATTCCGGTGGGCGCTGTGATGGGCGTCGTGCGATTCCCAGGCAAAGGCGCGGACCGCCGCGCGCAGACGTTAAAGCCCGGGGTGTATACGCTGCGCTACGCAAACTTTCCGATCAATGGCGATCATCAGGGCGTGTCGCCGCAGCGCGACTTCCTGGTGATGTCGCCCGCCGCGGACGACAAGGATCCGAAATCACCGGGCGATTTCGACGGGTTGATGAATCTAAGCCGGAAAGCCACGGGCACGCCGCATCCGGGCGTCCTGAGCCTGTGGAAGCAAGACTCTGATTTCAAGCCGGGGCTGCACAAAGAAGGTGAAGGCGACTGGGTGTGGCACGTAAAGGTCGGCGATGTGCCGCTGGCAATCCTGCTGGTTGGCAAGGCGCAGGACTAGCCACGGCGGCTCGTTCCTCGACGATTCTCTTTTCCGCGACACACCGTTTCGCAATCGTGGATTACCGGCGCTCGATCCCTACTGCTGTGCGAAGATGGGCGGCACGGCGGCAGTGCGTCACATTGCTGCGAGCGCCTGATCGAGATCGGCGATCAAGTCGTCGGGGTGTTCCAGGCCTACGGACAGACGCAAGAGGTTCTGCGGTACTTTCGAATTCGCGCCCTCCACGGAAGCGCGATGTTCGATCAGACTGTGCGTTCCGCCGAGGCTGGTGGCGCGAATGAACAGCAGAACGCTCGCCGCTGCCTTCACGGCCTCGTCGCGGCCGCCCTTCACGAGCATCGATACCATTCCGCCGAAGCCGCCCGTCATCTGGCGGGCGGCGATCCCGTGGCCGGGGTGCTCCGCGAAGCCTGGATAGAGAACCCTCTCGACGCGCGGATGCGTCTTCAGAAACTCAGCAATGCGGCGGGCGTTGTCGCAGTGGTTTCGCACGCGGCACGCAAGCGAGTCGACGCCGCGCAGCGAGAGCCAGCAATCGAAGGGCGAGGGCACCGCGCCGCCGTACTTTTGTGACTTCCGCGCGCGTTCGAACAAATAGTTATCGTGCTTGGTGACGAGGATGCCGCCGATCACATCGCTGTGGCCACCGATGTATTTCGTCGTCGAATGCATCACCATGTCGACGCCGTGATCGAGCGGGCGCTGCAGCACGGGGCTCGCGAAGGTGCCGTCGCAGATGGTGATCGCATTCGCCTGGCGCGCGATCTCCGCCACGGCGGCGAGGTCGGTGATCTTGAGCAAAGGGTTCGACGGCGACTCCATCCAGATCAGGCGCGTCGCAGGCCGGATCGCGGCCCGGACGGCATCGAGATCAGTGAGATCCACGTAGTCGGTCGTGATTCCGGCGTGCGCGAAAACATCGCCGATCACCTTGCGCAGCGCCCAGTAGACGTCGTCCGGCGCGATCATGTGATCGCCGGGTTCGAGGCCTTGGAACGCCGCGGTCGCCACGGCAAGCCCGGACGCGAACGCCAACGCTTCTTTGCCGCCTTCGAGCGCGGCGAGGCAGGTTTCAAGAGCTTTGCGATTCGGGTTGTTGTCGCGCGAGTAGCTGAAGCCGCTCGAATACTCGCCGTCGGGGTCGCGCTGAAAGGTGCTCGAGAGATGGATCGGCTGCGCGACCGCTTTGGTTAAGGGGTCGATGTGGCGGCCGCTGTGGATTGCGAGGGTTTCGAATTTCACGGGGTTAGTGTAGCAACTGCGCGACCGCGCGCCACCGCTGCCGACGGGAGTAAAGTCGCGAGGAGTCCCTCAGAAACGGATACAGTCAGAAGAGGCATGGAGATCCATCAGCTTCGTTATTTCCTGGCGGTCGCGCGCGCCGGAAGCTTTGTGCGAGCCGCGGAAGAAGAAGGCGTCACGCAGCCGTCGCTCTCACAGCAGATCAAGAAATTGGAAACAGAACTCGGCGTGCCGCTGCTCGATCGACTGGGGAGGTCGGTCCGCCTGACGCGCTACGGCGAGGCTTTGCGACCCGAAGCGGAGAGCCTGCTGCGGCAAATGCGGCTGACCCGCAAGACGCTGGAGGCGATGCGCGCCGAAGGAACCGGAGTACTGGTCGCCGGTGTCATTCCGACGATCCTGCCCTATTCGATGATCGACGTCTTGGCGTCGTTTCGAGCGCTGTACCCCAAGGTAGATCTCGATATCCGCGAGCTCACAACGGAGCGGATGATCGAGGGCCTGCGTGCGGGCGAACTCGACTTGGCCGTCGTCGCGCTACCGATCCGGCACAAGGAAATTGTCTGCAGCGAGTTGTTCCGCGAGCCGTTGGTCGCGGCGCTCCCGCCCAATCATCCCTTGGCGAACGAGAACGTCATCGACCTCTCGTGCCTTACCGAAGAGCGGATGCTGCTGTTACGCGAAGGCCATTGCCTGCGCGATGAAGTGCTAACGACGTGCAGTCGCGCGAACGCGCAATTCGTCAATACGTTTGAGAGCGATCACCTGTCGAGTATTTTCGCGATGGTTGCGGGCGGCTTTGGAATCAGCCTGGTTCCGGAATTCGCCGCGCGCCGCGGAGCCGCCGGGTGCAAAATTCTACCGATCCAACCGAAAGCATTCCGCCGGGTGGGCTATGCGCAAGCGGCTGGCCACTGTTCGCTGCCCGTGCAGAAGACCTTCGTAAAGTTCCTTCGGAACTGGACGTGGCCCGTCGGAGCCGCAAAATCTTCCGGACGCAACTAGAAACTAGAGCTCTGACCGGCAGATAACAACCCCGGGCTGAAGGCCGGGGTTATAGCCCGCCGTAACCGGGCGGGGATTCGTTTCGATCCGAATCACGCGGTCAGAGAACCAGGGGGGCCTTGACGTGCTTCGCCACGCGCGCAATCGCATTCACGAGCTTGCGATAGGGAATCTTGCGCGGCGAATCGAACGACAGCCATTCGCCGTCGCGCCACGTGGCGTCATGCCAGCGCGTCAACAGCGCAATGTGTTCTTCGCGGTCGCCCTCCGGCGCGCCGAGTGCGGCAACGATCTCTCGCAAGCGGGCATCCATCGAAGCGGGCAGGTTGGTCTGGCCGTCGGCCGCCGTCGGAGCCAATTCAAAGCGCACCGGCGCGAGCCAGCAGCCCTCGGCGACAAACCGCAGATCGACGGCGCGAACCGCGGCGTCCGGCAACTCAGGATCGGGCACGGCCGTGATCGCGACGCCGTGCAGCGCCGATAGCTCCGAACTCAGGCCATCGCGCAGCCGCAGGACCTGCTCCACGCGTTCGTGCCGCTTATGATGGCGAGCGGCATCCTCAAACTCCATGTCGGCGCTCGCGCGTTCGCGCGATGCGCTGATGGCATCGAGCAGCGACGCGCCGCCGCTGCGCAGAAACGCCGCAACGCGCTCCACCTCGCTCGCGTACTCCGCTGCGCCAACCACTTCCTGACAGGGACGCGAGCACAAGTTCATCTCACCGTAGATACAGCCCGGATGATCGGGGCTGGGCTCTAGGTTTTCCTGACAGCGGCGAATCTGAAAGAGGTCGAGAAACTGCGCATTGAACTCTTGCGCCGAGGTCCGGCTCCGAAAGGGGCCGTAATATAGGCTGCGTCCGCTGCCGATGCGCGAGGTCACCAGCGTTCGCGGATACGCATTCGCGAGGGTCAACTTCACGAACGACGCGGGCCGGATGCGGGCGATCTTGCGATAGCTATCGGGAAAATGCGTCCGCGCGAGTTCATACAAAACCAGCGAGCCTTCGAGCTTTGAAGCGACTGGCCAATACTCGATGCGCTCCGCGATGTCGCGCAGATGCAGGCTGCGGCTGGACTCCTGGCGTGGTGCGAGCAATCGCGCGACGCGGCGGCGCAGCAGTTCCGTGCGCGCGAGATAAGGCCGCCCTTGCAATTCGCCTACAGGACGCGGCCAGACGAGGAACACGGCCGGAATCTGCGGAAGGCTTTCGTACCGATCCGGAGCGCAAACGATAGGGGAGGTCGACGAAAGCGTCATGCGGCATCAGACGGCGCGGCCCTTGCAATTCGCCGAAGCTCCGCGCACACTCTACGCGCCATTGTACCCGGTGCAGACGTGCCGACTGGTGCGAAGGCAGCGGCCCAGCCGGACGCTGCCAATCGGCGAGTTACTTCTTTGCTTCAGCCGCTGCGGGAGCGGCGGCGGCGGCTTCCAGTTGCTTTTTCAGATCGCGAATCTTGGCCCGATTGCGGATCTTCTTCTTGCGCAGGCGATGATGCCGCGAGGTGTCGCCTCGAAGTGCGGACATGGTGGTCTCCTTCAGAATCGAATTGCTAAGAATCGAGCTATTCAGGAAACCGGTCTTAGCCAAGCGGCCTGAAAGAGGAAGGCAGGTGTGCAGCGTTGCTCTTTTCCTAGGTTACGCTATTCGAGCGTCGCGGGTCTATAGAGGACCCTGACACCGCAGCTTCTGCGTGTCCATTCCTCGATAGGCATATCGCCCGGCTCGCCTCCTTCGGAGTGAGTATTTTGGAGGTTGGTGGAGATGTGGTGCGCGCGGTGTCGGCGAGGGAAGGCAGAACCGCACCCCATTCCGGGAATTTCGAACTCGCGCTAAGACCGGCGATAAATGTCCCCGGGCTGGCCCGGGGTTCTGACCCCGCCGGAACCGGCGGGGATCGTTTCGATCCGAATCACGCGGTCAGAGAACTAGCAGCGGCTTGCAGGATTTGCACCGCCAGGCATCAGTTGCCAAGGCTGCGGTTCATGCCCAAGGCAGACTGGAAGCTTATTGGACCGCCACACTCACGGGAAGACTCGAGATTGAGCCAAAGGAGAGGATCAACGGGACGGCTGAGCCGGAGGTAACACCGGCCGGCACCGTCGCATTCACTTGATACAAACCCACGCCACCAGGGTTGAGTCCGGCGAACTGCACGACGGCGGCGACACCGCCGATTGTCACTCTGATCGGACTCTTTGCGTTCCGCAGCCGGTCAATCGGCGTCGCCGGCCCTGCTTCGGCGGGAGCGTCGACCTCACCGAGCCCGCTGCAATAGATCACCACGACGTCGCCCGGCTGAAGCGGACGCTTTCCATCGCCCACAGATCGCTTGCGCAGTGGCCACTGGCAGGCGCCCATGATTCAAAACTGGCCTGCATTCCCGCCCCGGTTCTCAACCCATCCACCCATTTTGGGGCGACGTGGAGAAGTGATGTCGACCACGATGAAGCCAATGGTCCAGCCTATCTTTTCGCTTCTTCGTTTGCTCTGCGCTTGTCTTCCGGCCGTGATCCTTGTGGCTCAACCGGCGGCGACGACGGCAGTTGAGTGGTTCGAGCGGGGCGAATCGAAATTACGATCGAAAGAGTTCGACGAGGCGGCGCGGGCGTTCCAGGAGGCAGAACGCCTTGGATACCTGGCGCGGAGCACGCAGTTCCGCGCAGCGACGGCATTCGCGGCGAAGGGCGACACGGCGGAAGCGCTCGCGCATCTCGGCAAGGCGATTGAAGTTGGGTTTGCCGCGCTGCCGTTTCTCGATGCGGACCCGGCGTTCGGAGAATTGCGCGGGCTGCCGCAATTCAAGGAGCTACGCGCTCGCGCGATGCATCCGTGCCGGAATCACTCCGGCTACCGGAAGCTCGATTTCTGGGTCGGTGACTGGGACGTAGTGACGAATGACGCCCGCCGAACACCTGCGGGCACCAATCGGATTGAGAAGACTCTGGACGGATGTGCCGTAATCGAGAATTGGCTTGACGTTTCCGGCATCGAGGGCAAGAGCTTTTTCGCGTTCAACCTAGTTACCGGAAAGTGGAAGCAGCTTTGGGTCCAGGCCAATACGGACTACAAGGAGAAGGAAATGGCGGAGGAACTGGCCGGCGGTGCCGTCCGATTTCAGGGAACCATCGCGGCTCCAGGCGGTCGAGTGATTTACGACCGCACCACGTTGACGCCAATGCCGGATGGTACGGTTCGCCAACACATTGAACAGGCGCGCGACGGCGTCAATTGGCAGACCGTGTTCGACGCGATCTACGTTCGGGCGAAATAGACAGGCGCTCAAATTCTTCGGAATGTTTTCATGTTTGTCCCGTAAATCAGGCACTATCGGCTTGAGGTGTACGCGCAGCTCTTGGGTGACGAATCGCCCAAGCTCCTCTTTTCGCAGGGCCGTCATCATCTGCGCGCGGAGCCGCAAATTGCGGGATTCGGCGGGCGAGAAACCGAGGTCGGTGAAAACGTCACCGCTTCCCATCGTGATCGTCGTGTCGATGGTGGTTATCATGGCTCTCTCCTTCGTTTCGATTTCCGCGCCTCAATCAACGCAGCGTAGCGTTTCCTGCCCAAGTCAACATCGGTTTTCCGGGTCGCCTGGGTCTTCTTTACGAAGCAGTGGAGCACGTAGACGGCTTCCTCGTATCGAACGTAGAACACTCGGTACTCGTTGTCGCCGTGAATGGGGATCTCCATGACGCCCGAGCCGACATCCGGCATCGGCTTAAAATCCTCAGGCACTTCGCCGGGCTGAACCAGGTCCAGTTGGTAGCGCGCGTCCGAACGAATGTCAGACGGGGCCGCTTGCAACCGGGTCCGGCTGTCACCCATCGAGGCGATTGGCTTCCGACTCGACACTCTTCGATTATACAAGATTGGATATGTTTTTCGAGCCTGTAGTTTGTGCACCAAGAAGCACCACGACGGGCCTCTGTGGATGACAAAGCATCCTGTTCATCCGCCGGGAGTTAGGTGCAATCCGACATCGAGACGGAGGCTCCGAAGGCGCTGAAGACGGCGCATCTATTCGCTTTGCGCAAAATCATGGAAGCCACCGCGGACGAAGTGCGAAAGCGCCGGTTCACGATGGTTGCGACGGAACTCGAGAAAGAAATCGCTGCCATGGGCAAGTAGCGAGTCTGCACGGCGCCTACGCGCCATCTGATAGCCTATCCGACGGGCCGAGTTTTCGCCCGAACGGAGAAACATACATGGGGATTCGCGAGGCTACGCCCGGTCGCGTTCTGTCCTGCCTGATCCTGGCGGCCGCGATCGCGACGGCACAGGAGCACGGCAAGGGCATCTACGCGAGAGAGCAGGCCGAAGAAGGCGAGAAACTGTACAAAACGCTTTGCGCCTCCTGCCATGGGCCACAACTCGCCGGGGTCACCGCGCCCCCGTTGGCTGGGCCGAAGTTCAACAATCGGTGGGCTCCCAGCCGTTCCGTGGACGATCTCTTCTACCTGATGAAGACCACGATGCCTCCCGGCGCGGCTACGACGATTTCCGCAGAGAAGCATCTGGCGATCCTCTCCTACGTGCTTGAGCGCAATAACTTTCCCGCCGGTGATCGAGCTCTTGTTGCCGGAGCGCCGGTGATGAAAGACACGAAATTTAAAGCCACTGGCGCTGTCTCCATCGCGCCGCCGTTCGTGAAGGGCGACGGCGTTGCGCCCCAGGGTATGGGACCGACACAGGCAGAACTCAATGCCGCTGGGCAATCGACGCGCGACTGGCTTTATCACACACACGACTACTCCGGCTCCCGGCACGTCAACGCCGATCAGATCAACACCGATAACGCCAGGCAGTTGCGTCCGGTATGCGCGTTCCAGGTCGGCGAGATGAGCAATTTCCAGGTCGGCCCCGTGGTGTACGAAGGCACGATGTATATCACGACGCTGCACTCAACGATCGCCATCGACGCCGCGAACTGCCGTCAGAAATGGCGCCATACCTGGGAGCCGAAAGGCGAAGACATCTGGCCCAGCAATCGGGGCGTCGCGATGAAGGATGGCCTGCTGGTGCGCGGTACCTCAGACGGCTACCTTCTCGAGTTGAGCGCACAAACGGGAAAGTTGATCTGGGCCCGCAAGGTCGCCGATACGAGCGAGGGCGAGACGTTTACGATGTCGCCATTGATCTTCGAAGATCTGATTCTGATTGGGCCTGCAGGCAGTGAGAACGATATCTCCGGATGGGTTGGCGCGTTCCGCCTGAAGGACGGCTCCGAGGTTTGGAAGTTCAAAACCGTGCCCGGCGCCCGCGAAGGTAAGGAGACGTGGCCGAATCCAAACAAGATCCTGCTCGGCGGCGGCTCCATCTGGACACCGTTTTCGTTCGATCCCGAGAAAGGCGAACTGTTCGCCGCCGTCACGAATCCCGCGCCCGATCTGCCGGCGCACATGCGGCCCGGCGATAACCTGTATACCAATTCGCTCATCGCGCTCGACGTTGGCACGGGCAAACTGCGTTGGTACAAGCAGATGATCAAAAACGACTCGCACGATTGGGATCTGACGCAGGTGAGCCCGCTGTTCAAAACGAAGATCGGCGGACGCGAAAGTTCCCTGGTCGCGACTTCGGGCAAAGACGGAATGCTGCGCACGGTCGACCGTAACTCGCGTGAGATCGTCAACTCGACTCCGGTAACGACGATCGAGAATGCGAACGTCCCAGTCACCAGCAAACCGATTCACGCGTGCCCTGGCGTTCTAGGCGGCGTGGAATGGAACGGACCGGCGTTCAATCCCGCCACGAACCTGCTGTACGTCGGTGCGGTGGATTGGTGCGGCACGTTTACAGCGTTCGACGACCCACGCCGCATTGCGGGAAAAATGTTCATGGGTGGGACCGTGAAATCGGACAAGAATTCGCAGGGTTGGATCACGGCCATCGACGCCACGTCAGGCGCCGTGAAGTGGAAGTATCGCTCCGAGCGTCCCGTGGTCGCGGCCGTGACGACGACGTCCGGCAATCTCGTCTTCGCGGGCGAATTGAATGGCAATTTCGATGTTTTTGATGCGCGCTCCGGCGATGTACTCTATCAGTTCAACACCGGCGGACCCATGGGCGGCGGGATCGTCAGCTACGTGCTGGGCGGAAAGCAATACGTGGCCGCCGCGTCCGGCTGGCCGTCACGATTCTGGATTGGAGAGAATCCGGGGTCGCCAACCATGTTCATCTTCGCGCTGCCGTAGTTATTGGCTTGCGAGCGCTTCCGCGCAGGCGTAGGCGCTCGACCAGGCCCACTGAAAGTTGTAGCCACCAAGCCAACCCGTGACATCGACGACTTCGCCGATGAAATAAAGGCCCGGCGCTTTCTTCGCTTCCATCGTTTTCGAACTGAGCTCGCTCGTATCGACGCCGCCGGCGGTCACTTCGGCTTTGTCGAAGCCTTCGGTTCCCGACGGGCGGACGGTCCATTGATGCAGGCTTTGCGCAATCGCGGCGATGTCCTCGTTCGAAAGCATGGCGAGCGGCTTGAGGGCCACGGGATTCGCCGCCGGATCGATTTCGCTCCAACGTTCGGCGAGGCGTCGCGGCAGAAAGTCGACGAGTGCGGAGCGCAGTGTAGCGACGTCGCCATAGGTGCGGCGAGCCATTAGCCGGTCAGCGACGTCGACCGCGGGCAGCAGGTCGATCGATACGGTTTCGCCGTGTTTCCAATACGACGAGATTTGCAGAATCGACGGACCGGAGAGGCCGCGATGCGTGATCAGAAGCTTTTCGTGGAACGCGGGCCCGTCGGACGCGCGCGCAACGGAGTCGGCCGCGACGCCGGTAAGGTCGCACCAGCGCTTCGCGTCTTTCTCTCCGAGCGTGAACGGCACAAGCGCGGGGCGGGGTTCGACGATCAAGAGTCCGAACTGCCGCGCGATTTCGTACCCGAAGCCGGTGGCGCCCATTTTAGGAATCGACAGTCCGCCGGTGGCGATCACGAGCTTCGGCGCAGAGAACGCGCCGCGCGAGGTGACTACGTCGAAACCGGACTCGATCGATTGAACGCCGGTAGAGAGGAACGTCTCGACGCCGGCATCGCTGCACTCCGCGTTGAGAAGGTCGAGGATCTGGCGCGACGAATCGTCGCAGAAGAGCTGGCCGAGTGTCTTCTCGTGCCACGCGATGCCGCGCTTTTCGACCAGCGCGAGGAAGTCGGCGGCGGTGTAGCGGGCGAGGGCGGATTTCGCGAAATGAGGATTGTTCGAGAGAAAATTGGCCGCGGTGACGGTGAAGTTCGTGAAGTTGCAGCGGCCCCCGCCGGAGATCAGAATCTTCTTGCCCGGTTCGTCCGCGCGTTCGAGCAAGGCGACGCGGAGTCCGCGTTGGGCTGCCTGCGCCGCGCAGAAGAGTCCGGCGGCGCCGGCGCCGAGGATGATGACGTCGTATCGTTTTGTTTCAGCCAAGTTGGTGCGCGGCGCGCTTCCAACATGGGCGCGGCGTAGAATGAGGGTAACATGATGAAACGCGTTTTCTGTTTGTTGTTCGCGGCAGCGTTGGGATTTGCGGCCGACAAGTACGATGGCCCGAAGCCCCCGAAGGACGACGTGCCGTACCTGTTGCACGCGTCTAACCTTATCGCGACGGAAAAGCAGGAAGCCAAGCGCGAGTCGGGCAAGAACGCGGATACCTACTTGGTAAGCGGCGCGTCATCGACGGCGCGGACTCCGTTGGCCGAACCGATTTTCATGATCCAAGCCGAACGCTTGTCGCCCGAACGCATCGAGCTGTACCGGTTCGACAGCAAAGGCGGCCAGCGCGCGGTGACACTGAGCAAGCGCAAAGGCGGAAAGGTTCTGCGCCTGACGGTCCGCCGACTCGAGGGTCGGCTATGGCGAATCGAGGCAGCGGAACCGCTCGAGAACGGCGAGTACGCGCTGATGCCAGATGGGTCGGACGTTTTGTTCTGCTTTCAGGTGTATTGAACTTGACCGACGAGAACGGACAAATGACGCAGAGGCCGTAGTAGCGAAGAAGGCCGGCAACGCGGCTGGAGCGAAAGGTCGAAGAACCAAAATGAAATCGCCCGACGGTAGGTGGCGGCACTCGGCAATGGAACGGAGTCAGGACGAGAAACGGAGAGTTCCTGGCCCGTAACCGGCGTTGCGCGCGAAAGAATTGACGTTTGAAGTTGCGGACAATTCTTCACAGCCGGTTGTGGTTCAGTCGAGATGGAAGGACTCCTCGTGCGCGAAGAAGCCAAGTGAATCAGCGCCGAGCCAAATGCGCGCGGCGAAGCGGTCAAGATCGAGCTCTCGCGTCCGTAGCGGTTAGACCAAAACCGTAAACACATTCTCGATACGTTCGACGCGCTGATAGCGAGTATCGCGTTCTACGGGCTCGCGGCCGGATTCGCGGATGAGATGCAGGAGTTCGCCGCGACGCATGTGTTGCTCGGTGGTGGCGCCCGCGTCGTGGTAGATCTTCTCTTCGACGATCGTTCCGTCGACGTCGTCGGAGCCGAAACGCTGCGCGATCTGCGCGATCCTCGGCGTCATCATCACCCAATAGGCCTTGATGTGATCGATGTTATCGAGCATCAGGCGCGCGACGGCAATCTCTTTTAGATCCATGAAACCCGTTGTCTTCGGGATGTGATGAAGCGCGGTGTTGTCGGGGTGGAACGCGAGTGGAATGTACGTCACGAAGCCGTGCGTTTCATCCTGCAGTGCGCGCAGGCGCACCAGATGGTCTACGCGATCATCTTCGGTCTCGAGGTGGCCGTAGAGCATGGTGCAGTTCGAATGCAGCCCGAGCTCGTGAGCGGTGCGCGCGGTTTCGATCCACTCGTCGCCCGTGAGCTTGTGATCGCAGATGATGCGGCGGACGCGATCGTGAAAGATTTCGGCTCCGCCGCCGGGCATTGAATCCATTCCAGCGTCACGGAGACGGATCAGCGTGTCGCGGACGGAGAGCTTGGCGCGCTTGGCGAGATAGCCGATCTCGACCATCGTGAAGGCCTTCAAGTGCACGCCGGGGTAGCGGGACTTCAGACCGCTGAGCATTTCGCAGAACCAATCGAGCGAAAGCTCGGGGTGCAAACCGCCGACGATGTGAAACTCGGTAACGGCGTCGGCATAGCCTTTGCCGGCGATTTCCCAAACCTGTTCGAGCGACATCGTGTAGGACGTCGGGTCCTTGGCGCGCTTGCCGAACGCGCAGAGGCGGCAGTTAGCGACGCAGACGTCCGTCGGATTGATGTGACGGTTCACGTTGAAGTAGGTGATATTGCCATGCTTCTGCTCGCGGACGAGGTTCGCCATATAGCCAAGCGCCAGGATGTCGGGCGAGCGGTAGAGCGTTACGCCGTCGTCGAAGGTCAAGCGCTCGCCGGCTTGGACCTTGGCAAGAATCGGGTGGAGGCGGCGGTCCTCGATTTGTGGTGCGGAAGTCATTTGAATAGTGTTGTCTGCCAATTCGCCCACGTGACGTCGGCGGCCCAAAAAACAAAGAATAACACGCTAACCCAGCCGTTCATGGTGAAAAAGGCTGCGTCGACGCGAGAAAGATCGTCGTGGTGTACGATCGAGTGCTCGAAGAGAAGCAACGCGGCGACTGCAACGACACCGAGCAGTGCGAGGAAGCCGAGGTCGAAACTGCGCACGAGCGCCAGCAGGCAGCCGATCATTCCGACGTGCAGGAGCCGGGCGAGGAGCAGCGCGCGGGCGATTCCGAAGTGGCGCGGAATGCTGTAGAGACCGGTTTGGACATCGAAGGCGTAGTCCTGGCAGCTATAGATGACGTCGAAGCCCGCGGTCCACAGCGTGACGGCGGCCGTAAGCCAGACGATGCGCGGGTCGAGCGAGCCTTGCATCGCGATCCAGGCGGCGGCGGGCGCGATGCCCAACGAGAAGCCGAGCACGAGATGCGCGAAGGCAGTGAAGCGCTTGGTGAAGCTGTAGAACATGACGATCGCGAGCGCGATCGGCGAAAGCATAAAGCACAAGGGATTCAGCGCCCGCGCGGCGATCAGGAAAACGCCGCAGGAGACGAAGGTGAAGCCCCAGGCGAAGTTGCGGCTCAGCAGTCCGGCAGGCAGGTGGCGCGCCTTCGTACGCGGGTTTCGTGCGTCGATATCGGCGTCGAGCACACGATTGAAGGCCATGGCGGCGGAACGGGCGCTGACCATCGCGACAAGGATCAACACTACGGCACGCGCGAGGCCGTCCGTCGCAAAATGGTTTTCGCGCCAGGCGAGCAGCGCGCCTGTCAAGGCGAAGGGCAAGGCGAACACGGAATGCTCGAATTTGATCATTTCGAGCGTCAGGCGCAGGCGTGTCCAGAAGGATGGCAAGAGTTAGCTACTATTTTACGTGATGACGATGCGAGCGCTTGGATGCATGATTTCTGCCGTGCTGTTAACGGGGTGCGGGGAGCGTGCGGTGACGATGGAAGAATTCCGGTCGACGGAAGTGATTTTCGCGGGAGGCCAGAAGATCCTGGCGGAGGACATGCGTACGGAGATCGAGATGGCGCGGGGGATGATGTTTCGCGATTCGCTGGCGGCCAATCGGGGGATGCTGTTCTCGCACGGGTTGCCGGGCAACTGGACCTATTTCATGTACCAGGTGAAGATTCCGCTCGACATCGTGTGGATGGACGGCAAGAAGCAGATTGTGGAAATCTCGGCGAATACGCCACCGTGTCCCTCCACGTCGGCGCGTGAGTGTCCGCTTTATGGCGGCAAAGAGAAATCGCAGTTCGTGCTGGAAATGCCGGGCGGGCAGGCGGCGATGTTCGGCTTGAAGATTGGTGATACGGTCCGGTTCTAGCGCTATGACCGGCAATCAACAACGCCGGGCTGAAGCCCGGGGTTAGAGCCCCGGCGGTTGCGCCGGAGATTCGTTTCGATCCGAATCATGCGGTCAGAGAACCAGCGCCGAATCAGACCAACGGAAGGCGCGCGCGGAAGTAGCTTTCGAGCGCTTCCTGCAAACGCGGCATCGGCTTCACTCCGAGCGATTCCATCTTACCGTTCGTTAGCGCCGAATAGCGGGGCCGCCGTGCGGCGGTCCGATACTCGCGCTCGTTGGTGGACTTTAATTCCGGATGCAAGCCTGCGGCATCGAAGATCAGCCGCGCATAGTCGAACCAGGAGATCGGCGTTCCGCCGCCGACATGGAAGACTCCGTTTGCCTGCAGGTCGACAAGGTCGGCGGTGCGTTCGGCGAGCGCGGGAGCATAGGTTGGAGAAGCGACGTGGTCTTCGACGACGCGGATCGGCTGTTGCGACGCGGCAAGCCGCAGCATGAGTTCGACAAAGTTGCCGCGGGCGGTGTGGAGCCCACCTGGGCCGAAGACACCGGAGGTCCGAATGATGAGCGGCGAGTCGAGATAGGCTTGCGCGTAGAGTTCTCCGGCGAGCTTAGAGACAGCGTACGCGCCTGTCGGATGCGGCTTGTCTTCCTCCGTGTAGGCGCGGCCAGCCAGGCCGTCGAAGACGTAGTCGGTGGAGAAGTGAACGAAGCGAGCGTCGATCTGGCGGCAGGCGAGGGCGAGGTTGCGCACCGCAAGCGCGTTGACGGCGTAAGCGGCCTGGGGCTCTTTCTCCGCGACGTCAACCTGGTTATAGGCGGCAGCGTTTATGACGAGATTGGGATCGATCGGCGCGAGCGCCTGTTCGACGGCCGCGGAATCGGTAATATCGACGATGGATCGTTCAAAGGGCGAGACGACCCAGCCGCGAGATTCAAAAACCTTCTTGAGCTCGACGCCGAGTTGGCCGCCGCTTCCGAAAATGGCAACACGCTGCATAATTGAGAGTCACGACTAGGTCGTGACGTTTCAGAATAGCGCGGCCGCAGGGGCGTCAGCACATTTTCAGAGCCATCTCCGCAAGTTCTTCGACGTGCCAGAGGACGTGCTCAAGCACAATTCCGGTTTGCCAGCCACCATCCTCGAATCGGCAATAGCAGGCCTCGCCGAGCAGCATGGTACCGAATCCGTCGATGCGAAGCGGTACGGAAAGGGGCACCTGTTCGCTGACAACAAGCCGGGCTCCTTGCGCGGAAAGATCTGTGACGGTGCCATAAAGTTCCAACGGAACAGGGCCAAGGAGAGTGACCGTGACAGCCTCGTCGGTCGGGATGCGAGGATGCGAGCGCCGCTCATAACTCTGGGGCATGCCCTGCTTATCGGCACAACTGAACTGAGTGAGAGAAAAAGCTACCTAACGACCGACATATTGCAATGTAAGCCAGATGAGGAGTCCGACGCCAGCAGGAACCACAAATTCGACCCAGTACCGGGTCAGAAACATGCCGGTACTGGCGGTAGGCATGGTTTGGGCGCGGGGTACCGGCGCGGTGGTCGATGCGCTCCGTTTTCGGGCGCGGGAGCTGGAAAGAGACGATGTCAGGCGGCTACGCAATTCGCTGGGGAGTCCGCGCAGGGCGCGCACAATTTCTTCGCGTCCGCGTTTGTCGGCGATGAGAATCGTGGCGGAATTAACGCCGTTGGTGGACTCCTCCAAACGCTGGCGAAGAGGCGCGGGCACGTCGGCAAGCGATTGGTAGACGTGCGTGCGTTTCCCCACTGCGATGAAGATCGTCGAAGACTTCACGGTCATTCGGTCCATCTGCATAAACGATTGCGTTTGAGACGCCAGGACGCTGGCGGCAATTCCTCCGGATTCCTCTACTATATTCCAGATTGAAACAGAGGCCTAGCTGGCCTCGCGGGACGGCGGCGCGGAGCGCAGGGGAAACCCAGCATGCTCGAGCGTCACTTGAATGAAGCTGAGTGCGGCGCGCGAGAGGGCTTTATCCTTCCGATAAATCAATGCCACCTGCCGCGTCATGGCTTCTGGACCCAGCGACGCGACGGCCATGCGACCGGCGGCCAGATCCTCCTGGCAATGGGAGGCGGCGAGAAACGACACACCAAGGCCGGCAATCACAAAACGCTTAATCATTTCGGTCGAATCCAATTCCATCGAGATCTGTAATTCCTCTTCGACCGGTTCGAGCCAAATATTCAATCTGCTTCGCGTGGTGCCGGATTTCGGCATCAAGAGCGGTACTCCGACGAGGTCGCGCGGCGATACGGAACCGCGGCGGGCGAGGGGATGACGCGGAGGCAGCAGGAGTATAATTTCGTCGGAATGGATGCGGACGATCTGCAGGCGCTTTTCCTTTACCGGAAGCTGCGTGATGCCGAAATCAGCCTGATTATCGATCACCGCCTGGACTACGCCGGTGCCGTAGTTGCGGTCGACCGATAACTGGACGTTCGGATACTGCTTCTTGTATTCCGAGAACACGCGGGGCAGCACGTAAATGCAGGTGGCTTCGTTGGCGGCGATGACGAGTTCGCCGCGCGGGATGCGCTCCAGTTCCTGGATGGAATTCTGCGCGCGTTTCCGTAGTTCGAGAATTTGCTCGGCGTACTCGGCGAAGATCTTCCCGGCCGTAGTCAGCGCAATGCGCGTTCCCAGCCGGTCGAACAGCGAAGCATTGAGTTCCGTTTCGAGCTGGCGCACCTGCGCGGAAATCGCGGGCTGCGTGCGATAGACAGCCTGGGCGGCCTTCGAGAAGCTTTTCAGACGGACGATCTCAAGAAACGTGTGAAGCTGATCTAGATCCATGAAGCCAAACGGGCGGGCGATTTCGGACGAAGCCCTTCCGGAAGCTTGATTGTACCAGCCGTTACGGATCGGTTAGCATGGACGCATGCGTAACCTGATCTTTGCTCTTCTGCTAGCGAATCTTGGTCTTTTTTCTGGCCGAGCGGCACTGGCGGCAGACGCTGCGTCTATCGAACGTGGCCGGTACCTTGCTGTTGAGGTTGCGAAATGCGGTATGTGCCATACGCCGAAGGATGAGAATGGCCAGCCGGACAAAAGCAAGTGGTTCAAAGGTGCTGTACTTGATTTCGCCCCGCTCGATCCGTCGAGCCCAGGGGCAAAGGGTTGGCATAAGACGGCCCAGGATCTGACTCCGGCGGGATCTCTTTGGAAAAAGTGGGGCGAACTCGCCATGGTCAACTTCCTGATTACGGGCAAAGGGCCGCGAGGCAATCCGGCGGACGTGCCGATGCCTGCCTACACGCTTTCGAAACAGGACGCGGAAGCGATCGTCGATTACCTGAAATCGTTGAAGTAGGTACTGTGTTGCGCCGGCTTCGAATCGCTGCTCTCTGTATCCCGCTCGCAGTCCTGCAAATTGGGGCTGCGCGCGCCGCGGGCGGCGGGCCCGAGCACGTCGCCCTGGTCATGAATGACAGCTCGCCACTTTCGCGGTCGATCGGAGAGTATTACGTGCGAAAGCGCGGGATCCCCACTTCCAACATCTGCCACATCCGCGTCTCGGAAGCCGAGGATGTTTCGCGCGCCCTTTACCAATCCAACATCGCGGGTCCGTTGGCGCGATGCCTGCGCGAACGCAAGTTAACCGAGTCCATTCTCTATATCGTGACTACGGCGGGCATTCCATTGCGGATACAAGGTGCGCCTCCGGGTCCGGGGACGGATGTCGCCGCAGTCGATAGCGAACTAACCCTTCTTTACCAAGTGATGCACGGCGTCAAACACGAAAAGAACGGATCGATTCCGAATCCTTTCTATCGGCAGCCAACCGAAGCCTTTACGCATCCTCGCTTTGCAATGTACCTGGTGACGAGGCTGGCGGGCTACGATTTTGCGGCGGCTCGCGGGCTCGTGGATCGAGCCGTCGAGGCGCAGGATCCGAAATATCGCGGCAAAGGGAAGATAGTTATCGATCTCAAGATGTTCGATGGCACGAACGGCAATGAATGGCTGCGCGATGTTTCGATTCGCGTTCCGCAGGACCGGTTGGTCTTTGACGAATCCGCCAAAGTCTTATATGGCGAGAAGGACGTGATCGCCTACGCCTCGTGGGGATCGAATGACCCAGCGCGAAAGAAACGGAAAACGGGATTCACGTGGCTGCCCGGAGCGATTATGACGGAGTTCGTCTCGACCAACGGCCGCACGTTTCTCAGACCACCGAGCACGTGGAACATCGGTTCGTGGAGCGATCCGCAGACCACCTGGTTCGCCGGAGCCCCGCAAACATTGACTGCTGACTACATCGAAGAAGGGGCAACCGGCGCTTCAGGGCACGTCACGGAGCCTTATCTGCATCTGTGTCCAAGGCCGGACATCCTGATTCCGGCTTACTTGAGCGGACGAAATCTAGCGGAGAGCTACTATCTCGCGATTCCGGCGCTGAGTTGGCAGAACATAGTAATCGGCGATCCACTGTGCAAATTGCCTTAGCCAAGCGCTTGAAAGAGACAGAAGGCGAAGGGGTCGAGTGCGTCCTGCAATGCGCTCAGCCGCCACTCCCCCTAACCTTTTGCGCGCCAGAAACGTCTCTGCTTCGTGCGCCTTCTGACTGCTCTTCTGCTCGCGGCATGTGTTCACGCCGCTGAATCCGACGGCAAGGTCTATATGATCCCTGCGGACGGCGCCGGCGTGAAGTATTGGCCGCGCTGGCGCGGTCCGGCCGATCAAGGCGATGTGCGCGGCACGGGCTACGTCGACTCGTGGTCGCCGACAGAGAACGTACTTTGGAAGATCGAAGTTCCCGGTCGAGGCAATTCGTCGCCTATTGTTTGGGGCGACCGCATTTTCACCAACACGGCATTCGACGAAGGCAACCGGCGCGCCATTCTTTGCTTTCGACGTTCCGAGGGAAAACTCCTTTGGCAAGCCGATGCGCCCGAAGCGAAACCGGAGCAGGCATATGCGAAGAATGGGCACGCGTCGTCGACTCCGGCCACGGACGGCAAGCTCATCTACTCGTACTTCGGCAACCACGGATTGATGGCGGTCGACTTCGACGGAAAGCTGGTGTGGCATCGCAGTTTTGGTGAATTCAATTCCTATCACGGCACCGCTTGTTCGCCGCTGATCTAGTACCTACTTGCAGAAATAAGCGAAGTCTGTAATAATTAGTCATGAGCCAACAGGCCGTGGTGTCCTTGACCGCCGAAGAGGAGCAGACGCTTCGGCAATGGGCGGGAGCGGGCACGAGCGAGCACCGACTGGTCGAGCGCGCAAAGGTGATTCTGCTGCTGAATCAGGGAGTGGCCAACCTGGAGATTGCTCGGCAACTGAGGACGAGGCCTGCCCGCGTCTCAAAATGGCGGCAGCGATTTGCCAAGCATCGACTGGATGGATTGACGGACGCTGACCGGAAAGGTCGGCCGTCGATCTACGATCAAACGACCGACAAGAGGGTATTAGCCTTGTTGGATGAACCGCCCCCCGAGGGTTATGGCAAATGGTCCGGACCGCTGGTCGCGCAAGCGCTGGAGGACGTGAGCGACGATCAAGTCTGGCGCATCTTACGCAAGTACGACATCTGCTTGGAGCGGCGCCGGAGTTGGTGCATTAGCACGGACCCGGAGTTCGGCCCCAAAGCCGCGGATATCGTGGGGTTGTATTTGAATCCGCCGCAGAACGCTTTGGTGTTGTGCGTGGATGAGAAACCGTCCATCCAAGCATTGGAGCGGGCTCAGGGCTGGCTGCGACTGCCCAATGGTAAAGCGATGAACGGATTTAGTCACGGCTACACCCGGCACGGAACAACCACGTTATTTGCGGCCTTCGACATCGTCACCGGACAGGTACAGGCCGGGCATTACACGCGGCGTCGGCGGAGAGAGTTCCTGGACTTCATGAATGAAATTGTGACGGCCAATCCGAACCGTGAGATTCACGTGGTTTTGGACAACCTCAACACTCACAAACCGAAAGAGGATCGCTGGCTGAAACGCCATCCCCAGGTGCACTTGCACTTCACCCCGACCTATTCGTCGTGGCTGAACCAAGTGGAATGCTGGTTCAGCATCCTCAGCGAGCAGGCGCTCACCGGGGTTAGCTTCACTTCCCCGAAACAACTACGACAAGCGATCGACAAGTTCGTGGCAGCCTACAACCAGACGGCGGCACCGTTTGAATGGACGAAGGCAGTCGTTCACCCGACAGGTCCTAAGCGTAAATACTCTGATTTATGCAAGTAGGTACTAG
>JAYVTO010000176.1:0-13574 GCA_043788745.1 Acidobacteriaceae bacterium
CCCACCCGCCATCTTCATCCCACGGCCGGCGGACCTTCCATTCATACGCCCGTCTCGCCTATTCCCCGGACTGATTTCCTTACCGGCGGATTAGGGGAAGGGCGGGGTTGGCGGGGTTATAGCCTCTCCTCTTTGCGCCTCCCGCTGAGATCTTTAGTTGCTGCTGCGCGCATCTGGTTTCTAGTGGTCTTGACGCGCTCGCGCGTCCGCTCACTTTGTTCGCGGTTCTTTGCTGGCGAGCGGCTGGAGGGGGCGAGAAGGCTCCCGCCGATTCGATCGGCCCAAAACCACCACTGCGCACCAAACCAACCGTCGGCGGGCCACCATGGCAAGAGCTATTCGGTTCATTCCACGACGCTTACTGATTGGCGCTCCAGTTGCTTTACTACACGCAAAAGGAGCCACAATTTTATGCGCTCAATCAACCAAAACTACGTTGCAACCCTTGCGTTCGCACTGACACTGGCGGCGACCACGCCGGTCTTTTCTCAGGAAGCCCCGCCGCCGCCGCCCGATCCACAGCGGGACCAGGCTCCGCCGCAGCAAGGAGGATGGCGTCGATTCGAGCAACGCCCGGGCGATTCGAACAGTCAGGGCAACAATCTGGGGACGCCGCCTCAAGCGCAGCAGCGGAACACCCAGCAGCCTGCCGGTTACGGCTATGCGCCGCCGCAGATCCTGATCCCGGCCGGAACCTGGATCACGGTTCGCACCAACAGCGTCCTGTCGAGCGACCACAATCGCGTCGGCGACCCCTTTGACGCTACGCTCGTGAAACCGATCATCGTCGATGGTTTTATTGTTGCCCGCCAGGGGCAGACACTCGGAGGCCACGTCACCGAGGCCGAACGCGCAGGGCGCGTCAAGGGCACCTCGCGTCTTGGCATCGAACTCACCGAAATTAGCCTTGTCGACGGCCGGCAGATTCCGGTGAAAACTTCACTCTCGCAGTTCTCGGGCGGGACTTCCCAAGGCCGTGACGCCACCGCCATCGCCGCCACCACCGGCATCGGAGCCGCAATCGGCGCCGGGGTCAACGGCGGCGTTGGAGCCGGTGTCGGAGCTGCGAGCGGCCTGGTCGCTTCAGTGATCGGAGTCCTCGCCACCCGCGGACGCGCCACCGAAATCTATCCGGAAAGCGTAATGACGTTCCGGCTGGCGAACCCCGTGACGATCTCGACCGAACGTGCCAACCACGCCTTCCAACCCGTCCAGCAGGGCGACTACGAGCGTACGGCGCAGGTTCAACACGCCCCCGCGCCGCGTCGCGCCCTCGCGCCGCCGGTCGGCTACTACGGTTGGGGAAACCCTTGGCCTTACTACGGCTGGGGAGGCCCGTTCTACGGTAATTCCATCTTGTTCTCCGGCGCCTATGGCGGTCGAGGATTCTACGGTGGCCGGGGATTCAATGGCGGACGCGGCTTCAATGGTGGGCGCGCTCGCCGCTGGTAATCGATTCGTTCAACTTGACCGGTGCTCTGACCGGTAGAAACATCCCCGGGCTGAACGCTCGCGGTTCTTCGTTGGGGTGGAGGCGCTCGGTTCCGGGCGGGGTTAGAGCGAGGCATTCGGCGGAGAACCCCGGGGTTTCACCCGGTATTGGTGAGATCCGCTCACTCTCCAGCGGCGACTGCGCCGTGGGCAGGTCCATCGGTTTAGAAACTCCTGTACAGGAAGCGTCGCGCTGAGAATTATTGAAAACACAAGTATCAGCCCGCAGTCACGAGATGAGTTTCTGGCGAGAGAAAGCACCCTGAAAGGTGTCGACTATCGGCAGCAATAGGGCGGGCCGGCGGCTGGTGAATCCGCTCCCGACGCGTCCCTTCGGGCCGCTTTGGTCGCGGCTCGGATTTGGTGCTTGCGCAATGGAGCTACTAAGCATCCCCGCCCTGAAGGGCGGGGTTATAGCCTCTGCTCGTTGCGCCTCATGCTGATCCCTTTGTTGCTGCCGCGGTGCTGTTGGTTTCTGGCGGTCTTGACGCGCTCTCGCGTCCGCTCACTTCGTTCGCGGCTAGGGCGCATCAGGAAAATCCCGGGCCTGTCAAAAGTTGCTGTGTCAAAAGTTGCTGTTGCCCTGCTCGACCTCCGTCAAGTAACCTAGAAAGTTAACCCTTATGGCAACTGCTACCCCTATCACCGTCGCGCACGGCGACGGCATCGGCCCGGAAATTATGGCCGCGACGCTGCACATCCTCAAGGAGGCCGGCGCGCGTCTTGCAATTGAAGAGATTGAAATCGGCGAGAAAGTCTACCTGCGCGGCAATAGCGCGGGCATCGAGCCATCGGCTTGGGACTCGCTGCGGCGGACCAAGGTCTTCTTGAAGGCTCCCATCACCACGCCGCAGGGCGGGGGATTCAAGAGCCTGAACGTCACCGCAAGAAAGACGCTCGGCCTCTACGCGAACGTCCGGCCTTGCGTGTCGTACGCGCCCTTCATCCGCACCAAGCACCCGATTATGGACGTCGTGATCGTCCGTGAGAACGAGGAAGATCTCTACGCCGGCATCGAGTATCGCCTAACGGCGAACGTGTTCGAAACGCTGAAGCTGTTCTCCAATGCCGGCTGCGAGAAGATCTGCCGCTACGCTTTCGAGTATGCGCGTGGCTACAACCGCAAAAAGGTCACCTGCTTCACCAAAGACAACATTATGAAGATGACCGATGGTCTCTTCCACAAAGTCTTTGATGAAGTCGCCGCCGAATATCCGGACATCCAGAACGAACATTGGATCGTGGACATCGGCGCCGCCAAGATGGCCGATACGCCCGAAGTCTTCGACGTCATCGTGATGCCGAATCTGTACGGCGATATTCTTTCGGACGTGGCCGCGCAGATCGCGGGTTCCGTCGGCCTTGCCGGATCCGCCAACATCGGAACGGGAGCGGCGATGTTTGAAGCCATTCACGGTTCTGCCCCGCGCCGCGCCGGACAGAACCTTGCGAATCCTTCCGGCCTCTTCCTCGGCTCGATCCTGATGCTGGTCTACATCGGCCAGAACGACATCGCGGAGCTTGCGCACAACGCATGGCTGAAGACGATCGAAGACGGCGTCCATACGTACGACATTTTCCAGGAAGGCAAGAGCAAGCAAAAGGTTGGCACGAAGGAATTCGCCGATGCCGTCGTGGCGCGCCTGGGCCAGAAGCCGGAAACGTTGAAAGTCGCGAAGTACGCGGGCGGGGCTGCTGCCACTAAGACCAGTTCCGGTACCACGCTGGTCGTGAAGGACGAGGTGCTGGTGGGCGCAGATCTCCACGTCGAGTGGAAATCCCTGGACACTTCGGCTCTCGCCGCTGCTCTGCAGGCGGTGGTTCCCGAAGGCCTCGAGCTGCAGCTGCTCTCGAATCGCGGTGTCAAGATTTGGCCCGGCGGAGCTCCGGAAACGATTCCGGTAGACAAGTATCGCTGCCGCTTCCTGGCGAAGGCCGGTTCCATGACGCAAGAGAAGTTCGTCGAATTGATGGGTGCGGTGACGCGCGCGAACGTGGTCATCGTGCAGGCGATGGCGCTCCGCAACTACGACGGCGTGCAGGGCTTCTCGCTCGCGCAGGGTCAATAGCCGCTCGCCCTAGCGCGTCAACTTATGAATCTGATTCCGCTCGTTGGCGTAATCATGGGCAGCAAATCCGATTGGGAAACCATGCGGGTTGCTGCCGAGTTGTTAGAGACGTTCGGCGTTCCGTTTGAAAAGCACATCGTCTCCGCGCATCGCACTCCGGAGTGGATGGCGGAGTACGCCCGCACCGCGGAATTCCGTGGACTCGCCGTCATCATCGCCGGAGCCGGAGGCGCGGCCCATCTGCCCGGCATGGTGGCCGCGCACACCGTCCTCCCCGTTATCGGCGTGCCCGTTGAAAGCCCTGCGCTGAAGGGCCTCGATTCGCTACTATCCATCGTGCAAATGCCGGGCGGAATCCCTGTTGCCACCGTCGCCATCGGGCGTGCCGGAGCCACCAACGCGGCGCTGCTGGCGGTGGCGATCCTCGGCATCTCGCACCCTGACATCCGCGCCAAGCTTCGCGACTTTCGCGACGAGCAAACGCGCATCGTGCGTGAGACGTCGCTCGATTAAGCTATGAATCCGATTCTGCCAGGCTCTGCGGTCGGGGTACTCGGCAGCGGCCAGTTGGGCCGCATGTTCGCGATTGCCGCGCGCCGCATGGGCTATCGCGTGCACACACTTTCACCCGAATTCGACACGCCCACCGGTCAAGTGGCCGACATAGAGATCGTCGCGCCTTATGAGGATCTCGATGCCGTCGGGCGCTTCGCCGCCGGAGTGCAAGTCATCACCTTCGAATTTGAGAACGTCCCCGCGCTTACTGCCGCGGAGGCCGCGCGCCACGCGCCCGTCCGCCCCGCCGGTCTGGTTCTGCACACCACGCAGCAGCGCATCCGCGAGAAAACGTTTCTCGAGCAAAACGGGCTCCCGCACACGCCTTTCCGCGTCGTGCGCAGCGAAGCCGATCTCCATGCGGCCGTTACCGCGCTCGGCACGCCTGCTGTGCTCAAGACCGCGGACTTCGGCTACGACGGCAAGGGTCAGGAGCGCATCCGTAAACCCGAAGACGCCCTCCGTGCCTGGGACGCCATCGGCCGCGCAGAAGCCGTGCTCGAGGCCTTCATCGATCTCGAACGCGAAGTCTCCGTGATCGCCGCCCGCGGGTCCGACGGCGCGTTCGTGCATTACGGCGTGATCGAGAACGCGCACAAGAATCACATTCTCGACGTCTCGGTCTCGCCCGCACGACTCGCTCCGGGGATTGCAGAACGCATCGAGCGCGACGCCATAGAGATCGCGCGCGTCATTCTCGAAACGCTCGATGTCGTCGGTGTCCTCTGCGTTGAGTACTTTCTTGATCGCGCGGGCAATCTGATGGTCAATGAACTCGCGCCGCGGCCGCACAACTCCGGGCACCTGACGTTCGACGCCAACATCACCAGCCAGTTTGAGCAGCAACTGCGCGCCGTCTGCGGACTGCCGCTCGGCGCAACCGACCGTCTTTGCGGCGGCGCTGCGATGGCGAATCTATTGGGCGATTGGTGGAAAATCGGCGAACCGGATTGGGACGCGGCGCTGGCGTTCCCCAACGTGAAGTTGCATCTGTACGGCAAGCTGGCGCCGCGCAAGGGCCGCAAAATGGGACACCTCACTGCGCTCGGCGCTTCGCCCGCCGAGGCCGCCCGCACTGTCGTTGAAGCGCGGGCCGCTCTTCGTCGGGCGATTTGCTCGTAGCCGGAGCAGAACCCCGGCAGAGCCGCATGTCGCCACGCCCGTACGAACCTCCGCGTTTCCTTCGCCGGGATCATCCTACTGAGAACTTTGCCTCTTGCGCGCCACTAGCCAGCCATGAGATCTTTTGCCCTCGCGATTGCCACTATTCTCCTGCCCGTCGCCGCTTGGGCAGCGAACACGCCGAACTCTCGCGCGGCGACAGCGCAGACGCGCCCCGCACTCTCCGACGCGCAGATCGACGCGGCTATCAAAGTGAAACTCTCGAAATCGAAGATCGGCCAGGACGGCTTTAAAGCCCGCGTGCAAGGCGGTGTTGTGTACTGGGAAGGCACCACCAACGTCATCCAACACAAGGGCGCGGCGACACGCATGGCCAAGACCGCCGGCGCGCGCGCTGTCGTTAATAACATCAAGATCAGTGAGTCCGGCCACCGCGGAGCCGCCCGCAGCGCCGAGACGCGTCGTGCCAGCGTCATGAAGCGATAGCAGCGCAGAGATCACCCCGGGGATGCTTTTGTGCCCGCGTGACGAAAGCAGGCAAGACGCTCAGCGTCTGGCAGGGCCAAGTCACCGCTTCTGACGGCGATTCTCAAACCGCGATCGCGCGGATGCAAGCGACGATGATTCATCTCGCCCCGCGAGGCCAATGATCAAGCTTGCCCCGCGAGCGAAGCCGCACCACTGCTAAACTGGAGTTTTAGCCATGAAGCTCACCAGTTTCTTCCTGCTCGCCACACTTGCTTACGGACAGGAAATCAAGCCCGACACCGTTATCGGTTCCGTCGCCGGAAAGCCGCTCACCCTTGCGGAAGCGCAAAAGCTGATTGTCGGCATCAAGCCCGAAGGCAATCAGGTGCTGGAAAAAGACCCGGAAGCCCTGCTTAGCAACATCGTCTTCTTCCGCCACCTCGCCGAACTCGGCCACAAAGAGGGGCTGCACGAGCGCTCGCCACTCAAAGAACAACTTGAACTGCAGCGGATCGAAGTGATGGCGCGCGCCTACGTGAACGAAAAGGTTAATCTTTCGAATCCCAAGCCCGACGAAGTCGAGCTGCATTACGCCGACAACAAGGCGAAATATGAACAGGTGAAAGTCCGCGTCATCTACGTCTCCTTCACCTCCGACGGTGCCCCGCAAGCGCCCACCGCGAAGAAGCCGCTGAAAGAACCGGAAGCCAAAGCGAAGATCGAGGGTCTTGCGCAGAAGGTCAAAGCAGGCGCCGACTTCGGCAAACTTTCCCGCGAAAACTCCGATGACGAAGACCTCGCGAAGAAAGACGGCGACTATGGAACTTTCAAGCCCACCGATACGCTTCCGGCCGAAGTGAAGGCGGTGATCTTTGTACTCAAAACCGGCGAGGTCTCGGCGCCTGTCAAGCTTCCGAATGGATTCTATCTCTTCAAAGCCGAAGCGAAATCGGCAATCCCTTTCGGTGAATTGCGAGAGCGCCTGTACGAGGAACTGAAGCGGGAGCGGTTCAACAAATGGTTCCAGACCGAGCAGCAAAAGTTCAAGGTAAAACTCGACAAGCCCGAAGCCCTGCGGCCGAGCGCGCCGCCGCCGAAACCCGCGCAATAGACCACTGCCTGGCCGGGATCAAAGGCCTTCCGAAATTCAGCGGCGCTCAAGTGCAGATTCGCTTCCATGCTGATCTCACCATCAGCGGACGAAAGCTGCTGATCGCCTCGGATCGCGGGCAGCCCGTTCACGCCGCCACCTTCATCCGAAGGCGCGAGATGGTGCTCGAAGCTGAGCTCCTCCGTCGCCCATCCGAACTCCGCCGAATCCTCGTACACGAACTCTTCCACTTCGTCTGGGTCCACCTCGCAAACCGGGTACGATGGAGTTGGGAACAACTACTGCAGCAAGAACTGCGGCAAAAGATTCCCGGCGAATTAGGCTGGTCCGCGGAATGGCGGAAGGCCGAACTGGCATTGCATGATAGAAGAGTGCGCTCTCGCCGTTGGCGGGAGTACGCCTGTGAAAGCTTTTGTGATACCGCGGCCTGGGCGTTAACCGGCGGACGCCGGGCAGAGCGAACCCTCGCACCAACGGCGCGTCTGGCGCGTCAAAGGTGGATAGCGGAACTTTTGGCGGCCGGAAGCATCACGATATAAGTGGGGCGACGCCCCAAAGAAACGGACAAAACGGAGTGTTTCTCGTGCGACTATTGATGGCAGTAACCCTGGGCCTGGCCCTGATCAGTTGCGGAGCCCCGCCTGCGGCGCGCGCTGCGCTCAAGCCCGTAAAGGACCGCAAGAAGGCACCTGAGTTCACACTCAAAGACGCAACCGGCAAACCCGTCAAGCTCTCCGACTTCAAAGGAAAAGTCGTCCTGCTCAACTTCTGGGCCACCTGGTGCGGCCCTTGCAAAATCGAAATTCCCTGGTTCATCGATTTCGAGCAGAAGTACAAAGACAAAGGCTTCGCCGTCATCGGAATCTCGATGGATGAAGATGGCTGGAAAGACGTGAAGCCGTACGTCGACTTGAAGAAAGTCAACTATCGCGTCGTCATCGGCGACGACACGACCGCGACGCTATACGGCGGCGTCGACTCGCTGCCAACCTCGTTTGTCATCGACAAAGAAGGCAAGATCGCCGCGGTCCACGTCGGCCTCGTCAGCAAATTGGAGTATGCAATTGACATTGAGCAACTTCTGGGTAAGTAGCGCCCTCGCGATCCTCACGACCGCCGCGCCCGCTTTCGCACAAAAGGTATTAACCGTGATTCCGCCCGAGGCCGTCAACCTCAAAGCCGGACAGCCCGGTGAGGCGAAGCTCCATCTCAAACTCAAGAGCGGCTATCACGTCTACTCGAACAAATCCGCCGATCCGTTTCTGATCCCGCTAAAGCTCGTCTGGGCACCGGGAGCCGCCGAGTCCGCCACAGTGGAATTCCCCGAGCCCGAACCGTTCAAATCCGGCGACAAGATGTACAGCGTCTTCTCGGGCGAATTCGATCTCACGATCAAGCTAAAAGTTGCAGCCCGGGGCATGTCTACGCTCTCCGGCAAACTTACCTACCAAGCCTGCACCGACCGCATGTGCGATCCGCCAAAAACTATTGAAGTGCACCTTCCGCTCAACGTCCAGTAGCTGGCTTGACGCCCAAGAGGGCAGGGAAGGCGAGCGAACGACCACCAGGACCGACAAAGTCGGGCGCCGGAGGCAAGTGGAACATTCGGATCCATTTCCGCGTACAATCTCGACAGAGGCACTCATGCGCATTCTCGTCACTTTGCTCGCTCTTTCCCCATCCGCGTTCGCGGCGGTTGATCCCGCCCTTCTTGCGCTGGTGATGCCCGAAGCCCGCATCGTAACCGGCATCCAGGTCGACCAAAGTAAGAACTCAAAGTTCGGCCAGTTCGTGCTCGCGCAGATCACCGACAATGCCGACCTCAAGCGCTTCGCCTCGGAGTCGGGCTTCGACCCTCGCCGCGATCTCCGCGAAATCGTCGTCGGCTCCACCGGCCTCGACGGATCGAGCGCCCTCGTGATCGGCCGCGGTGCGTTCCAGAAAGACCGGATCCTCGCTGTCGCCAGAACAAGCGGCGGAGGCGCCTCCAACTACAGGGGTATCGATCTCATTTCTGCCAGTGCCGAAAGCACTCTTTCCACCATTGCTTTTCTCGATTCGAGTACCGCGCTCGTCGGCGACGCGAAATCCGTTAAAGCCGCGATCGACCGCCGCCTCGCCGGAGCCCCCGGGCTCAGCGCCGCTCTCGCCGCCAAAGCTCACGAAGCCGCCGCGCAAAGCGACGCCTGGTTCGTCACCTTGGCCTCCCTCTCCGAATTTCTTGGCGGCAAAATGGGCGACGGCAACCTTGGCGGAGCCATGCAAGGCAATCTTCTCGAGAAAGTGAAGCAGGCCTCCGGCGGCGTCAAATTCGGAACGACGGAAGTCGGAATCGGCCTGGAAGCCGTCACGCCAACCGACAAAGACGCTACCGCACTCGCTGATGTCCTCCGCTTCCTCGCCAGTATGCTGCAAGCCGGCCAGGCGAACAACGATCCGAAGGTCGCGAAAGCCGCTTCGATCGTCGACAAACTGAAGCTGACGACGCAAGCCAACGTCATGAAGCTCAGCCTCGCGATCCCGGAAGCCGACATGGAACGCATGTTCCTGCCCGCACCCAAAGCGAACTAGTTCTCTGCACGCGTGATTCGGATCGACAACGACTTCCCGCTGTAATCAGTGGGGCTATCCCCCCGGGCTTCAGCCCGGGGATTCTGTTGCCGGTCATGGTAATAGGGCCAGCTTCGACCGCAAAGCCTCCGATCTTTGGCCCACTTCGACGGGTGAAATTAGGACGGCGTTAGAGGACAGACTCCGGCCTCTACAACGTTCGCCCTCACGCGATTATCAATGGTTCAATCTGACCTTGCCCGTGCAGCGGATTTACAAGGCAGCATCCGAGCGCCGGCCAGTCGCTCCTCATTTGCTTTTGCGGCTACAAGGAAGGCGTCATAGAGAAACTCGCAGTCGTATCTGACCCGGAGGTTATGAACGGAACACCGTGTTTCGATGGGACGCGAGTGCCATTCAAGAACCTCATCGATTACTTGGAGGGCGGCTATTCGCTCGGCGAATTTTTACGCCAGTTCCCGACCGTCTCGCGCGAGAAGGCGATTCAATCGCTCGAGGAAGCGAAGGATTCGCTGCTTGCCAAGATTGCGCTCGCACTTGCACCGTACGAACAGCCTCCAACACATCACCCCCGGCGCATCAAGTAGAATCTCTGCATGCCCCGCCTGTGCGCTCTCTTGATCGCGACCACGATCTTCGCGTCCCTGCTGACCGCCGCCGAACCCGCCACAGCCAAGTCCGG
The DNA here is from genome assembly GCA_043788745.1 of Acidobacteriaceae bacterium. Classification (GTDB taxonomy): domain Bacteria; phylum Acidobacteriota; class Terriglobia; order Bryobacterales; family Bryobacteraceae; genus JBBQWZ01. The sequence goes on from JAYVTO010000176.1 coordinate 10,070, forward strand.
CATGGTTAGTTCCATGCATCCCCTCGCCACCGGGGCCGGACTCGCCATCCTCCGCCAGGGCGGCAACGCTTTCGATGCCGCCATCGCCGTCGCCAGCATGTTGAACGTCGTCGAGCCTGAGAATTCCGGTGTCGGCGGCTACGGGCTGATTCTCCTCTACGATGCGAAGAAACTGCAGGTGCGCACGCTGAACGCCAGTGGCCGTATCCCCAAGGGAGCCAACCCCGCCGCCTACCGCGATCCCAAAGCGCGCCGCGGCGGCATCCTGGTCTCGACGCCCGTGAACCTCCGCGCCTGGGAAGCCATGTCCAAAGCCTACGGAACCCTCCCCTGGAAGACCGTCCTGCAGCAAGCCGTAGACACCGCCGACAACGGCTTTGCGCTGCTGCGCCCCATTCCCGCCGACGCGTTTCGCGATTTCCCGGATCACGCCAAAGCCTTCTACGGCCGCGACGGCAAGCCTCTCGACAAGGGCGATCGCCTCATCCAGAAAGACCTCGCGAAATCTCTGCGCTCGATCGCGGCCAATGGTGCCGACGTCCTGCACGGCGGCGACCTCGGCAAGCAGATCGCGGCTGAACTTGCCCGCACGGGTTCTTTCGTCACGCTCGCCGACATCGCAGACAGCACGCCCGAATGGTTCGAGTACTCGTCGATCGAGTACCGCGGGCTTCGCATCGTCACGCCGCCCCCGCCCGCGAATTCCTTCACGGCCCTGATTCGCCTCGGAATCCTCTCGCAATGGGACGTGAAGTCGATGCCCCTCGATTCCACGGAATACTGGCATCGCTGGGCCGAAGTGACGAAGCATGGCGAATGGTGCCGCCTCCGTTACGCCGGCGATACCGATGTCGCGCCGCCGCCCGTCGGCAAACTGCTAAGCCCGCCTTACTGGAAAGAACAAGCCGCACGCATCAGCACCAGCGCCTCTAACTTCGTTCCCCCTGGCGCCACCGGCGGCGAAAGCGCGAACACAACGCACTTTGTCGTCGCCGATCAATTCGGCAACGTCGTCAGCGCGACGCAGACGCTGGGCCATACATTCGGCAGCCGCGTGATGGCGCCCGGCACCGGAATCTGGCTCAACGATTCGCTCTCCTACAGCACCTTCGCGCCTCCAGGAAATCCCATGGATGTTCACCCCGGCCGCCGCAAACTCAACAGCAACACGCCCATGTTCGCGATGAAGAACGGTCGCCCCTGGGTCGTCCTCGGAGCCTCGGGAGGCCACACCATCCCGCAAACCGTCCCGCAGGTGATGAGCCTGATCGTCGACCATGGCCTCGACATCGGCCAGGCCCTGGCCAGCCCCCGCATCCAGTTTTCGTCCGAGTCCGGAAAGCTAGGCGTCGAGAAAACTCTTCCCGAAAAAGTGCAACAAGAGCTCAAAGCGAAAGGTCACCGCGTCGACGTGCAGGATTTCGCCAGAGTCCAAGGCCTGACCATCGAGTACGACGCCAAGGGAAAACCAAAGGCCTTCCAAGGCGCAGCCGACCCCAGAGGCCTCGGTTTCGCCAAAGGCTACTAATTCGCTCCGGCCTCCTGACCTGTGTCCACCTTGAGCCCGCCACTCTCACGTTTTCGGTAGTGGCACGGCATCAAAATCCGAGCCGCGCACGAAGTCCGACGAAGTCGGGCGCAGTAAGCGGTCTCCGGAGCGACACAGCCGCGGCGCTACTATCCTCGCTCCGACCTCATGTACAATACTGGCGTCATGCGAATCCTACTCTCGCTCGCCATCGCCGGTGGACTCTCCGCCGCCACTTGCGACAGCCTCAGTCAATTGAAGCTCGACCAGACGACAATCACCAGCGCGCGCCTCGTCGCCGCTGGAGAGAAACCGAACGGCCTCGGCCAACTCCCAGCGCTACCGGGTTTTTGCCGCGTCGAAGGCATCATCGCACCCTCCGCCGATTCGCACATCGAGTTCGAAGTCTGGCTCCCGGAATCCGGCTGGAACGGCAGATACCAGGGCATCGGCAATGGCGGCTTCGCGGGCTCCATCAGCTACCCCGGACTCGCAGCCGCCCTCAAGGCGGGCTACGCCACGTCTTCCACTGACACCGGCCACAAAGCCGGAGGCACCGATGGGCGCTGGGCCAACGGCCATTACGAGAAGATCCTCGATTACGGCTATCGCGGCATCCACGAAACCGCGGAGAAGACGAAAGCCCTCATCCGCGCCTTCTACGGGGAACCGCAGAAGCACTCCTACTTCGCCAGTTGCTCGAATGGCGGACGCCAGGCACTCATGGAAGCGCAGCGCTTTCCCGCCGATTATGACGGTATCATCGCCGGAGCTCCGGCCATCCCCGTCACGCGCCTCAACACCGCGTTCTTGTGGAACATGCAGGCCATGGCCCAGCCCGGCGCCTACATCCCGAGCAGTAAGCTGAAGGCGATCCAGCAAGCCGCGCTCAACGCCTGCGACACCTCCGATGGAGTCAAGGACGACGTCATCGAATCTCCGCTCGCCTGTAAGTTTGATCCCGCCGTTTTGCTTTGCAAAGGCGAAGACTCCGACCGTTGCCTCACCGCGCCGCAAGTCGATGCGCTGAAGAAGATCTACGGTGGCCTGCGCTCGGCGAAAGGCGATCCGCTGTACCCCGGCTTCTCTCCCGGAGGCGAGGCTGAACCCGGCGGCTGGGCCGCCTGGATCACTGGGGGCGGACTCGGCAAATCCACGCAAGGGGCGTTTGGAACCCAGTTCCACACGCAATTCCTACTGGATGAATCGAACAAAGACTTTCTCGAACTGAATCCCGACAAGTATGTGAAGGTAGCCGCTGACAAACTCGGCCGCGCGCTCAACGCCGACGACCCCAATCTAATGGCGTTCCAAGCAAGGGGCGGAAAGCTGATCCTGTTTCATGGCTGGTCTGACGCCGCGATCCCTGCGATCAGCAGCATCAATTATTTCGACAATGTCAACAAAACCATGGGTAAAAGGACGGACGAATTCGTTCGTCTCTACATGGTCCCCGGCATGGAGCACTGCCGCGGCGGCTTGGCGCCGGACGAATTCGGAGCCACCGCCGGAACTCCTGGAGACGCCACCGACAACCTGACTCTCGCGCTTGAGAAGTGGGTAGAGCAGGGAATTGCCCCTGGCCGGATCATCGCCAGCAAGAAAAAGGATGGTGCCACCGTTCGCACCCGGCCCCTCTGTCCGCATCCGCGGATCGCGAAATACAAAGGCACCGGAAGCAGCGACGATGCGAGCAATTTCACCTGCGCGGCAAAGTAGGAGCTTAACCAAACGAAGCCAGCAGGTCGGACCGCCAGGTCCGACCTGTGGCGCGAAGCGCGTTCTCCAAAGCACCCCGTGACACCGATTCTGGACAGGATCCCAAAAGCCAGTCACAAAAATCAGAAATCTTTTTTCGGCCTACGCAACGTCCCGCGTTGCAACGAGATCCGACAAAAGCCACCGCTTGTTGGCACCCGCAAATTAGGGGTCGGAAGAAGAACGCGTGGTACAAGTTTGGGTGAAAGTGCTGGTCGC
>JAYVTO010000177.1:0-27425 GCA_043788745.1 Acidobacteriaceae bacterium
CTCTCCAAGTACCGCGAACGTTAGTGAACGGCCACCGACAACAATCCCGCCCCCACGCTCAGGGCACCCGCTCGCTGACGCTCGCGGTTCTTCGCGGGAAGCGGTGGGGCGCTGACGGAACTGTGAAAAAATTGACGTCTGCTCCTCTCCAAGTACCGCGAACGTTAGTGAACGGCCACCGACAACAATCCCGCCCCCACGCTCAGGGCACCCGCTCGCTGACGCTCGCGGTTCTTCGAAGGGGTGACCTGAGGAATACGGTCGACCACTGTCGGCATATTGGAGGCGTCCACGGTCGTAACGAGATCGAGTTCGACGAGCCAAAATTCGGCTTGATGTAAATTTTCTCGCATTGGCCCTTGACAATTCCTTAGTTGGGGCCTAGATTAAGCTAGTTTAGTTAACGCCGTTTAGCTGCTTTCATCACATTATGGGTGTCCAAGAGCGCCGCCTGCGCGAAAAACAAGAGTTGAGGCAAGAGATCCTCGACGCCGCCCGCGATCTGTTTGTGCACGAGGGCTATGACAACGTCTCGATGCGCAAGATTGCGGAGAAGATCGAGTACTCGCCGACGACGATCTATCTTTACTTCAAAGATAAATCCGACCTTCTCGATCAACTTTGCGAGGAAACCTTTGCGCGGCTCGAAAAGAAGGCGCAACTCATAGACCGTTCAACAAGTGATCCGTTGGAGGCGCTCCGTAAGGGCCTCCGCAACTACATTGATTTCGGCATCCGGCACCCCAATCACTATAAGCTGACCTTCATGACGGAGATACAGACGAGCGACGAGCCAGAGTCGTTCAGCCGGACGCGCGCCGCTGGCCAGCGTACGTTCGATCACCTTGCGGGTCAGGTCGCGCAGTGCGCCAAGCTAGGCATCTTCCAGATCCATGACGTACGCGCCACTAGCCAGATACTATGGGCTGCCATCCATGGGGTCACGTCGCTGCTGATCGTGAAGCATCGATTTGAGTGGGTGGAGCGGGAGCGCCTGATCGAAGGGATGCTCGATACGGTTCTCACTGGGCTTGGTGCTCCGAAGGCGGTCGGGGTATAGCCGCGTTTGTTTTACGACAGCGTCGTTATGTAGTACGCGCGATGTAGTACGCGCGACCTTACGGTCGCGCCTCGGTTGTTTTGTACGCGCGACCTTACGGTCGCGCCTCGTTGGCGCGATTCAGAATTGGCACGATTCAGGCTGTCGCTACTTCCTGATTGCCTAAGCCTTGATCGGCGATCTCCTGCTCACGGATCTTGTATTTCTGGATCTTGCCGGTTACCGTCATCGGAAACGCGTCTACAATACGGATGAACTGCGGAATTTTGAAGTGCGAGATCTTGCCTTTGCAGAATTCCTGAATCTCTTCGGGCGTGGCCGTCTCGCCTGGCTTCAAGCGGACCCAGCAGCCGACGATTTCGCCCAACTTGAGATCAGGCAGGCCGACCACTTGGGCGTCGGCGATCTTGGGATGCGTAAAGAGGAAGGCTTCGATTTCGGCTGGATAGATGTTCTCGCCGCCGCGAATGATCATCTCGCGGGCCCGGCCGCGAATGTTGAAGTGGCCGTCCTGGCGCATCGAGGCCAGGTCCCCGGTGTGCAGCCAACTGTCGGCATCGATTGCTTTCGCGGTGGCCTCCTGTTCGCCGTCGTAGCCTTTCATGATCAGGTAACCGCGGCCGCACAACTCGCCGATCTCGCCGATGGGAACGGTCTCGCCCGTCGCCGGGTCCACGATCTTTACTTCGGTGTTCGGACCTGCTGCGCCGATGGTCGAGGTGCGCTGCTCGAAGGTATCGTCGGGAGGGTTCATCGTGATCACTGGCGACGCTTCGGTCTGGCCGTACACCACGACCACGTTGCGCAAATGCATCTTCTCGATGGCCTGGCGCAGCAGCTCTACCGGACACGGCGAGCCGCCCATGAACGCGGCGCGCAGAGTCGAGAGATCGAAGCGCGAAAACTCAGGATGCTGCAGTTGGCCGATGAACATCGTCGGCACGCCGCCGGTGATAGTCGCCTTCTCTTGTTCGTCCGCCTCGAGCATCGCCAGGGGATCGAAGGACGCGCTCGGCAGAATGATGGTGGTGCCGTGGGTGACGCAATTTAACACGCTGCACACCGATCCGCTGCAGTGATACATCGGCACGGGAATCGTCATGCGGTCCGTATGTGTCATTCCCATCCACTCGCCAGTGAACCACGCGTTGTTCACCAGATTGTGGTGTGTCAGGAGTACGCCTTTTGGATTGCCCGTTGTGCCCGATGTGTACTGGATGTTGGTCGGATCGCCGGGCAGGACGGGGGCGGGCGGAAGATCGGTACCGGCCGCAAGCATCGCGTGCCACTCCGCTGTGCCGAGCCGGACAACATGCTCAAGTACTTGCCCTGGCTCGCGCGCGCCATCGAGAATCTCCTGATAATTCGACCGCGCGTCTTTCTCCCAGAAGAAGATAGTTCGCATCCTGGACTTCCGCAGCACGTAGGCCAACTCGTGCGAGCGGTATGCCGGGTTCACGCTCACCAGAACGAAACCGGCTCGCGCGCAGGCATATTGCAGGAAAATCCACTCGACGCAGTTCGTCGACCAAACGCCGACGCGATCCTGTGGCTGAAGGCCCAAGCCGGCGAGCCCCCGCGCGACTCGGGTGACTTCGGAATCGAACTGGTGCCAGGTGAGCCGGATGTTCTGGTGCCGCGCGACGAGGGCCTCGCGATCCGGCCATTGCGCCGCGGCGCGGGCGAGCGCTTCGCCCAACGTCAGATCCAACAAAGGAGCGTCAGGGCCTTTTGCGTAACTCAAGTTCGCCATAGCTTTGCGAGTATAGCGAAGGTGTTACTTGGGCTGCCGCATCGGTTGCGGTGGATAATTCCGGCAGGAGTTAGTGTTCGTTCCCTAACGGTCGCGGTTCGATGCTTTCCTCGGTATTCTTTTTCGATTAGTCGTCGAGGCGGAGAGTGATTCTCGGCTTTGGTGCGGCATCTGGTGCCGGGGTTAATTGCGCGGCGGCAAACCATTTCTGGATGGCTGGAAGCGCGGCGCGTGCGGCTTTTTCGCCAGCCTCAATCAGCAGGTCCGCACTCTCGAAACCGTCCCAGCCGATGTGGCGGACGTCGGGACTGAGTACGAGATCGGCGGAGCGACGCCATTGGCTTTCGGTTTTTTGCGTGAGCACCTGAAAGCTGCGGTTGATCACAGACAGCATGTTCTGCGGATCGAAGGATTCAGCCGGCGAGGGCAGCGAGACAGCGATGACATGCGTCGCGCCCATGGTGCGGAGCGGCGGCGCGGGAACGTCCATCGTGACCATGCCGTCGACGAGCAACCGGCCCTCGTGGCGTAGGGGTGGGAACATTCCGGGGTAGGCGCAACTGGCGCGAATGGGCAGCAGCGCATCGCCCTTGCCGCGAAACACGGCGGACTCGGCGCTGAGCAGATCACTCGCAACGATGGCGAGCGGGATGGGCATCTGTTCGAAGTTATGAACTTTGAGGAGGCGCTTGAGGAAAGGCGTCATGCGTTCGCTGTCGGCGAGGCCTAGGCGGCTGGGGGTCCAACTGGCGACGTCTTTGAAACGGAGCTTGCGAGCGATGCGTTCGATTTCGGCGAGGGGCGTTCCGCTGGCGTAGGCGGCGGCGACGATGGAGCCGGCGCTGACTCCGGAGACGAATTTTACGGGGATGCGGTTCTTCTCAAAGACGCGAAGGATGCCGAGGTGGGTGATGCCGCGGGCGAATCCGCCGCCGAGGGCGAGTCCGATTTGGGGGGTGCGGGGTTCGCCGTCGATCCAGTGTTTGGCTTGCGCGACGGCTTGATCCCAGAGTCCAGGCATTTCCATTTGATGATACTGCGCGTGGCGTCGAGGGACGCCGATGCGCGGAAGGGATCCCGCCCCGGCGGCGGGCAGGTATCTTTCGGTGGGGACCGATCAGGATTCCTTCGCAGGATTGCCGGGGTCCACTCACTTCGTTCGTGGTTCTTTGCTGGTTTGCATCCACTCGCTCTCCATGAACCACCTTGTACGTGATTGATTTCGAGTGCCGCAATTCGTGATGTTGCGCGGGCGCTTGCTTCGCTCGGCCTTCGGCTTCGCTTCGTGCGCGAAGTTTCGCGGTTGATCCGTGCACGGTTGAATCCGCTCCCGACGCGGCCCGTCGGGCCGCTCTGGTCGCGGCTCGGATTTGGCGCTTTTCGTCTTCCGCCGTGGTGTGCCGTGCTGGTTCATGGCGGTCATGACGCGCGCGCGTCCCGGACTTCCCGTAACGGGCAGGCTGTTCGCGGTCCTTTGTTGGTTTGCATCCACTCACTTCGTTCGTGGTTCTTTGCTGGTTTGCATCCACTCACTTCGTTCGTGGTTCCTTGCTGGTTTGCATCCACTCACTTCGTTCGTGGTTCTTTGCTGAGTAAGTGCGTAGCGCCTTTTGGGTGGTTCGATGCTGCTGCGGGCGCTTGGTCGGACCTGGTGGTCCGGCGTACTGGTGACCTTGCGGCTCGATGCCATTAAGATAGAAGGAATCCTGTGAAACATTGTTACTGCCTTTGCGTTATCGGTCTTGTGATTGGCTTGTCTTCGAACGGGCTCTATGCACAGCGCAATCTTGCCGGCGCGGCGGAGCTTGCGCAGAAGCTCGACAGCATTTCGACGGTTGGCAGCGTGATGATGATCGCCGCGCATCCGGACGATGAAAATACGGCGTTGCTTGCGTATTTCGCGCGCGGACGGCACTTGCGCACTGCGTATTTGTCGTTGACGCGCGGAGAGGGTGGGCAGAATCTGATTGGCTCCGAGCAGGGGGATTTACTGGGGCTGATCCGTACGCAGGAATTGCTGGCGGCGCGCAAAATCGACGGTGGCGAGCAGTATTTTACGCGCGCGATCGATTTTGGATTTTCGAAGAGCGCGGAAGAGACGCTGACGAAGTGGCCGACTGAAAAGATTCTGGCGGATATCGTATGGAACATTCGGCGGTTTCGGCCGGATGTGATTGTGCTGCGTTTTTCGGGGACTCCGCGCGATGGGCACGGGCAGCATCAGGTATCGGCGATTTTGGGGCGACAGGCATTTTCGATGGCGGGCGATCCGGCGAACTATCCGGAGCAATTGAAGTTTGTCGAGCCGTGGACGGCGAAGCGGCTGCTGTTCAATACGTTCGCATTTACGGCAGAGCAAGAGAAAGAAGAAGCGAAGCGCACGGACCGCATGGTGATCGATACGGGTGAGTATGCGCCGGAGCTGGGGTATTCGTTTGGCGAGATCGCGGGCATGAGCCGCAGCCAGCATCGGAGCCAGGCGATGGGTTCGCCGGAGCGAAAAGGTTCGCAGAAGAATTATCTGGTGCACTTGCTGGGTACCTCGGCGAAGAACGATCCGTTCGATGAGATCAATCAGACTTGGTCACGGTTTCGAGGTGGCGATGCGATCGGCGCACTGTTGACGGAAGCGAAGCGCACGTACGATCCAAAGGCGGCGGACAAGATTGTTCCCCTGTTGCTGAAGGCGCGTCCGCTGCTTGCGAAGATCGACGATCCACTGGCGCGGTGGAAGCTGAAGGAATTGGACGATCTGATCGCGCTTGCGTCGGGCCTGTGGGTGGATGCGGCGACAGACAAGTGGAACGCGCCTTCAGGGACGGCGGTAAAGTTCAACGTGACGGCCATCAACCGGTCGCGCGTGCAGGCGACGCTGGTGGGAATTAAGTTTACCGGTATGGAGAATGGACCTTCGCTCGAGGTTGCGCCTGCAGTGCTGTCGTTCAATCAACCGAGCATCTACACGACGACGTGGAAGGTTCCGGCGGGACAGGGGTACACGCAGCCGTTCTGGCTGGCGTCTCCGAAGGATGGTTCGCTGTATACGTGGCCGGGGTTGGAGTTGGGTGGGCTGGCAGATAATCCGGCGGCGTTGCGCGCGCAGTTTAGCGTGAAGATCGGGGATCAGATTATTGAGCTGACGCGGCCGGTTGAGAACCGGTATGTGGATCGAGTGCTGGGTGAGATGGCGCGTCCGTTTGTGGTGACGCCTCCGGTGGCGCTGGATCTGGCGGAGCACGCGCTGGTGTTTCCCGACACGAAGCCGCGACGCGTCGAGGTGTTGGTGAAGGCGAACACCGCGGCGAAGGGTGAAGTGAAGCTCGAAGCGCCGCAGGGCTGGACGATCACGCCGGCGACGCAAGCGTTCGAAGTAAAGACCGTCGGCGAAGAGCGAAGCGTATCGTTTGAAGTGATGCCTCCGGCGGCGGAGTCGCGCGGACGGTTGCGGGCGTCGGCGACGATCGGCGAGCAAACGATCGGCGTCGGGATGAACGTGATCCAATATCCACACATTCCGCCGCAGACGACGATGCCGGCGGCGGAAGTGGACGTGATTCGCGTGGACATCAAGACGCTGGCGCGTCGCGTCGGCTATATCGTCGGCGCGGGGGATGAGATACCGGCGGCGCTGAAGCAAATGGGTTGCGAGGTGACGCTGCTTTCTTCGGACGATATTGCGCGCGGCGACTTATCGAAATTCGATGCCATTGTGGCGGGCGTGCGGGCGTTCAATACGCGCGCGGATATTCGTTCGAACTATGAGCGGCTTTACGACTACGTGCGTGCGGGCGGGACGTTCATCGTGCAGTACAACGTGCAGGAGGGCGGCAGGATCTTCGGGGGCGATGCGGAGATTTTGGCAAACATGGGGCCGTATCCAATTAAGATCGGCCGCAACGATCGCGTGACGGTGGAGGATGCTCCGGTGACGTTTCTGAAGCCCGCGCATCCGCTGCTGAATACGCCGAACAAGATTACGTCGAAGGATTTCGACGGCTGGATTCAGGAGCGTGGGTTGTACTTCGCGACGGAGTGGGATCCGAAGTACGAAACGATTTGGACGACCAACGATCCGGGCGAACAGCCATTGGCGGGCGGGACGTTATACACGCGGCTCGGAAAGGGCGCGTATGTATTCTCCGCGTACTCGTGGTTCCGGGAGCTGCCAGCCGGAGTTCCTGGGGCATACCGGCTGTTCGCAAACATGTTGAGCGCGGGCAAGGCGCAGTAGTTCGGAGTCGACCAATGAGCGACCAATCAGTTGACCGCAAGGGATTCAGCGACGAGCACGTGCTCTACGAGGCGCAAATGTTCCGCTTGGCTCGTGAGTGGGTTGCAGCCCATTGGTCCACAGCCTCCGACTTCGAGAGAAATGTCCGATCGAAGCCGAATCGCCGACAATGCCGCTCAGGAATTAGGCAAAATTTGAAAGCGTTTCGCCGCGTTGTACTCTAGGAGGCACATGACCGAAGAGCCGCACAAGGAAGTGATCGACGAGCCGCCACCGTTCCTCGGAACCTGGCCGAAGGTCTACGCGTTTGTGCTGGTCTGGCTGGTTGGCGTGATCGTGCTGTTCTATTGGTTTTCGCGCGCGTTTCTTCCCTAAATCTACATGCAGACTCTCGACTGGGTTGTTCTCTTTACGTGGATCATCGCGCTGGTGAGCTACGGCCTCTATCGCGGCCGCGGATCCGATAGCGTCAGCAAATTTCTACTCGCCGGCAAATCCATGCCGTGGTACGCCATGGGGCTTTCGATCATGGCGACGCAGGCGAGCGCGATCACGTTCATCTCGACGACGGGACAGGCGTTTACCGACGGCATGCGGTTCGTGCAGTTTTACTTTGGCGTTCCCGTGGCGATGGTGATTCTGTCGGCGACGGTAGTTCCGGCGTTCCATCGGACGCGCGTATACACGGCGTACGAATTTCTGGAGCAGCGGTTCGATGGCCGGACGCGGGCCCTGGTGAGCGGAATCTTTCTCATTCAACGCGGCCTGAGCGCGGGGATTGCGTTGTATGCACCTGCGGTTGTGCTTAGCGTAATTCTGGGGTGGCCGGATACGTATACGGCGATGCTGATGGGCGGCCTCGTTGTCTTGTACACGACGATGGGCGGGATCAAGGCTGTGACGCACGCCGATGTGCAGCAGATGATGGTGATCTTCGCGTCGTTGATTTTGTGTCTGGGGATGGCGCTGTACCTGATGCCATCGGACATCAAGTTCGGCGATGCGCTGACGCTTGCCGGTGCGGCGGGACGCCTGAACGCTGTTGATCTCCATTTCGACCCGAACTCGCGCTACAACGTGTGGAGCGGATTGATTGGCGGCATGTTCCTGATGCTTGCCTATTTCGGCACGGACCAGAGCCAGGTGCAGCGCTATCTAACGGGTAAGTCGATTGGGCAGAGCCGGCTTAGTTTGCTGTTCAACGCGATGGCGAAGATCCCAATGCAGTTTTTCATTCTGTTCATCGGGACGATGGTTTTCGTGTTCTTCCTGTTTGAGAAGCCGCCGGTGTTGTTCCATCCGATTGAGCAGGCGCGCATCGAGCAGCAGCCTGGCTACGCCGCGGTGACGAGCGCGTTCGACAAGGCGCATACGGCGCGAGCCGTGGCGGCGCGGAAGTTGGTGGCGGCGGAACGCGCATCGAATACCGGGGCGAAGTCGGCGGCGGTCGATGAGTTTCGCGGTTCGCAGAAGCAGTTCGACGCGGCGCGCGCCGAGGCCACGAAGCTGGCGAAGGCGGCGAATCCGGCGTATTCGAATGACACGAATTACATCTTTCTGTCGTTCGTGACGCACTATTTGCCGGTTGGCGTTGTGGGCTTGATTATTGGTGTAATCTTCACGGCCGCGATGTCGGCGATCTCGGGCGAGATCAATTCACTCGCGACGGTGAGTGTGATGGATGTGTATCGCCGGTTCTTGAAAAAAGACGGAAGCGATTACAGCTATTTGGTTGCGGCGCGCATTGCGACGGTGTTTTGGGGAATCTACGCCGTGTTGTTCGCGAGCTACGGCGGAGGCAGCTTCGGCGCATTGATCGAGCAGGTGAACATCGTGGGGTCGCTGTTCTACGGCAGCATGCTGGGTGTCTTCGTGTTGGCGTTTTTCTTTAAACAAATCGGCCCTTCGGCGGCGTTTTGGGGAACGATCGTCGGGCAGTTCGCGATCTTCGCGGCGGCGCGATTCACGGGGATTGCGTTTCTTTGGTACAACGTGATCGGTCCGGTGGCGGTGGTGCTGAGCGCGTTGCTGATTACCGCTCTTAGGAAAGAGGAGGCAGTTCGTGCCTGATTCCGTTTTGAGTGAAAGTGCGCGGAGACAGGCCCGGCTGTGGACCGAAGGCGCGGCCGAGTGGGCCGAGATGGCGGAGCGCATTGAGCCTCCGTTCTGGGATCTCGTACTGACCGCGGCGGACGTGGGCGCGGGGATGAAGTTGCTGGACGCGGGTTGCGGATCCGGCGGCGCAATGGCGCGAGCGGTGGCTCGCGGCGCAACGGTGACGGGGATTGATGCGACTCCGGCGTTGTTGGCGGAGGCCGCGCAACGGCTACCCGGCGCGGATTTGCGCGTGGCCGATATGGAAGCGCTGCCGTTTGGCGATGCCGAGTTCGATATCGCGATTTCGATCAACTCGTTACAGTTTACGGGCAATCCGGCGCGGGCGGCGTCGGAGATGTGCCGCGTCGCGAAGAAGGCCTGCGCCGTGGTTTGGGCGTGGGAGCATTGCGACCAGCGGCACATTTTCGAAGCGATTGTGGCGCTGTTTCCGAAGAAGCCGTCGGGGCGCGGACCGTTCGCACTATCGCTGCCTGGCGAGTTGGAAGCGGCGTTCACGGGCCACGCATTTACGGTGGATGAGATGGAGATCGAGTTCGTTTCGGAGTCGATCGAACTTGCGCTGCGGGGCCAGATGGCGGCTGGACCGACGCGGCGGTCGGTCCAGATCCTGGGGCGCGAGCCGGTGGAATCGGCCGTCCGCGGTGTGCTCGAACAATTTGTGCGGACGGATGGCAGCCTGATGCTGCGCCAGCGATTCCGGTGCCTGATCGCGAGCGCCCAATAACGCGCTCATAATGGAATTATGTTGTGGCTGGTTCTGCTGCTTTGCTGGCAGGCTCTTGATCCGCAGGCCGAGGGACTGAAGGCGCTGGACGCGCAGAAGTTCGATGAGGCTGTGCAGTGGTTTCAGAAAGCCGTGGCGGCGAATGCGAAAGACGTCGGCGCGCGCTTTAACCTTGCGCTCGCGTACAGCTTGCAGGGCAAGGCTGCAGCGGCGATTCCAGAGTACAAGACGGTGCTCGAGCTAAAGCCTGGGTTGTATGAGGCGCAGTTGAACCTCGGGATTCTGTTGATTGGCGAGATGCGCGGGGCGGAGGCGGTTGTGCTGTTGGAGTCGGCTTGCGCGCAAAAGCCCGTGCTGTTCCGGCCTCGGTATTATTTTGGCGAAGCGTTGCTTGCGGCGGGCGACGCGCGGGCTGCGGATGCATTTCGCGCGGCGATAGGCGCGGATGCGAAGTCGGCGCCGGCTGAGTTCGGATTAGCGCAGGCATTGGTTCGCGAGTCGAAAATCGCGGATGCCGTTCCGCATTTCCGTCGCGCGGCGGAGTTGGATCCGGCTTATGAGGACAGCTTGCTTACGGTGGGCTCGCAGTTTGAGAAGGCCGGCAAGAGGGCGGACGCGATCGCGGTCTACGAGCAGTTCAAGAAGAATCCGGCGGTGGCGGGGCGGCTGGGCGTGTTGTTGTTTGATACGGGTCGCGCGGCGGAGGCGATTCCGTATTTGATTTCGGCGCCGCCGACACCCGCGACGCGTTTGGCTTTAGCGCAGGCGTATCTCGCGACACAGCAGCCCGAGAAGGGCTTTCCGCTCCTGCGGCAGGCGGTGGCGGCGGAGCCTCGCGACTACGCGTTGCGGATGTTCTATGGACGAACGCTCCGCGATAGGCGGAACTTTGTGCCGGCGTCCCAGCAATTCTTTGCGGCGGCGCAACTGAAGGGCGATTCGGTGGAGGCGTGGAGTGAATTGTCGGGCGTATTGATGTTGACGGACCAGTATCCGGAGGCGTTGAACGCACTCGACCGGATTCGGGCGTTGCACGCGGAGACGACGCCGCACTTCTATTTCCGGGCGATTGTCCTCGATAAGTTGCGGCAGGTGAAGCCCGCGATTGAGAGTTATAAGAAGTACCTGGCGAACTCGACCGGGAAGAATCCCGATGAGGACTTTAAGGCGCGGCAGCGTCTTCGTATTCTGGAACAGGAGTTGCACAAGAAATGATTCTCCTCCTGACGTTGCTGCTGGCCGCGGATTTGAATTCGGTGATGGCGGAGGCGAATGCGGAACGGCGGGCGGACTTTGCGTTGAAGTTGGCGACGGATTCACTGGCGCAAGCGCGCGAGGCTTCGACGGCGGGCGACGCAACGAAGCTGAAGGAGCATCTTTCGTCGATTGAGGCTGCTGTCGTGATTTGCGTGGAGTCGCTCGATGCGTCGGGCAAGAGCGCGCGGAAGAGTCCGAAGCATTTCAAATCGGCGGAGTTGCGGTTGCGGGATCTGATGCGGCGCCTGCAGAGTTTTTCGGAGACGGCTGGCGTTGAGGATCGCGATGCGATAGATGCAACGCGCAAGAAAGTGGCGGCGACGCATGAGCATCTTCTCGAAGAGATCATGACCAAGAAGTGAGCGAAGGCGTGAGGTGATTTAGAATCGTGAGACTTCCCATGCGGTTCTTGTTCTTGGCCTCGGCGGCGTTCGTGCTGTGCGGGCCGATATTCGGGCAGGCGAATAGCCGCGACTTCCTAACTGCGGACGAGGTGGATCGCATTCGCCTCGTGCAGGAGCCGAACGAGCGGCTGAAGCTCTACATCGAGTTTGCGCGGCTGCGCGTGGATATGATCCAGTCCTTTCTGGCGAAGGAGAAAGCGGGGCGCTCGGCGCTGATCCACGACACGCTCGAAGACTTCACCAAGATCATCGAGGCGATTGATGCCGTGTCGGACGACGCGCTGAAGCGCAAGGTTGCGCTCGATGCCGGGATTGTTGCGGTGGCGAACGCGGAGAGAGAAATGATCGACGCCCTGCGTAAGATGCGGGAGTCGAACCCGAAGGATCTCCCGAGATACAAATTTGCACTGGAGCAGGCGATTGAGACGGCGGAGGACAGCCACGAGCTGTCGAGCGCGGATCTAGAGAATCGGGCGAAGGGCGTCAGCGCGAAGATCGAAAAAGAGAAGCAGGAGCGCGACGCGATGCGCACTCCGGAAGAAAAGAAAGAAGAGAAGAAGACGGCGGAGAAGGTGGAAGGCGAGCCGAAGCGCAAGATACCGACGCTGATGCGCAAGGGCGAGGTGCCTCCGGCGAAGAAGCAGCAGTAGCGGCAACGGTGGGGCGCTAACGGAGCATGGGGCCCAGCACGCGAAGCCATGTTCGCGACGGAATTGCGAGCACCGCGAAGAGAAGCGGTAGGGACGAACGACTGTATCTTTGGGGTGGTGGCCGAGAGCGAGCGGATAGGTCATTGCGAGTAACGGACGAAAGGTGCTCTTGCGCATGCCGAGGGGCAGGAGGAGCCAAAGGCGTTTGCGAGTCCGAAGATTTGCTGCGGGTCCATTGGGTCTCCTTTTCCCTAGCGCTGCTTGCGCAGCGCCCATTGCGACGCCGCTGCCCTTGGCGTTGATAACGCTTCCGTTTTTGATAACCGCAATGGAGAGGCCGGGTGCTGCGAGTTGCGCGCGTTAGAGGTCCATTTGTTCGTCGATGCGTCGATCGAGAGCGTCGTCCGCCGAAGATTGGTGGCAGGTATTCACGAAAGCAGCGACTTGAACGCCGTAGCGAGGGGTCCGCCACGGGATTCTAGGCATTCATCCCAAAGTGGGCATGTTCTTTGAGGTCCGCTGATAGTGTGGGATCAACTGATGACAGCGCCTCTTACGGAAACCCTTTCCCCAACAACAGACTTCCGTAAGAGGCGCCTGAAAACGCTGTAGGCCGAGTCAGAAGTCTCACAAGCAGCTGAGCAATCCCCACCTTGTTATAATTCAGTTTCGATTTCGCCGGGAGGATCTCACTTGCACGTTGCCGGGCGCGTTTTGCGTGGACTCAGCTACCTGTTTCATTTGGCGCTTTGCCTGTTCTTTCTGGGGCTGGCCATTGTCACGTGGGGCGCTACGAATTTTCAGATCGACGTGATGCCATGGCGGGGGCCGGCGTTGAGTTCGTGGATTCTGTCGATCAGCATCGTGGGGCTTCTGGTGACGCTGCTGGCGGTGACCGGAAAGCTGCGGTTTCTATTTCCGTTGTGGTGCGTGTTTACGCTGGGATTCGCGTTCTGGGCGCTGTTCCTGAACCCGAAGTCGAGCTTCGACGGCGAGAGCGGGTTCAAGACCGCAATTTGGTTTGTTGTGGCACTGCTGGTGTCGGCGCTGGTGAGTCTGCCGCTGGTTGGCGGACGACGGGCGGGGCGTAAGACTTAGCGGCTGGTTGATCCACTCACTCCGTTCGGGGTTCTTTGCTGCGAGAGCCCGGCCCCGTTGGGCGATGTGCCGTTCGATGAAAGTTCGCCTGGTCGGATTTACCCCCCCTCTCGATTCCGCTAGCCCTTGGCGAAGTAGAGCGAGGCCGCGCGTTCGAGATCGGGCTTGGTCATGCGGGGCGGACGGCCTTCGTAGCGGCCGATCGAAGCCAGAATATTGCAGATATCGCCCGGATAGCAGGCGCGCAGTTCCGTCCGGCCTTCGCGCAGACAGAGCTTGCGGAGATACTCGGCGGAGTCGGGCTCGGCGAGAATGCCGCGGGCCTGCACGACGCGGCCGAAGATCTGGTCGAACGACACCGCGTCCACGGCCTCAATATAGATCTTGTTGTGAATACGGCGCAGGAACGCTTCGTCGGCGAGATCCGACGGTTCGAGGTTGGTGGAAAACACAACCATGAGTTCGAATGGGATCTGGAACTTGACGCCGTAGCGCAGGGTCAGATAGTCGACCTTGCGATCGAGCGGCACAATCCAGCGGTTCAAAAGGTCGCGGGGGGACATCAACTGGCGACCGAAGTCGTCGATGATGAGGATGCCGTTGTTCGCCTTCATTTGCAGCGGCGCGGCGTAGATTCCCGAGGCTTCGTCGAGGCGCAGTTCGAGCATGCTGGGGATGAGTTCGCCGCCGACGACGATGCAGGGGCGGCGGCACATCAACCAGCGGGGATCGATGTCGGGATCGTCCATCTCAATCGGCTGGTGCACGACGGGGTCGTAGAGACTGATGATCTGGCCGTCGACCTCGACGGCGTACGGGATGAGCACGGCGTCGCCATAGACGCGGAGCATGCGTTCGGCGAGGCTAGTCTTGCCGTTGCCGGTGGGCCCATAGACGAAGATCGAATTCTGGGAAATGATCGCGGGGCCGAGCTGATCGAGTAAGCGATCGGATACGATCAGGTCGGAAAATGCGTTGCGCAGGGTTCTGCGGTCGACCTGGACTTTTGCGGACTGGACCTTGGTCGCGGCCTGATAATCCTTTAGCGAGACGGGCGCGGCTCCGGCGTACTGGGTGATCTGAAAGCGTTCCGCGGCCAGGGTCTTGCCCGCTTGCGACAGCGTGAAGTTGTAGTCGTTGCCTACCATGCCCTTTACTTCCACCATTTGCTGCTGGCGCATGTGGCGGAACACGACGTCGATCACGGGAACGGAAAGGTGCAGGGCACGGGCGAGGTTCTGCAGGTTGCAGTAGCCCTCGATCAGCATTCGCCGCAGCATCAGATCCATCACTAGAGACTGGGAAATACCCAATTCTTCATAGGTTTGGGGGACGGACGGGGAGAACAGCGGCCGGGTCGGCGCAAAACTTGCCATTGGAAATGTAGCGCTCCTTGGGAAGCTATCGGCGGAATCGTCCCAAGAGTTTATCCGGTAGGCGGGCGCGTCCGGAAGATCGATTCCACGAACTGGCTTCGTTTGGCGTCAACCTATTGTGAAGCAGAAACTTGCCTGCATTCTGACGCTTTGGGCCACGGCGGCGTTTGCTGGTGGACCTGGCTCGCAGGCGTTTGAGCAGGCGCAGCTCGCTCAAAAAGCAGGGGATAGCCTGCAAGCATATCTTCTCTATACGAGGGCTCTCGCCCTTGAGCCCGCGAATGCGCAGTATCGGGCGCAGCGGACGGCGCTTTTGCGCTCCGCGCCGGTGCTGGGCCGCGAGACCACGATCCTGCCCCCCGATCGCGAGGACGACGGACGCTGGAGCGGCATCACCGGCGATATCAGTTCCCGCGAAATTGCCGAGGCGCGGATCGCATTGCCGCCGCCCACGCTGCGAGCGACGCCTGGGGTGAAGGATTTCGACCTGCAAGGTGAGGCGAAGGAGCTTTTCGAGAAGACTTGCGCCGCGTTCGGCTTGGAAGTGATCTTCGATCGCGACTATCAGCCGCCGCCTCCGATTCGGTTTCGGGTGACCGAAGTGAACCATCTGGATGCGCTACGGATTCTAGAGACAGCGACCAACTCCTTCGCGACGCCGATCTCAGAGACCAAAATGATCGTGGCGCGGGATACAGCGCAGAAGCGCCAGGAACTGCAGTCGACGATGGCGATGGCGCTCGAGATTCCGCAGCGGTTGTCGGTGCAGGATGCGCAGGAACTGGTGGCGATCGTCCAACAGATTTTCGAGATCCGGCGGATTACAGTGGATCCCAAGCGAAAGCTGATTTTCATTCGCGATTCGGTCACCAAGGCGGTGGCCGCCAAGCGGCTGCTTGAGGACATGGCGCGGTATCGCTCGCAGATTTCGCTCGATGTCGAGATTGTGGGCGTCAGCCGGTCTTCGTCGTTGAGCGCCGGGGTGAATCTGCAAAGCGCAACGCCCCTCATCAATTTTGGTAAGACGGCGTTCGCCGCGTTTGCGGGTCCGCCAGCGGGATTCACGAACTTCCTGACGTTCGGCGGCGGCAAAACTTTTCTAGGGCTTGGGATCGCGTCGGCGCGGCTGTTTGCGAACAAAAGCGATTCTTCGTCGGTCTCCGTTTTGAAGAGCAGCATGGTCGCGACCGATGGCTTGCCGACTTCATTTCATGTTGGCGACAAGTACCCGGTGGCAACAAATGTCTATATCGGCGGCACATCGTCGTCGACGGTCGCCGGACAGTCGTTCAGTCCGCCGCCGACGTTCAACTTCGAAGATCTCGGCGTCGTGATCAAGGTGACGCCGACGGTCCATGGGCAGGACGAGGTGTCGCTCGAGATCGAAAGCGAATTCAAAGTTCTGGGCAACGGTGCGCCGAACGGAATTCCGGTGATTTCGACGCGAAAATTCACCGGCAAGGTGAGGCTGAAACAAGGCGATTGCGTGGTGGTCGCCGGGCTGATGACGTTGAACGAAAGCGGGTCAACGGAGGGCATTCCAGGGATCAGCCGAATTCCGTTTCTGCGCCAGAACACACGCAACGAGGACAAGACGGAGACGCTGTTGATTCTGACTCCACGTCTAACCAGCCTGCCTCCCGGCGAGTTCGTTACGCGGACGATTTGGCTTGGCAGCGAGACGCATCCGCTTAGCGCTTTGTAGCCGTCGACGCCTTGCGGAGCCAGCGCTCGGTCAACGATTCCTTTTTTGGTGAAAACTGCATGGCGGCAGCGCTGAGGTACGGCGTGAATTGGCGCGACCAGAATGCCAGGAAGCCTTCCCCCTGAATCTGGCTGAGAGTATCGTTGTAGTGCACGAGCAGCGGCGCGGCGAAAAACGCTCCGGTTTTTTGCGCTGCCTTTGCGCTTGCCCTCGATAGCCACCAGAGATTCTGCGGCAGGTCCGCGATGGCGGAAACGGCCATCGCGCTCGAGAAGCGGAACACGCTTTGCTTCTGCGCCGCGGCCTCTTCGGTAAGCGCGCGCCACTGCCCGGCGAGGACTTCGGCGGGCGGCACATTCATTCCAGGGATGCTCGATACATCGGCTTGGAGCGCGTCCCATTCTTTGCGGAGCGCTTTGACGTCAAGCGGAGGCGCATTGATGGCTTCGGCGACGCGTCCGGCGCTGCGCTCCAGGCCGTCGAGCATTTGGTCAACAGTTTCAAAGCGGGCGTCTTTGTCGAGCAGGCCCTCGGCTTTGAGCGCCCCCGAGATCTCGTCGATCAACTGGCGGCCAGTGCCGGAGAGATCGGCGAGCGCGGCCATCACCCAAACGGGCGACGCGTGGAAGGTGAGCAGAGAAAGCAGATCGATCCCGTCACCGGCGGCGCGTTGCAGCAGGAAGTTCGAAGCCAGCTTGCCGTCTTCGGGGAAGGTGCCTTCCACCTGGCCAACCTGCTCGATCAGGAAGCGCAGCGTACGCAATACCATCGTGCGGTAGAGTCGCGTACGGCGGACTCCAGCGGGCAGAGTAGCGTCCCCGAGTTCTCGGAGGAGGCCTCCGGCTACGGCCGAAGCCGACCGGATCACTCGTTCAGGTAGCGACAGCAGGTATTCGCGGATCTGCATACTTCTAGTCTGATGGTTCTGAAAGTCGATTGAGGCCGAAGCATCCGGAGGTTGGTGGCAAGCCGATTCTGAAAAGCGCTCGGTGCTCATCTTGCCGGTTCACAGCATGGTCGACCTGGCGCAAGTGGCGAAAGGAACCGGCCTTGCCGTTTAGAGCGCCATCCTGACGGCTCACGGCTTGGCGTCGGATTCCGCCACCCTAGACTCCGGATTAGGGCGGCAACGGGGCGGAAACGGCGGGGGCGGAAACGGTGCACAGGTAACCTGAGGACCAATTTTCACATCAGGACCACGCTATTCTTCTCTTACGGGGAACTCATTCTTGCGAATCACCGAACAGGAGCCGTTGCGGAAAATTGTCCAACGTGGTGCCGCTATTACCGTATCGAATCCGCCAAATGCGATCGAAAACGGAGTCGGGCCAAGTCTCGGGCGGATCGACGATGCCAAGGGCTTTAGCAAGCGCGGGGATGTTCCCATGATGCCAACAGACGATTAGCAGTTTCCCCACGTACTTTGGGTTTGTCAGGATCTCTTGGGCGAGCGATGCGTAGTCGGCGTCGGCAACGGTAGAGTCCAAACCCAGATGTAGGGCGGTGGCCAGGGGAGTCACAGTCTCGACAGGGCGATTACTACGTTTGGATACCTGCGTGGCAAATAGATAATCCGGTGTATCGAATGACGCAGAGAAGAATTGCACTAACGCAGCGGCGCGTGCATATCCTCTCGCCGTCAAGTTCGGGGAGTCTGCACTTACGGGCTTTTCGGCATGACGGATGATGAGAATCTCGCGGGGCTGGCCTGTCATCGGTGCGCAAAGTAGCAGCGAGACTGCCACGACTCCGAACACGACAAGTCTCCGCTTAGCTGGCGTTTGCGTCATCGTTCAACTTTGACACAGATCGGTTTCTCGGTCGACCACTCCGGCCGCTCGTAGGGGGCCTCGGTGCCCGCGTTTCCGTTCGATCCTTTTCGCGCCTATTAGCTTGCGCGGTGCCGGTCGCCCGGAGCCGTCATGGGGGAACGGGGAAACGGAACGGGGAAACGGGACCAGCGAATCCTGGGAAGAATACTAGTCGCGGAAACCGCGGAAACGGTGCACGGGTAACCTGAGGACGAATTTCCACCCATCGGTTCTAGTGGGCCGCGCAGTAAGCGGACCGCTCTTACTGACATTCGAAGTTGGGTTTGTTGGTGTGCAGGCGCACTCCGGCACACCCATTAGCCGAATTGGGCGTTCAGGGAGTTTAGAGGTTTCCAGATGGTCGTTCTTGACATAGCTATCCAATGCTGATCTCATCCATTTTGTACTTCCAGCGAAAGATCACTGGGTCCGCGTTGACCTCTACGAAGTACTGATGGATGCGGTCGATGAGCTCCTGCTTGCTGGTGACACGGATGCCGCGGAGCATGCCGCGGGCCATTTTACTGAACATGGTTTCAATGATATTTAGCCAGGAGCCATGCTTGGGCGTGAAGACGAAATCGAAGCGTTGGGGGTGAAGATTCAGCCAGGTTTGCGTTTCTTTCGGGATGTGCGCGGAGTGGTTATCGAGCAGCATGCGAATCCGGACTTGCGGCGGATAGGTCTGGTCCAGTTTCCCTAGCAAGGCGATGAAGTCCGCGCTGGCGTGATGGTCGCTGACGATCTCCGTGACGCGGCCCGTATGCAGATCCAGGGCAGCCAGTAGCGATACCGTTCCCAGCCTTTTGTACTCGTAATCCCGCAGATGACTGGCGAACTCATTGGGCTTTGGCGGTCGATCCGGCGTGGTTGTTGCCAGCGCCTCAATGCCGGGCTTCTCACCATAGGAGATGGTCACCACGGTCGGTTCTTTCAACGTACCTTCCGCCCAGCCCGCGTTGACGATCTCCACTTCCTTATAAACGTGCAGGACGGTGACCATCTTCGCTTCAAACTCAGGATCGCGGCGCTCCACGTAATAACGGATCTTGTGGGGCCGGATCTCGGCTTGTGTCAGAATCCGGTGCAGTTTGGAACGGCTCAGTTCAGCCAGACTCGGGTGGTTCGCTTCGACACAATGGGCGCGCAGGTGCCGTTGCAATAACGCGTACGTCCAGAGTTCGTTTAGTCCGCCGCTTTGCTTGCCGTCGACTCGCGACGCCACCGGACCACCGGCCTGCGCGCTGCCATCACTTCATCCACCCGCGTGGTGCGCGTCGAATGCGGAGCCTTGAGCACCATCTCCGGATCGGTCTCAATCTCTTTCGCGATCGAGATCATCGCGTCGATAAACAGATCGATCTCCTGCTTGCTCTCCGTCTCCGTCGGCTCGATCATCATCGAGCCGTGCACGATCAGCGGAAAGCTCACCGTGTACGGATGGAAGCCGTAGTCGATCAAACGCTTCGCGATGTCGCCCGTGCGGACGCCCTTCGCCGCTTGGCGATCGTCCGAGAACACGCATTCGTGCATCGACGGCGCGTCGTAGGCGATGTCGTAGTAAGGCTCCAGCCCCTTGCGGATGTAGTTCGCGTTCAGCAGCGCATCGCCTGTGGCGCGGGGCAGTCCGTCGCCGCCGTGCGCCATGATGTAGGCCAACGCGCGAACCAGCACGCCAAAGTTTCCGTAGAACGCTTTCACGCGGCCGATGGATTGCGGCAGCTTGTAATTCCACGACCACGCGTCTTTCACGCGGATCAAGCGCGGCTTCGGCAGAAACGGCTCTAAGTGGCTTTTTACCGCCACTGCGCCGGACCCTGGTCCGCCGCCGCCGTGCGGCGTCGAAAACGTCTTGTGCAAATTCAGGTGCATCACGTCGACGCCGAAATCGCCGGGCCGCGTTATGCCGACCAGCGCGTTCATATTCGCGCCGTCCATGTACATCAGCGCGCCCTTGTCATGCAGCACCTGCGCGACCTTCGCGATGTTCTCTTCAAACACGCCGACGGTGTTGGGATTCGTCACCATCAACGCCGCGGTTTCTTCGTCTACCATCGCGGCCAGCGCCTCGACGTCGACCATGCCGCGCTCGTTCGACTTCAGATTTGCGACTTCGTAGCCAGTCATCGCGGCCGTCGCCGGATTGGTGCCATGCGCGGAATCCGGAATAATGATCTTCTTGCGCGGATTGCCACGCGACTCAAGCAGCGCGCGAATCAGCATGATGCCGGTCATCTCGCCCTGGGCTCCGGCGGCCGGCTGTAGCGTCACGGCGTCCATGCCCGTGATTTCGGCGAGCGCGCGCTCGAGCACAGCCATCACTTCCATCGCGCCCTGCGACAGCGATTCGGGCTGATACGGATGCGCCCACGCCAGGCCCTCCGTGCGCGCAACCAACTCGTTGACGCGCGGGTTGTACTTCATCGTGCAAGAGCCCAGCGGGTAGAGACCGAGGTCGATCGCGTAGTTCCACGTCGACAACCGCGTGAAGTGCCGGATCACTTCCACTTCGCTGACTTCGGGAAAATCTTCGATCTCGGCGCGCGTATTCGCCGCGCCCAACGCCTCCCGCGGATCAACCGCGGGAACGTCGAGATCGGGCAGTTGATAGCCCTTCTTGCCGGGCGAACTCATTTCAAACAGCAGCGATTCGTTCTGCGAGATGTGTGAGCGAACTTTGCGGATCATGTTAGTTGACGCCTCCGGTCTCGATGGTTTCCTTCGTCTTCGCCGGCGTCGCAAACTCCTGCGCGAACGCGTCCATATCGGCGCGTTTTGTCATTTCGGTGCAGCAAACCAGCATCGTGTTGCCGAGCTCCGGATAGTATTTCTTGAGTGGCAAGCCACCCACGATTTTTTTCTTCAGCAGTGCCTTGTTTACGCGATCGGCTGATCGGCCATTGCCTTCAACCACAAATTCATTGAAGAACGGCGCTTTGAATTTCAGCGTTAGCTTCGAAGCGAGGTAATGCGCCTTCGACAAATTCTGCGAAGCCAATTCGCGCAGACCCTCCTTGCCATAGACGCTCATATATACCGTCGCCATCAACGCGATCAGCGCTTGATTCGTACAAATGTTCGACGTCGCCTTCTCGCGGCGAATGTGCTGTTCGCGCGTCGCGAGCGTCAGGCAAAACGCCCTGCGTCCTTCCGTATCCTTCGTCTCGCCCACCAGTCGACCCGGTAATTGCCGGATGAACTTTTCTTTCGTTGCGATGATGCCCACAAACGGACCGCCGTAGCTCGGCGGAATCGCGAAACTCTGCAACTCGCCGATGACAATATCGGCCTCGCGCGGAGGCTCAATCAGGCCCAGCGAAACCGCTTCCGTAAATGCAACCACCAACAGCGCGCCATGCCTGTGCGTGATCTCCGCAATCGCCTGCAGCGATTCCACGCCGCCAAAGAAGTTAGGCGACTGCACAATCACGCATGCCGTCTTGTTGTTGATCTTCTTTTCGAGATCGGCGAGGTTCACCAAGCCGGTCTCTTTGTCGTAGCTGAACTCAGCCACGGGCAGGTTTTGAAACTTCGCGTACGTCGAAAGCACTTCGCGGTACTCCGGATGCACCGACCGCGCAACCAGCGCGCGATCACGCCCGGTCGCGCGCATCGCCATCAGCGCCGCCTCCGGAACCGCTGAAGAGCCGTCGTACATCGACGCGTTCGCGACGTCCATGCCCGTCAACTGGCAGATCATCGTCTGGAATTCGAAGATCGTCGTCAGCGTCCCCTGCGCGATCTCGGCCTGATACGGCGTGTACGACGTCAGGAACTCGCCGCGCGATACCACCACATCGCACATCACCGGGCGGAAGTGGTTGTACACTCCCGCGCCGAGGAAGCTCGCGTAGCCGGTGGCGTTCTCCGCGCCGCGCGCCTTGAAGTAGTCGACGATGTCGTATTCGGATTTGCCCGGCTCAATCTTGAGGGGCTCCTTTTGACGAACGTCGGCCGGGAGGTGCGCGTAGACGTCTTCGATGCTATTCAATCCGAGCGTGGCCAGCATCTGGCGACGCTCAAGTTCAGACTTCGGTAGGTATCGCAAGGGTAAATTCCAACTCCGCTGGAGAACAGGTCCCGCAAGGCCTGCTCGACCGGAGAGAAGACGCGATGCCCCAGCCGAAGCACGGCTCGGATCGCTATTCCGCTCCGATGTATTTCTGATAGTCGGCGGACGACATCAGCGTTTTTATTTCGTCCGCTGCCGACAACTTGATCTTAACAAGCCACGCCGCCCCATGCGGATCTTCATTCAACTTTTCCGGAGACGCCGTCAGCAGATGGTTGGCTTCCACGATCTCGCCCGAAACCGGCGAATAGACGTCGGAGACCGCCTTTACCGATTCCACGCTGCCAATCGTTTTGCCGGCTTCAATACTCGTGCCCGGCTTGGGGAGATCGACGTACACGATATCGCCCAGTTCGCTCTGCGCGTGGAACGTAATCCCAATCGTACCTACGCCGTCGGCAACCATGACCCACTCGTGTTCTTTCGTGTAACGGAAATTCTCTGGATAAGTGCTCATACAAAATCGTCCTTCTTTGGGTCGGCCTCAAGGCCGCTTGTAAATGGTTACGCTGCCTTTGGCCGCTTGTAAAACGGCGTCGCCACGATGATTGCATCCACGGGCTGTTCCCGCACAATCACCTGGATTACCTGGCCCACCTGAGCCTTGTCAACCGGCACGTAGCACATGCCAATATTCTTGTTCAGCGTCGGCGCCGGGCCGCCGCTGGTCACCCAGCCCGCCGGCTTGCCGTCGATATGGACCTCATAGCCGTCGCGCCCGATGCCGCGCGCCGTCATTTCAAAGCCCACGAGCTTACGCTGGATGCCCGCAGCCAGTTGCTTTTCGAGAACTCCGCGCCCGACGAAATCGCCTTTGTCCATTTTGACGATCCACCCCAGGTCCGCCTCCAGCGGCGTGATGCTCGCATCGATCTCGTGGCCATACAGCGCCATCTTCGCCTCAAGCCGCAGCGTATTGCGCGCGCCCAGGCCCGCCGGCTTGATGCCGAATTCTTCGCCCGCTTTCATCAGCTCGCCCCAGATGCGCGGGGCTTCCGATGGTGCGACGTAAATCTCGAAGCCATCTTCGCCCGTATATCCCGTACGTGCGATGCGCGCCTGCGCCCCAGCAACTGAGCCGTCGGAGAAGTGGTAATACTTGATCGGCACGAGTTCCGTCTTCGTCAGCTTCTGCAGCGTCGCCGGTCCCATCGGACCCTGTACCGCAATCTGCGCGTACTTCGGCCCGGCGTTCTCGACTTCCGCATCGAACCTCGACGCGTAGGAAGCGATATGCGCATAGTCCTTGTCCTGGTTCGACGCATTTACGCACAGAAAAAACGAATCGTCCGCGACCTTGTGCACCAGGATGTCGTCGACGAAGCAACCCGTGTCGTACAGCAATCCCCCGTACTGTGCCTGACCAATCTTCAGCTGGGCCGCATTGTTGGTCGAAATGTAGTTGACGAGGTCGAGCGCCTGCGGCCCGCGGACCTCAATCTCGCCCATGTGCGAGACGTCGAAAAGTCCCACCGCCGTGCGCACCGTCTTGTGCTCGTCCATCAGGCCGGAGTATTGCACTGGCATATCCCAGCCGCCGAAATCGACCATACGGGCACCCATCTGGCGATGGACGGCGTTCAAAGGGGTTTTGAGAAGCTCGTGGGCTTCAGTAGGCGCAGCCTGACTCATGAAGAGATAAGGCTAGCAAACCGCGCAAGCCTTCGTCATGACAAACTGAAGATCCGTTTGCGCTGTTCGAACAGGATCGCAGCGACGGAGCCGGAGAAGACCGCTGGCGGGCGATTGGATTGGTTGGCGACGTGGCCATAATTGTCGTCGCTCATACTGTCCGCCAAGAAGACAGAGACGAAATCGTCCGACTGATTCCGGCTCGAAGACCAACCCGCGAGGAGCGCATCCGTTCGGAAGAAACTCGTGCGCAAGGCACTGGCCAAGCGCTTTTTCCGATATCCCGAAGCATCGCTCGGCGGATTATTTTGTTGAGCCTGGTCTGATAGCCTGCCTTGCCGTCGCAACCAGGCCACGAGGGCTGCGTCCATGCGCACGGTCAACTGCTGTTTCACGGGCCGGTAGAAGGGATTCTGCACCACATTCCGCCAGAAGATTTCCGCATCCGGCCCGGCCGCAAGCTGGGTACAGGTCAAACTCAATTTGGGTGCGATGATCCCAACGCTTACAGCGGGGTTATAGTCGTCCGCTCACTCCGTTCGTGGTTCTTTGCGGGGGGGGAGGGGCGGTTTGAGATTTTTTCTGTGCTTCTTAGGCCCGGAATCATGACCGCACGATACAATCGTGGGACGCCCATGCCTCTCGCCGCCGGTACCCGCATTAGCTGCTATGAAATCCTCTCGCCCCTCGGCGCCGGAGGCATGGGCGAAGTGTATCGCGCCAAAGACACTAAGCTCGACCGCGAAGTCGCCATCAAAGTCCTCCCCGCGGCGATGGCGGACGACCCCACCCGTCTCGCTCGCTTTGAACGCGAAGCCAAAGTCCTCGCCTCGCTGAACCACCCGCACATCGCGCAAATCTACGGCCTCGAAGTCAGCACCGAACCGCGACCGTCAGGGAGCGGACCCACCCACGAAACCCGCGCCCTCGTCATGGAACTGGTGACAGGTTCAACCCTGCCAGTCCCCGTGCCGCTCGAAACCGCCCTCCACTATGCCAGGCAAATCGCCGAAGCCCTCGAAGCCGCCCACGACAAAGGCATCACCCACCGCGACCTGAAACCGGCCAACATCATGGTCACGCCGGAAGGCGTGGTCAAAGTCCTCGACTTCGGCTTGGCGTCAGCACCGAACCCCGCCGGTCACGGCGGGGATCCCGACCCCGACGCCGCGAACTCCCCCACCATGACCATGGCCGCTGCGACCCAAGCGGGCATGATCATGGGCACTGCCGCCTACATGTCCCCCGAGCAAGCCCGCGGCAAACCCGTGGACCGCCGCGCCGACATCTGGTCCTTCGGCGTCGTACTCTTCGAAATGCTCAGCGGACGCTCGCCCTTCGGAGGCGGCGAAACCGTCAGCGACCTGCTCGCCGCCGTCATCACGCGCGAGCCCGATTGGACGCTGCTCCCCAAAGACACACCTCCTCACATCCGCCGCCTCATCGAACGCTGTCTCCGCAAAGATCCTAAGCTCCGCATGCGCGACATCGGCGACGCACGTCTCTCGATCGACGATCCCTTCGAAGCCACACCGGCGCCCACACCTGTGGCCACGACTGTGGCCACGACGAAAGCCCTGGCCTGGACCCGCCTCGCCGCACTCGCGACTCTCATCACCGCCACTGCGCTCGGCGCCTACTGGATCGCAACAAGCATGAGGCCATCGGCACCGGCGCAAGTCACGCGACTCGCGATCGCGATGCCGGCCGGCCTGGTGCTGGTCGACGCGCCCGCGATTTCGACCGACGGCCGCATCATCGCCTACATCGCCCGAGACACCGATGGCCTCTCGCAGCTATACGTCCGCGATCTCAGTAGTTTCGAATCCAAACTGATTCCCGGCACCGACGGAGCGCGTCAACCGTCCCTCTCTCCCGACGGCAACCGCATCGGATTTCTTGCCAAGGGGAAGTTGAACACCGTCGCGCGCGCTGGAGGAATACCAACCGCGATCGCCGATGCATCCTTTCTTTCGATGGGTTCCGCTTGGGGCAGCGACGATTCGATCTTGTATGTGTCGAAGATCTCTTCCGGGATCCTGCGCATTCCGGCCTCCGGAGGCAAACCTGAGGCTCTTACCGAACCGGACGGCGCGGACAAAGGCTATGGGCATGTTTGGCCGCAGTCCATTCCTGGGAGCAAGAAGATCTTTTTCACGATCTACGGCGGGCCCGGTGCGGAGCCGCTTGGGGCGTCGTTGCTCGATCCGGCGACGGGAAAATTCGCAAGTTACCTGCCTTCCTGGAATGGCTGCGTGTACGTGCCCTCGGGACGCGCGTCCGGACACATCCTGGTTTCGACGTTCAATGGCGTCATGGCGGCACCGTTTGACCCCAATCGTCCCAGCCCTGTGCGCGCACAAACCTACGTCATTGAGGGCGCTCTCTACAAGTACGGCAACAGCCGTTCCTGGTTCGCTGTTTCGAACACGGGAACGCTGGCCTATGTGCCTGGCGATAGCTCGTTCGGGATCCTGGGTTGGGTAGACCGCGCCGGCGTCTTCACGCCCCTCGCCGACAAGGCGACGCCGTCGGTAGACCCGACGCTTTCGCCGGACGGCACGCGCGTGGTCCGGCAGGAGGGCACCGACATCTGGATGGTAGACGTGCGTCGCGGAATTCGCACTCGCATGACGCTGGATGGCGACGGCGTAAACGGGTATCCGATCTGGAGCCGCGACGGCAAGCAGGTGATCTTCGCGTCGAACCGTACCGGCGATTGGGAACTGTTTTCGATGTCGTCGAGCGGCGGACAAGCCAAGCAGTTGCTGAAGCGAAAAGGTCCTCAACAGCCGATGTCGCAGGCACCGGATGGCACGATTATTTACAGCGAACGCTTTCAGGGAACCAGTGGTGACCTGTGGACGCTAGCGCCGGATGGAACCACCAAGCCCTACCTCGTTTCGCAAGCCGGCAAGTTCGGAGCCCAGTATTCACCGGACGGCAAGACCCTGGCGTATGTGTCGGACGAAAGCGGTCGGGAGGAAGTCTATATCCGCTCCGTCGCAAATCCCGAAGACGGCGTTGCAGTATCGACGGAAGGCGGTAGTGAGCCAAAATGGTCGCCGGACGGCAAAGAGATCTACTTCCGCCGGGGCGACGGGTTCTACCTCGCCGGTATTACCACGGCCCCGGCGCTTTCCGCAGGAAACGCCAGGAAACTCTTCGATCTGCCCGCAGCCTACGGCCGCGGCGGAATCCATCCCGGCTACGACGTCTCCGCCGATGGTAAACGCCTGCTCGTCCAGCGCCTCGATCCGCGGGCGATTCCCACGCAGATCAACGTAGTCCTCAACTGGTTCGAAGAACTCAACACAAAGGTACCGCCCAAGTAACGCGAAGGAGTCGACATAGCGAGACGCGCCGCCCAAAAGACATCAAAACCTAAGCAGCCCAGGTAGTCGATTTCGGGCAAGACCACTGCATCCTCTCGAAGAACCGCGAGCGTGAGCGAGCGGGTGCCCTGAACTTTTGGGGTGGGGTTGTCGGGGGCCGCTCACTCACGTTCGCGGTTCTTCGAGAGGAGCAGGGGCC
>JAYVTO010000178.1:0-15471 GCA_043788745.1 Acidobacteriaceae bacterium
GGCCCCTGCTCCTCTCGAAGAACCGCGAACGTGAGTGAGCGGCCCCCGACAACCCCACCCCAAAAGTTCAGGGCACCCGCTCGCTCACGCTCGCGGTTCCTCGAGAGGATGCTTTCAGGGCACCCGCTCGCTCACGCTCGCGGTTCTTCGAGAGGATGCTTTCAGGGCACCCGCTCGCTCACGCTCGCGGTTCTTCGAGAGGATGGGGCGGAAACGGTGCACAGGTAACCTGAGGACAATTTATTCAAGGCCCTCAACTAACAAGCGAAAGCGATCCACGAGGCGGCGGGTGTGCGCAGTATGATGTCCGCTTCCTTGACGGACGCGAGGTTTTATTGGGCGCTGTCGGTATGGGTGAGATCCGCTCACTTCCCGTAACGGACAGGCTGTTCGCGGTTCTTTGCTGGTGAGTTGCGGTAGGGCATAAACGGTGCACAGGTAACCAGCTGGAATTCCTCGAATTCGCCCTTGTGGGCCGCGCCGTTTCTCTTGCGATAGAAACCGGCCTACGCCGCCGGCAGGCAAATCTCTAAGCGGGCCCCCCCCTCGGGCCGATTTGCGGCGCTGATGGAGCCTCCGTGTTGCGTGATGATTCCCTCGGCGACGGTCAACCCGAGCCCCGTCCCCTTTGCATCCAACCGCGTTGAAACGAACGCGTCGAAGATCTCGGGCAGCACATCGGCGGGGATTCCGCGGCCGTTGTCTTCGACGGTGATCGATTCCAGTTGCTTGCCGTGCCGCTCCATTGGCCGGCTGCTGACTTGAATGCTGCCCGTGACGGCTCGCGGGCCTTCCCATTCGATCGCGATCAGCGCGTTGCGCAGCAAATTCACGAACACTTGAATCAGCCTCGGCGTATTCCCCACCACGCGGACCGCCTCGCCGACCTCGTTGTCAAAGTGCACCGCCGCGGCTTTCTCGTCGATCGCAACCAGGCTCCAGGCTTCCTCGATAATCGGGCGAAGCGCGACGGGTTCCAGATCGTCCTTGCGCGGGCGGGCGAAGTCGAGGAGGCTGGCGCTGATAATGCGGAGCCGCTCCGTGACGCGCTTCATGCGCTGGAGCCGCTCCAAAGTCTGAGGGCCGGCAGCGGCGGCGGGATCGGCGAGCGTTTCTTCCAACTTCTCGATCGAGCCGTGAAGAACCGCCAGCGGCGTGTTCATCTCGTGCGCCACCGACGCGCTCAGGAGGCCCAGGCTGACGAGCCGATCCTGGTCTTCGAGCTTTCGGAGCGCGGCCGCCAGATCGTCCTCGTGGCGGCGCAGTTCCTCGACCGTCGAATTGCGGCTGCGCATGATCTGCCCGATCTCGTCGCCCATGATCTCAGCCGGAGCGATCAGTTCATGGGCGCGGTCGCCTGTTCGGGTGGCGTCGTCGGCTTCGAGCATACGCTGCAGCGGCCCATAGACGTACAGCGGCATGATGGCGAGTTCGAGAACCAGCACTGCCAGCAAATAGATGATCGCCAGTACGACAAAGAGCGTCCAGCGGGCGCGTTGGACACTGTCCGATGCCGAGAGTTGTGCGATTCTCACCTGCTCAAAGATCTGACTGCGGGCCTCTTCAGCCGACCGGGATAGGCCCGGTGGGTGGGATCCGAGACGGGCTCTCTCGGCGTCAATCCCCCGCAAGAGCCGCTCTTCCCGCTGCCTGGCGTTTCGAACCTGTTGTTCAAACAGCGGAATTAGTGAGAAATATGCGGCACAGGTAAGCACTAAGAAGAAGAGATTGTGCAGCACCATGAGCTTCGGCCGGACGCGCAGATTGCCGAACGTTCTTGCGATAGCGCTCGATTTACGGCGAGGCAAGAGTTTTCTCTCCTGTTGCGGAATTTGTACGGTCGTGATAGAAATGATGATTAGCTCTCACAGAGGGCGAATACAGGGCGGAAACTGGGAACCTTAGGATGGCAGCCACCTTTTCGAAGTCTTCGGACATATATTTAAAGGTCATCGGTGCGGTGATCGGCCTGGCGACATTGGGCGGGGTTGGGGCGTACGCGTACTTCTCGCACCCGCTGGTGGTTGATACAGGGTATCAGCCGGTGCAACCCGTGCCGTACAGTCATAAACTGCACGCGGGCAATCTCGGAATGGACTGCTTCTACTGCCACTCGACGGTCTACAAGGCCGCGTATGCGGCGGTGCCTGCCACCGAGACGTGCATGAACTGCCACGTGAAGGTGAAGGACAAGAGCGCGCGGCTGGAACCGATTCGGCAAAGCTATGCGACGGGCAAGCCTGTCGAGTGGGTAAGCATCCACCGTCTGCCCGACTATGTATATTTTAATCACCGCGCGCACGTGAATGCGGGCGTAAGTTGCGTGGTGTGCCACGGACGCGTCGATCAGATGATCGAAGTGAAGCAGGTGCAGCCCCTGAACATGGGCTGGTGCGTGGACTGCCATCGCAATCCGGCTCCGCACATCCGGCCGGTAGAATTTGTGACGAAGCTCGATTGGAAGCCGGAGGGCGACCCAGCGGAATTGGGCCGCAAACTGATCGCGGAGAAGCATATAAACCCGCCGGTCAACTGCTCGGGGTGCCACCGATGAACCTAATTTCGATAACAACCGACAACAAGAACAAAATCCCCGCCCTAAAGGGCGGGGATGTGGCCGTCGAGTCTCGGAGCGGCGCGCCTGAGTTGGGCGATGTGACGGGCAAGAGCTACTGGCGAAGCTTGAATCAATTGGCTGGCACGAAAGACTTCCAGCAGTGGGTTTCGCGTGAGTTCAGCTCGACGGCGACGGAACTGCTCGAAGGCAATTCGCGGCGCACGGTGCTGAAGCTGATGGGCGCTTCGTTTGGCTTGGCCGGACTGACGGCCTGCCGTCCCGTGCAGCACATTCTGCCTAATACCAGGGGTGTTGAAGACTACATTCCGGGCGCGGCGTCGCACTACGCGACGGCGATGCCGATGAACGGCGTTGTCAACGGCTTACTGGTTGAGACTTACGACGGCCGTCCGACGAAGATCGAAGGCAATCCGGAACATCCGATGAGCCAGGGCGCGACGAACTCGTTCACGCAGGCTTCGGTGTTGGGCCTGTACGATCCGGACCGCTCGAAGACGGTGCTCGAAGGCGGCAAGGAATCGACGTTTGAGAAGTTTGAAGCGGCGCTGAAGGCGGCGAACCTGGGCGATGGCAGCGGATTGCGTTTCGTGACGCTGGCCAACGCCTCTCCGACCTACACGTGGCTGAAAGGGCAAGTGGCCGCGAAGTATCCCAAGGCCGGATTCATTGAATACGAGCCGATTTCGCACGACAACAACCGGCAGGGCGCGGAGATCGCATTCGGGCCGGGTGTCGCGATCCACAAGCAGATCGATCGTGCGAAAGTGCTCGTTTCGCTCGACTACGACTTCCTCGGTCTCGACGCGCTGTCGATCATGCTGACGAAGCTGTTCAGCAAGGGCCGCAAGCTCGCCGAAGAGTCGGAAGAAGAGGCCGGCCATCATGCGGCCGCTGCCGAGCACGGGGAAAAGGGCGAGCACGGCGAGAAGCCTGAGCACGGCGAGAAGAAGGAAGCTGGCAAAGCGGCGGCCGAGATGAACCGCCTGTATTCGGTCGAAACGAACTATTCGTTGACCGGCGGGATGGCGGATCACCGCCTGCGCTTGAAGCCCTCTGAAATCGCGATCTTTGCGCGCGACCTTGCTGCGAAGCTCGGTGCGGTTCCGGGTCTCAACGTCATGCAGGCGTCGACCGATAAGCGCGGCAAGTTCCTCGACGCGGTGGCAAAAGATCTGAAGGCGCACGCGGGCGAGTGCATTGTGATGGCGGGTCCGCGGCAATCCGCTGCGGTGCACGCACTGGCGCACGCGATCAACGCGACGCTCGGAAATATCGGAAAAACAGCCATCGCTTGGGTCGCGCCCAAAGGGGAAGCCGCCGCCCTCGATCAGATGAAGGCGCTGGTCGCCGACGTTAACTCTGGCAAGGTGCAGGCTCTGATGGTGCTGGGCGGCAACCCCGGCTACACCGCCCCGGCGGACCTCGACTTCGGTGCGGCGGTGAAGAAAGTTGCGATGTCGGTCCACCTCGGGCTCGACGCCGACGAAACCGCGAAGGCCGCGAAGTGGCATATCCCGGAAGCGCACTACCTCGAATCGTGGGGTGATGGGCGCGCGGTCGATGGAACGGGCTCGATTCAGCAGCCGCTCATCGAAGCGATGTACAAGGGCAAGTCGGCGATCGAAATGCTCGCCCTCGTTGCCGGAACGAAAGAGCAGCGCGGCTACGACCTGGTCCGCGCGTATTGGCTGGGTCAGTTCAGCGCGAAGGATGCGGCGGGCAAAGAGCAGGCCTGGCGCGAAGCGCTGCACACGGGCGTAATCCCCGGCACCAAGACTGCGGAAGCGAAAGCTTCGCTCGATGCGAAGTCGGTGGCCGCGGCCGCCGCGAAGATCGCCGGTGGCAACGGCTTCGAGATCGCGTTCTATCCCAGTTCATCGACGTACGACGGACGCTTTGCGAACAACGGCTGGCTGCAGGAATTGCCGGATCCGATGACCAAGCTCGTGTGGGGCAACGCGCTGATGATTTCGCCGAAATACGCGAAGGATCAGGGCCTGGCCGACGGCGACATGGTTGCGATCAGCAAGGGCAGCCTCAAGCTTGAAGCGGCAGTGATGATGCAGCCGGGTCACGCCGATGGCTGCGCGTCGATTGCGCTGGGCCACGGACGCACCGAATGCGGCCGCGTCGGCAAGGGCGTGGGCTTCAATGCCTACGCGATCCGCACGACGAGCGACTTCTGGTCGGGTGACGGCTTCACGGTCACGAAAACCGGCAAGACCCACGTGCACGCGACGACCCAGGAACACGGCTCGATGGAAGGCCGTCCGATCGTCCGCGAAGCGAAGATCGAGGAGTACACGAAGGCTCCGAAAATGATCGAAGAGATGAGCGAGGTCCTCGAGCTCAAGTCGATCTACGAAGACCGCAAGTACGACACGGGCAACCAGTGGGGCATGTCGATCGACTTGAACTCCTGCACCGGCTGCAATGCCTGCGTTGTCGCTTGCCAGAGTGAAAACAACATTCCCATCGTGGGTAAAGAGCAGGTTCTGAAGGGCCGCGAAATGCACTGGCTCCGCATGGACCGCTACTATACCGGCGACGAAAACGATCCGCAGGTGGTCACGCAGGCGCTGCCCTGCCTGCAGTGCGAGAACGCGCCGTGCGAAAACGTCTGCCCGGTGGCCGCCACGGTCCACAGCCCCGAAGGCCTGAACGACATGGCGTACAACCGCTGCGTTGGAACGCGATACTGCGCCAACAACTGCCCGGTGAAGGTGCGGCACTTCAACTTCCTCAACTGGCACAAGGCCACCGAAGAAGTACAGAAGATGTCGTTCAATCCGAACGTCACGGTGCGTATGCGCGGGATCATGGAAAAGTGCACCTATTGCGTGCAGCGCATCCAGGAAACGAAGATCAAGATCAAAGCCGAATCCCGTGCGGCGGGCGAAGCGCCCCGCGCGATTAAAGACGGCGAGATCAAAACCGCGTGCCAGCAGACCTGCCCGGCCGACGCGATAGTATTCGGCAACATTAACGACCCCAACAGCCAGGTGGCGAAGTTGAAAAAGCATGAGCGCAACTACGCGCTGCTCGCCGAACTCAACATCAAGCCGCGTACGACGTATCTGGCAAAATTGCGCAAGCCCAATCCGGAGCTAGGGTAAACGACGATGGCAGACCTGGCGATCAAGCAAAACCCGTTACTTGAGACGAATCCTCCGCTGGTGCTCGGGCCCCAGGAGTACACGGCGCTCACTGAGCAGATCAGCGCGCCGACCGAAATTCCGCTGCACAAGACGCCGACGCGGTGGTACATCGCGATCAGCATCACCAGTGGTATTTTGATGATGATGCTCGGCATGTTGACGTACCTCGTCGCGACTGGCATCGGCGTGTGGGGCAACAACCGGCCTGTGGGTTGGGCATGGGATATTACGAACTTCGTGTTCTGGATCGGTATCGGCCACGCCGGTACGCTGATCTCGGCAATTCTGTTCCTGTTCCGGCAGAAGTGGCGGACGTCGATCAACCGCGCGGCCGAAGCGATGACGCTCTTCGCCGTGCTCTGCGCCGCGATCTATCCGCTGTTCCACACCGGACGCCCGTGGCGCGCGATTTACTGGCTCGGCCCGCTGCCGAACACCGATCTCAACATGTGGCAGAACTTCCGCAGTCCGCTGATGTGGGACGTCTTCGCGGTATCCACGTACGGAACGGTGTCGCTCTTGTTCTGGTATGTCGGCCTGGTGCCCGATCTGGCGACGCTGCGTGATCGCGCGACCACCAAGGCGCGCAAGATCACGATGGCGATTTTGAGCCTCGGCTGGCGCGGATCCGCCAAGGGCTGGCGGCACTACGAAGCCGCGTACCTCATTCTCGCCGGCATCTCGACGCCGCTCGTTCTGTCTGTGCACTCGATCGTCAGCTTCGACTTCGCAACGTCGGTAATCCCCGGCTGGCACACCACGATCTTCCCGCCGTACTTTGTCGCCGGCGCGGTGTTCTCAGGCTTCGCGATGGTGATGACGCTGATGCTGATTGCCCGTTGGGTGATGGGCCTCGAGAATCTCATCACGATGAAGCATCTCGAGAACATGAACAAGATCATCCTCGTGACGGGTTCGATCGTCGGCTACGCGTACGCGACCGAGTTCTTCATCGCCTGGTATTCGGGCAATATGTATGAGCGCTTCACGTTCGTCAATCGTGCGTTTGGCCCCTACTGGTGGGCCTACTGGACGATGGTGAGCTGCAACGTCATCACGCCGCAGTTCTTCTGGTTCAAAAAGCTCCGCCGCTCGATTCCGGTGATGTTTGTGCTGTCGATCATCGTCAACATCGGCATGTGGTTTGAGCGCTGCGTGATTATCGCAACGTCGCTCCATCGCGACTTCCTGCCCAGTTCGTGGGGCTACTTCCGGCCAACGTTCGTCGACATCTGCACATTCATCGGCACGTTCGGCTTGTTCCTGACGCTGTTCCTGCTGTTCTGCCGATTCCTGCCGGTGATCGCAATCAGCGAAGTGAAGGGCGTACTGGCGCAGCAGCGGCACGATGCTCACGAGGACGCGCACTCGCACTAAGGATTTATCGATGAACATCAACTTTGATATTCACGCGACGCTCAATAAGATCTTCGGGATTGAAGAAACCAAGGTGTATGGAGTTGTCGGCCAGTTTCCGGATGGGACCGACCTTGTCAAGGCCGGCCGCTCGGTGAAAGAAGCCGGCTACACCAAGCTCGATGCGCAATCGCCCTTTCCGGTTCACGGCATCGACGAAGCCATTGGCATTCCGAAGTCGCATCTGGGCTGGATTGTGATCTTCTTCTCGATCACCGGCGCGGCGTCGGCGCTGTTGTTGCAGTGGTACACCGGCGCAGGCCCCACGAGCGTGCTGCCCTGGTGGACGGGTCTCGGCTCGTATCCACAAGTGATCGGCGGCAAGCCGCTCTTCGACGTCACGTTCTCGATTCCGATCACGTTCGAGTTGACCGTGCTGCTCTCCGCGTTCTGCGCCGTCTTCGGCATGTTCGCGTTGAACGGGATGCCGCGGTTATATCACCCGCTCGACAACTATTCGCAGTCGCACCGCGCGACCGACGACGGGTTTTTCCTGGTGATTGAAGCAAGCGATCCGAAGTTCGATCCGGAAGCGAGTTCCCAACTGCTGCGCAGCCTGGGCGCCCGCAACGTCGAGGTCGTCGAGGGATAATGATGCAGACTACGCGCCACGAAAACGTATTCCTTTGGATCTCCGGCTACTGTGCCTTGCCGCTGCTGCTGGTGATTGTCGCGGCGCTCGGCCTGAGCTCCTGCTCTGGCGTGCAGCGCACGCCGCCGATGGAAGTCTGGGACGACATGCGGCGTCAGGAAAAGTTCAAGCCGCAGGAGGAGGCCAAGCTGTTTGAAGACCACCGCGCGTCGCGGCGTCCGGTCGCCGGAACCGTCGCCCGCGGCTATCTGAAAGCGCAGGACGCCTTCCACACAGGCATGGAGAACGGCCAGTACGTCGGCAAGCTTCCGGTCGCCGTGACGACCGATCTGCTGAACCTCGGCCAGACCAAGTTCAACACCTATTGCTCGCCCTGTCATGGAAAAGACGGCACTGGCGCCGGTATCGTAGCCGTCAAGTGGCCCACATGGGTGCCCTCGAATCTGCACGAAGACAAAATAAAGCAGACCGCCGATGGCGACCTGTTCAACGTAATCAGCTATGGCCGCCGCAGCATGCCGGCCTACCGTTACCAGATCGTCGAATCCGACCGCTGGGCGATTGTCGCCTACCTGCGCGCCTTGCAGCGCGCGACCAGCGGAAAGATCGAAGACGTGCCCCAGGAGTTGCGCGCCGACCTCCGCTAGGAGAGCGCGTCGAACAAGGATTCTCCCGATGACCCACACGGACCACAACGCCAAAACGGACCAGAACGCCAAGGAGGATAGCTACTACCTCGAACAAAGCCGCTGGATGAAGGGCCGCAACGTATTTGTGTTCCTGATGCTGGTGTCCTGGATTGCCTGCGGCGCGGGCTTCGCGCTCGATCGCTCGCAGTTCTTCCGCTCCTATCTCGTGAGCTTTGCCTTCTCGATCACGATCGTGCTCGCCTCGCTGTTCTTCGTGATGGTGCAGTATCTCACCGGTTCGGCCTGGAGCGTCACCGTACGCCGCTTCATGGAGAACATCATGGTTTCCATGCCCGCCGCGCTGCTATTGTTCATCCCCATCGCGCTGGGCCTGAGCGAACTGTATCCTTGGACCAACCACGCGATGGTCGCGAAGGACCCCATCCTGAGCGGCAAGGCAATCTATCTGAACGAGCAAGGCTTCACGATTCGCGGGTTCGTGTTCATCCTGCTTTGGAGCATCTGGGCGATCGCGCTGTATCGCAACTCCGTCAAGCAGGACACTTCAAAGTCGATCCAGCAAATGCACGTCGCCTCGCGCTGGAGCGCGCCGGGCTTGTTCCTGGCCGTCGTTGTCGGATCGCTGGCCGCCTTCGATTGGCTGATGTCGCTCGATCCGAAATGGTATTCGACGATTTTCGGCTTGTTCATCCTCGCCGGCGGCGCGGTTTCGTTCTTCGCGACGATTACGCTCATCTGCCTCGGGTTCCGCCGGGCGGGCGTGCTGACGAACTCGATCACGACGGAGCACTATCACGATCTTGGCAAGTGGATGTTCTCGATGACGGCATTCTACGCCTACATCGCGTTCTCGCAGTACCTGCTGATCTGGTACGCCAACCTGCCGGAAGAAACGATCTGGTTCCGCAATCGCATGGAAGGCAGTTGGCTGTATGTCAGCCTGTTCCTGCCGTTCGGAGCGTTCTTCATCCCGTTCTTCACGCTGCTGGCGCGCGGCGCCAAGCGCAAGCTGCCGCTGCTGGCGACGATGGCCGTGTGGATCCTCACCGTGCACTACATCGACATGTACTACGTCATCATGCCGACCTTCTTCAAGAAGGGTCCGGAGCTGCATTGGCTCGATCTGGCTTGCCTGGTGGCGGTGGCCAGCACATTTGGTTTCGTCTTCTGGACACGCTTCCAGAAGAACGCAATGGTCGTCATCGGCGACCTGCGCTTCAAACAGGGATTGCATTTCGAGAACGCGTAGGAAACGATCATGAGCGAACATCATACAGACGAAGAAATACGGCCTGTTCCGGATCCCGAACAAGGCTACGATTTCGCCGAACCAGCTGCGAAACAGATCCTGATCTTCACGGTCATTACCGTGATCCTGCTGGTGGTCATGATCGTCGGCGTGCAGGTGTTCTTCAATCAGATTTGGGACACCGAAGTCACCGAGCGCGTGTTGCAGGCGCCGAGCGAAGACCTGAAGAACGTGCACAATCGCGAAGACGCCGCGCTGGGCCAATATAAGATGCTCGATCGCGCGAAGGGCGTGGTGAACCTGCCCATTAAGCGCGCGATGGAGTTGTTCGCGAAGGAAGCGGCCGAAGGCAAGATGTTCTACCCGGCGAAGCCCGTTGCTCCCAAGGCCGAAGATCCAAACGCAGCAAACGGCGGAGTGAATTCCTCACCGACGTCGCCCGGTGCGACGCTGGCAGCGGCGGCGCAGGCGGCCGCGGGCGCGGTTCCGGCGGCAGCAAGTACACCGGCGGCACCGGCACCGGCATCAAAACACTAAAAGTATCCGTTCGAGAAGTAAGGCAGTACCTCTATGAAGACAAAGTGGACAATTCGGACGATCGCGACGCTGGGTGCCGCGCTCGCGCTGGCCTCGTTCGCGAAGGCCGAACAGCCTCTGCCGCCGATGCTGCAGGGCGTCGGAGTCGACGAGAAACTGAGCCGCAACATCGACCTCGACCTCACCTTCACCGCCGAGAACGGCTATCAGAAGCCGCTGCGCGAGTTCTTTCAAAAAGATCGCCCGGTAATTCTGAATCTGGTCTATTACACCTGCCCGATGTTGTGCAATCTCGTGCTGAATGCACAGACCTCCGTGCTGCGCGACATTCCGTGGATGCCGGGCGAAGAGTTTGAAGTGGTCACGATCAGCATCGATCCGCGCGAGACGTTCGACCTCGCGCAGAAAAAACGCGCCGTTTATTTAAGCGACTACGGCCGTCCGGCGCCGGGCTGGCACTTTCTTTCGGATTTCGAGGGCCATGCGAAAACGCTGGCGCAACAAGTGGGCTTCCACTACCGCTGGGACGAAAAGCAGGAGCAGTTCTCGCACCCCGCGGTGATCATGATTCTGACGCCGGATGGAAAGCTTTCGCGCTACCTCTACGGCATCAAGTTCAAGCCCCGCGACGTGCGTCTGGCGTTGACCGAAGCAGCCGCCGGCAAGTGGTCGCAAACGATCGACCGCATTCTTCTGTTCTGTTATCACTACGATCCGCTGGCGCGGTCGTACACGATGTTCGCCACCAACATCATGCGTGGCGGCGGCATCCTCACCGTGTTCTTACTTAGCTTTTTCATCTGGCGCATGTTGCGCCGGGAGAAAGAGCGAAATGCAATTCTCGCCTCGGCCGGCATGCACGGCGGGGTTTCCGAAAAGGGTATGGTACCGGCAAAATGAGTTGGTTTCGCGACATCATGCTGCCCCTGCAGGGGTCGGAGTACTCGAAGCAAGTAGACGATCTCTACATGTTTCTCGTTTGGCTCAGCATCTTCTTCTTCGTTCTGATCGGCGGGTTGATCGTCTACTCTGCCTGGAAATGGCGCTATAAGCCCGGCGTCGTGACGCCGCACATCACCGATCACGCCGTGCTCGAGCTCACCTGGAGCGTCCTGCCGCTGCTTATTTGTATCGGCATTTTCTTCTGGGGTCTGCAAGGCTACATGAAGTTCTCGGTGGCACCCGGCGATTCGCTTGAGATTCAGGTCAGCGGTCGCAAGTGGGCCTGGGCGTTCGAGTATCCGGACGGCACCAGGTCGCTCGGGGAAGCGCACATTCCCGTCAATCGAAACGTCAAGTTCGTGGTCACGTCCGAAGACGTACTGCACGACTTCTTCGTGCCGACCATGCGCGTCAAGCACGACGCCGTACCGAACCGCTACGTCTCGGTCTGGTTCAATGCGACGGTCGAAGGCGAACATCGTGTCGCCTGCGCCGAATACTGCGGAAAAGATCACTCGAACATGAAGGCAATGATCACGGTCGAGAGCGATGAGAAGTACAAAAAGTGGCTCGAAACCGGTGGCGACGGCTGGAAGGAATATACGCCGGAACAATGGGGCAAGATGCAGTGGGAAGCCAAAGGCTGCAACAGTTGCCACTCGCTCGACGGCTCGAAGAACCAAGGCCCAAGCTGGAAAGGCATCTGGGGCCAGATGCACGAATTTATGGATGGCGAAAAAGCGATGGTCGACGAGAACTACATTCGCGAATCGATCATCTATCCGCAAAAACACATCGTCAAGGGCTATGAGCCGGTGATGCCAACGTTCCAGGGTCTGGTCAAAGATCCGGACGTGCGCGGACTCATCGCGTTTATCAAGTCGTTGAAGTAGGCAGTCTTGGCATTACGGGTTTAGGATTGGAATAGGAAAGGCAAGAAGATGGCTGATGTAATCGCTTCTCCTGGATTGAGTACGACCGGCGCACCGGGGCCGAAGATTAACTATTTGACCCCGACCGAAGACGGGTTCTTAAAGAATGTCTGGTCGTGGATGACCACGGTCGACCATAAACGGATCGGCGTGATGTACCTCGCGAGCGTCATGGCCGCTTTCGCCCTGGGCGGATTCTTCGCCTTGCTGGTGCGGCTCTACCTGCTGACGCCCGGCCACGAATTGATGAAGGGCCTGATGGATTCCGAGGCCTACAATCGCGCCTTCACAATGCACGGCGCGATTATGGTCTTCCTCTTTATCATTCCCTCGGTCCCCGCGGCGCTCGGCAACTTCGTCCTGCCACTCATGCTCGGCGCGAAAGACGTGGCCTTTCCGCGCTTGAATCTCGCCAGCTACTACTTGTATGTGACGGGTGCGATCTTGGCCGTGATCACGCTCGTGAAGGGTGCTGTCGACACCGGCTGGACCTTCTACACGCCGTACTCGACGACGACGAGCGGACCGGTGACCTGGATGACCATGGCCGCCTTCGTCCTCGGCTTCTCTTCGATCTTCACCGGCATCAACTTTATCGCGACCGTCCACAAGCTGCGCGCGCCCGGCATGGGCTGGTTCGACATGCCGCTGTTCGTGTGGGGCATCTACGCCACCGCGATCATCCAAGTTCTGGCTACCCCGGTGCTCGGCATCACCCTCGTGCTGCTCGCGCTGGAACGCACCTTCCAGATCGGCATTTTCGATTCGCGCATCGGCGGCGACCCGGTGCTCTTCCAGCACTTCTTCTGGTTCTACTCGCACCCCGCCGTGTACATCATGATTCTGCCGGGCATGGCGATTATTTCCGAGATCATTCCGACCTTCTCGCGCAAAGTGATCTTCGGCTACCGCGCCATCGCGTTCTCGTCGATCGCCATCGCGCTGATCAGCTTCATCGTCTGGGGCCATCACATGTTCGTTAGCGGCCAGTCGCAGCTCGCGACGGTCGTATTCAGCTTCATCACCTTTCTCGTCGCAATTCCCTCGGGGATCAAGGTGTTCAACTGGGTCGCTACGATGTGGCGAGGCAACATCTCGCTCGAAGCACCGATGCTCTACGCCATTTCGTTCCTGCTGCTGTTCACCATTGGCGGTCTCACGGGCATCTTTCTCGGAGCGCTTTCGGTCGACGTCCACCTCACCGATACCTACTTCGTCGTCGCCCACTTCCATTACGTCATGATGGGCGGCACCGTCATCGCCTTCATTGGCGGCATCCACTACTGGTGGCCGAAGATTACCGGCCGCATGTACAACGAGACGCTGGCCGCCATCGCCTGCGCGCTTGTGTTCATCGGCTTCAACGTGACGTTTTTGACGCAGTTCTTCCTCGGTAGCCAAGGCATGCCGCGCCGCTACGCGAACTACCTGCAGCAGTTCCAACCGCTGCACGCGTTCTC
This sequence comes from Acidobacteriaceae bacterium, assembly GCA_043788745.1. Lineage (GTDB taxonomy): Bacteria > Acidobacteriota > Terriglobia > Bryobacterales > Bryobacteraceae > JBBQWZ01. The sequence goes on from JAYVTO010000178.1 coordinate 13,515, forward strand.
GACATTCGGCTCCTGGATCCTCGCGGCCGGCTTCCTCCTGACGCTCGGGTACCTGTGGGCGTCACTTCGCAGCGGCAAGATCGCGCCGAATAACCCTTGGGGCGGTACCACGCTCGAATGGCGCACCCAGTCTCCGCCCATCACCTTCAACTTCGAAGATCAGCCTGTAGTCACTGGAGGGCCGTACGACTATCGGCCCGGAAAGGCGCAATTCTAAAAATGAGCACGACCACGGTAGATCTTCACGGTCACGGCGGACATGCCGAAGAGCACCCGCACGACCCCCATCATCAGCACCATTTTAAGACGATGGAGCAGCAGAACGATACCGTGAAAATCGGTATGTGGCTGTTCCTCGCGACCGAAGTCCTGCTATTCGGCGGCCTCTTCGTCGGCTTCGCGATGATGCAAAGCCGCTACCCGGAAGCGTTCTTCCAGGCGCATCATCACCTCGATAAGAACCTCGGTTTTTTGAACACCGTCGTCCTCCTTATTTCGAGCTGGACCATGGTAATGGCGGTTCACTTTTCTTCCAAGGGTGTGAAGGAAAAGCAGAAGGTAGTGGTCTTGCTGCTGCTGACCATCCTGTGCGCCTGCATCTTCCTTGGTGTGAAGTATTTCGAATACGAGCACAAGATTCATGACGGCCTGCTCCCCGGCAATTTGTATACGCACAAGGGCGACACGGTGCCGAACCAGTTCGTATTCTTCAGCTTCTACTTCATGATGACCGGCCTGCACGGCTTCCACATTCTGGTCGGCATCGGGCTGCTGACCTGGATCACGCTGCGAGCGAACAAAGGCGAATTCAGCGGAGCCTACAACACACCGGTCGACCTCATCGGCCTCTACTGGCACTTGGTCGATCTCATCTGGATCTACCTGTTCCCGCTGCTGTACCTGATCCAATAAGACGCGAACCAGAACCGAGCGAGACAACCATGACCGAATCGACACACGCACACTCGACACACGACGCGCACGATGACCACGCGCACCACGGGCCCAGGAATCCGGTCCGCACGTTCACGATCACTCTGTTCTGCCTGCTGGCGCTTACCTTTGTCACCGTGGGAGCCAGCAAACTCGATTTCGGCTCGGCCAACGCCGTCATCGCGCTAGCCATCGCGACGCTGAAGGCCTCGCTGGTCGCCGCCATCTTCATGCACCTGCGCTGGGACAAACCGGTCAACGCCATTCTGGCCGTGTCCGGCTTTCTGTTCCTGGGCATCATGCTGCTGTTCTGCCTACTGGACTTCAACTCGCGGCGCGACGCGGACCCGGCCAACCTTCCGGTGAAAGCCGCCATGCCCGCCGCACCCGCTCCGGCTGCTGGTGCTCCGGCGGCTGCCGAGCATCACTAAGAGCAACGGCAATCTCCACAAGCCTGTTTTTCGAAAAGCCAGATCGCGCTTTACCGCGCTTTCTGGCTTTTCGCTTTTCTGTTTCACCCCGCCGCATCCCTGGGCGCGATGCGATTCGATAGAATGGAATAGATGAAACACATCCTTACAGCAGTGCTTACCCTCGGCCTCGCGGCCACCACCGTGTTCGCCGCCGACAAGGCGCCCACCAGCGTCATTCATATCATCAACGTCAAGTGGAACGCCGATGCCAAGCCCGAGAAGATCAAGGCCGTTCTCGACTTCGTGCAAACGCTCCCCGCAAAGAAGGTCGGCGTCTCGCGCGTCTGGACCAAGAACATTAAGTATCAGGGCCAGGAAGGCTTGACCCAAGCGATCGTCATGGAATTCGAAAGCCAGGACGCTTTGAAGAAATGGGCCGATTCGCCGATGCAGAAGGCTTTCTACGATGTCTACCAGCCGGTGAAGGAAACCAGCCGCACACACGATATCACCAACTAGATGATCGTTCTGTTGATAGCTATACAATACTCACATCATCCATTTTGTATTTCCAGCGAAAGACTATAGGGTCGGCATTGACCTCCGCGAAG
>JAYVTO010000179.1:0-41412 GCA_043788745.1 Acidobacteriaceae bacterium
GTCGGCGCACGAGCAGGGAACGCGGGTCTCGATCGTGATTTCGGACACGGGAGTTGGGATTCCGTCGGAGGACTTGCCGCGCATTTTCGAGCGTTTCTACCGGGTCGACAAAGCGCGGTCCAAAGAGGTGGGCGGAACAGGTCTTGGGCTCTCGATCGTCAAGCACGCAATCGAGCGAATGAACGGCACGGTGACGGTCGAAAGCGAACTCGGCAAGGGTTCGAAGTTCACCTTGTTTCTTCCGCTGGCAAGCGAAGAGGTTTCGGTGGCGACGGAAGGCGGCGATGTATTTCCGAGCGAAGCCGAGTTGAGCGAGATCGGCTAGGAGAGAGCCCGGGATTTGGGCCAAAGCGCTCCGGAGGTCCACGCGGCTTGCTTCAAGCGAAGTTGTAACCATTTCGTCATCTATTAAAGATAACTTCCGGCGATACTAGGAATAGGTTACTTTGAGACGTTTGTTGGCAATTCTTGGCTTTTCCGCCGCGACCCTGGGCGTTGTCGCAGCCCAGCAAACGCTCGTCAATGGCGCGGGGGCTGGATTCCCCTATCCTCTTTATTCTAAGTGGTTTGATGAGTATCGCAAGAAAGCTACGGCGGTGCAGTTCAACTACCAATCCATCGGGTCCGGTGGCGGCATCCGGCAGGTGACGGAGGGTACGGTGGATTTCGGGGCGACCGAAGGTCCGATGACAGATCAGCAGATCTCCGACTTTCGCCGTAAGCGGGGCAGCGGCATACTCCACTTTCCGACCGCGCTGGGAGCGGTAGTCGTTGTCTACAACATCAAGGGAGTAAATCAGCCGCTCAATTTGTCCGGAGAGGCGCTGACGGGAATCTTCCTCGGAAAGATCAGGCGCTGGAACGACGGCGAGATCGGCAAGACGAACCCTGGTGTGCAACTGCCGGACGCGAACATAGTAGTCGTACGCCGGTCCGACGGCAGCGGGACAACGTTTGTGTTCACCGACTACTTGTCCAAGGTCAGCAAGGAATGGGAAATGAAGGTTGGCCATGCGACCTCGGTGAACTGGCCGGTGGGATTGGGCGGCAAGGGAAACGAAGGCGTCACGGGACAAGTGCAGCAAACCCCAAACTCGATTGGCTACACGGAATTGGTGTACGCGCTGCAGAACAAGATCGCCTACGCCAAAGTGAAGAACATCGCGGGCAAATACGTGCAAGCGGATCTGAAGAGCGTCACGGAGGCGGCCGCTTCGGCGAAGCAGATTCCGGCGGATTTTCGTGTTTCGATCACGAACGCGCCCGGTGATGGCGCGTACCCGATCTCCAGCTTCACATGGTTGCTGATTCCAGAAAAGATTGCCGATGCGACGAAGAAGAAAGCGCTCAAAGACTTTCTCAAGTGGATGCTCAACGAAGGCCAGAGCATCGCCGAAACATTGAACTACGCGAGCCTGCCCAAAGCGTTGATTGCGAATGAGCTGAAGGCGGTCGACAAGATTCAGTGACGCCAAACAACAAGCCGGTTCAGGGCCACCCATGGCATTAAGCGTCCGCCCCAAGGGGCGGTCTCATTCTTTATGGACGCGTCTCAAAGGCGGCGACGAGGTCGCGTTTCTGGTGACGTTCGTCTGCGCGGCTTCGGTATTGTTGATCACGGCGCTGCTGGTGATCGAGTTGTACCGGAACTCGGCGGTGCCGCGGAACAAGTTCGGCTGGGCGTTTCTGACGGGTTCCGTTTGGGATCCGGTCGCGGAGCAGTTCGGAGCACTTCCCTTCCTCTACGGCACGCTGGTTACCTCGGGTGTGGCGCTCTTCATCGGGATTCCGCTGGGCGTCGGCGCAGCGATCTTCCTTGCGGAGTTCGCCCCCGTCCGCATCTCGAACGCGCTCACGTTTCTCATTGAACTGCTCGCCGCAGTGCCGAGCGTGATTTTCGGGCTACTGGGCATTTTCGTTCTGGTGCCGATGATGCGCGAAGTAGAACCGGTTTTGCGCGCGTTGTTGGGATGGACGCCGCTGTTCGAAGGGCCGTTCTACGGGGTCAGTCTGTTGTCGGCGGGTGTGTTGCTTGCGGTGATGATTCTGCCGTTCATCATTTCGATCTCGCGCGAAGTAATTCTCAGCGTGCCGAACCATCAACGTGAGGCGGCGCTCGCCCTTGGCGCCACACGCTGGGAAACCACGTGGGACATCGTATTGCCGTATGCGAAAAAAGGCATCACGGGCTCCATCTTTCTGGCGTTGGCGCGATCGCTCGGAGAAACGATGGCTGTGACGATGGTCATTGGCAACGACCCGAAGATCGCAGCGTCACTGTTCGCGCCGGGCTACTCGATTGCGGCCGTGATCGCGAATGAGTTTACCGAGGCCACGGGCGATATCTATCCCGCAGCCCTGATTGAGCTGGCGCTGGTGCTGTTTGGCCTGACGATCATCATCAACGCGATGGCGCGCATCCTTGTCTCCGGCGGCACCGGCAACGGAGGGGCGCGATGACGGCGACCGCGGGCGGAATCACCCTCGCCAACAAGCGGCGGCGGAAGATTATTCACCTCGTGATGGTGACGCTTACCGGCTTTTGCATGCTGGTGGCGGCGGGGTCTCTGGTTTTCATTCTGGGATATCTGTTCGTGCACGGAGGCAGCAGTCTAACCCTGGACTTCTTCACGAAGCTCCCGAAGCCGGTTGGCGAAGCCGGAGGAGGGATGGCAAACGCCATCGTAGGCAGCGCCAAAATGCTCGGCATCGCCATGCTCATTGGAATCCCCATCGGATTTCTCGGCGGCGTGTACCTTTCGGAATTTGGTGGATCGGTGTTCTCCTTCGTTGTGCGCTATACCGCAGACCTGCTGAACGGCGTGCCTTCGATCGTGATCGGGGTGTTTGTGTATGCGGTGGTCGTGATTCCGCAGCATCACTTTTCGACGCTTGCCGGTGGGATTGCTTTGGGCCTGATGATGATCCCCATTGCGATCCGGAGCTCGGAGGAGTTTCTGCGCGCGGTGCCGATCAACCTGCGCGAGGGTTCGATGGCGCTAGGCGCATCGAAGACCCAGGCCATCTTCACGGTGGTGGTTCCGGCTGCAAAGCACGGCCTGGTGACTGGTATTCTGCTCAACATGGCGCGGATGGCTGGCGAAACCGCGCCGTTGTTGTTCACCAGTTTCAACAACCGGTATTGGAGCCCCGGCTTGGATCAGCCGACCGCGTCCTTGCCTTTAATGATTTTCACCTACGCCATTGCGCCCTACGAAGACTGGCATCGGCAGGCCTGGGCGGCTGGTTTCGTCCTGTTGACGCTGGTGCTGTCAATCAACATTGTTGCTCGTCTGATTCTTAGAAAACGGGTTCGGCCCAGGTGAGGATGTCGCGATGATGCTCAAGGTCGACGTCCGCGAGTCGAAGCCGCCACTGGCGGACGTGCCGGCGAAGCTGCGCGCTATTGATCTCAATTTTTTCTACGGCGGCTTTCAGGCGCTACACGGCATCTCGATGGAAGTTTACGAGAAGCGAGTTACGGCGTTTATCGGACCGTCGGGCTGCGGCAAATCGACGTTCCTGCGAACGCTGAATCGAATGAACGAGACGGTTCCGGGCAGCCGCGTCACCGGCGACATCATGCTCGACGGCGAGAATATTCTCGATGCCGATGTCTCCGACGTCCGGCGGCGCGTGGGCATGGTGTTTCAGAGCTCGAACCCGTTTCCGAAATCGATCTTTGAGAACATCGCTTACGGTCCACGAATCAACGGCACAGCCAGGGGCGCGGCTGCCCTGCGCGGCAAGGTGGAGCAAAGCCTGCGCCGCGCGGCGCTATGGGATGAAGTAAAAGACAAGTTGAACGAGTCGGCCTACGCGCTGTCGGGCGGCCAACAGCAGCGCCTGTGCATCGCACGCGCATTGGCTGTGGATCCCGAGGTGCTTTTGCTCGACGAACCGTGCACGGGGCTCGATCCGATCGCGACAGCGAAGATCGAGGACCTCATCTTTCAGGTCAAGGACAGCTGCACCATCGTCATCGTCACCCACAACATGCAGCAAGCGGCTCGCATTGCTGACTATACTGGATTCTTCCTGCTTGGTAAGTTGATTGAGTTTGACCTGACCTCGCAGATATTCAAGAAGCCATCAAAAAAGCAGACCGAGGACTATGTGACCGGGCGTTTCGGCTAGGTCTTTCGGAAACCTTGAATCGGGGCTTTCCGAAAGGGTACGTTGCGTCATTTTGTCGAAGAGTTAGACGTCCTGAAGAACAAGCTGCTCGAAATGAGCGCGCTGGTGGAATCTGCGATTCAGCGCAGCATACGCGCTGTAACCAACAAAGACCGCGAGGCCGCCGAGGAAGTGTTCCGCAACGAAGCCCGCGTGAACGCGATTGAGATCGAGGTCGACGAGTTCGCGACCCGCCTGCTGGCGCTGCAACAGCCGATGGCGTCGGATCTGCGCCTGATCGTCGCGGCACTCAAGATCAATACCGATCTCGAACGCATGGGCGATCTTTCGGTGAACATCGCGCAGCGCGCACTGTCTATTATGGAGCAGCCCACGATCAAGCCGATGATCGACATCCCGCATATTGCCGGGCTCGTGCAGTCGATGGTGCGGAAGGCTCTCGATTCGTTTGTCTCGCGCGACGCCGAAATGGCGCGCAGCGTGCTTGCCTCCGACGACGCGGTCGACAGCATGCGAACAGCTTGCTATCACGAACTGGTCAGCTTTATGGAGAAGAACCCCACCAACATTCGCCCGGCACTGGATCTTCTTGCCGTAACTCGCAATCTGGAGCGCATTGCGGATCATTCCACGAACATTGCGGAGGATGTGCTGTTCCTGGTCGACGGCGTTGACGTCCGGCATCACGCGGAGTCGCGGCGCGTCTAGCGAGCCTGGAAAGGGTGCGCGGGTGCCCTCAAGACCCCGAGTAACGAGCCGTTTTCCGGGCGGTTACCTAGGACTTCTCGCCGCTGCGCTTTCGGGCGAGGGCGCTAAATACTTCACCGAACGCGGGGACGTTGGATTTCAGCTTTTGGAAATCGTCCTTCGGGATCAGCAGCACATCAAGCGACGAGGTCGCGCGAACGGTGGCGTTGCGGCTGGCATCGGTGAGCAACGCCATTTCGCCGAAGTACTCTCCGGGACTGAGGTCCGCCAGCTTCGTTTCATTACCGTCCGCGACCCGGATCACCTCGCAGGATCCGGCTTGGATGACGTAGACGTAATCGCCGACATCGCCCTGGTTGAAGATGGACTCACCCGCGTCGAAATGCTGCTCGATAAATGCCGCTGCCGGCGAAACGCTGGGCTGAACGAGATCGGGCGAGAAGAGCAGCGCCATCAGCCAATCCACGAGCACTCGGGTCTTGCGATTCAGGCCGGGCATCTTCATGAGATAGATTGCCCGCCAAGCCAGCCAAGCTGGAAATCCCGATAGCTTGAAGCCAAGAATGTCGGCGACTGCGCTGTTATGTCCTAGTGCGCCAAGTTTGCCCAGACCCTCGAACGTAAAGACAGAGGGTTTGCCGCCCCGGATCGCGGCGACGACGTTGTCGGCGACGGTATTGGCTTCCCGCGTGGCGTGCTGCGCGGTGGGCGGCGCCTGTGTGCCGGAGATCATCTGGATGCGCGCGCAATCGCCGAGGGCCCACACCTGGCCTTCGTAGCCTTCGAGTGCCAACTCCTCGTTGACGATCAACCGTCCCTTCTCTTTTGGGCACTCCATCTTGTCGAGTACTTTGGGCGGAGCCGATGGCACCGTCGATACGATCGTCTTGGTCGGAATCTGAATGCCTGATTTGAAGATTGCTTTTTCTGAAGTGGCGGCTACCAGGCGATCCTGCAGGCGCAGTTCGACGCCGCGCTTGGCCAGCAACTTCTGCGCAAACAGCGCAAGGCCTTCGTCCATTTCCTGCAGTATCCGCTCGCGCGAGTGGACGAGGACGCAGCGAATGTCCTCAAGCGGAATTCGTGGATAGTGGCGCGCCACGCGACGCACGAAGTCGTTCACTTCGGCGATCACCTCAATGCCGGAGAAGCCGCCGCCGCTGACGACAAACGTCACCAGTTTTTTTCGCAATTCTTCATCGGTCTCGACATCGGCTTCTTCAAGGCATCGGATTATGCGGTGCCGCAGCTTGATCGCATCCTCAAGAGTCCGGAAGGGCATGGAATGCTCAACCATGCCGGGCATGCCGTGAAAACTCGTCTCGCTGCCGAGAGCGATCACTAGGTAGTCGTACGGCAGTTCGAGGCGGCGGGGCTTGAAACCGGGGCTGCACGTCACGATGCGGTTCTTCAGGTCGATACTTTCGACTTCGCGCATCACCACTTGAGTGCGCGGGCAAAGATTGCGGATGGGTAAGACAACGTCGGTGATCCCGATGGACGCCGAGATCACCTCCGCCAGCATGGGCTGATAGACGAAGTAGTTCTCGCGATTGACGAGGATAATCTGGGCCTCCTCGGGCCGCAGAAGTTTCTCGATGCGGCTGGCGGCGTAAATACCACCAAACCCTCCGCCAAGGATCAGGATCCGTTTCGCGCGTTCAGGCATCTCGTTTAGTGTAGCCGTGGAATGTGGCGCATTGTTACTTTGCCGGAAGTTTTTCCCAAGTCAGGTGGCTGGTTGCGTCTTTGCGCGGAATTCGCCCGCCCTTACCGTCATTCGCGATGCTGAGAATCAGGCGATTCCCTTTCAACTCGAAGTAACGGATGTTGAGGTCACTATCCTGGCCCGGAGTCTTCGAGCCTTGCAAATGATGAATGACAATTCCGTTCTCCGGTTCGAACGTGTACGTGCCGTAATAGGCGACGTAGGAATCGTAGGCGGCCGCCTTCTCCGCTTCCGTAGGCCGGCGGGCGGCGAACAAGGGACGGTCTCCGCGAGAGAACTGCACGGACATGCTTCCGACGCCGTCGTACATGATAACGCCAGCCGCTTTGCCGTTCGGCGCGCGCAATGGACCCTCGATAGAAACGAGCTTCCAGGCTCCCGCAAATTGTTTGTGCAAAGCCCCCACAGTTTCGGCCTGCGCGCCGGGCAGTGTGAGTGCCGGGAGTACGAACGCGATCATCCAGGCCAGCGATTTCATGAGAAGTCCTCTACTCGGGCCTCACGGTATCACAAAACGAGGGTGAAAGTGATGCTAGGGAAGGGACATCTGGCGCACCTTCGGCCAACTAAACCGACTCTTCGGGCTCTGTGGACAGCGGAGCCTTGGCGAGCGCGATGCGAAGAGGAGTCGACGTTCCTGAATAGCAACAGCTCCGCTCATTCCTTACTGGGAAGCCACAGCACGCCGAACCGGAACGTGTTGTGCGACATGACCTTGGCTGTGAAGCCGAAGTGCCGTCCAGCAGGAATCAGGAGACGCCCGCCGATCAGCTTTTCCTTTCCCTCACGGTACGAAATATCTTCCCCCGTGACGCCCAGTTCCACACTCCGGTCGCTCCAAGCCGGAATCCGCACACTGAAATGCCCCTCCGCGAACAGATCCCGATGGTCCTCGACCGATGGCCGCAGACCCTTGATCACCGACGCCTCACTCACCCATCTCTCCGTTTTCAAGAAGGATCGCAGCTTCAATCCCCCGCCCGTAGGTTCTCCAAAACCGAACAGCACGCCGACCCCGGGATGAAGCCGGAAATGCTTGCCAATGTGGATCGAATGGCTGAAGCCGCCAAAGCCCACCAGATTCTCTTCCACCCGGTACGTGTTGCCTTCGAAATCCCATCTCGGATAAATCGGCAGGAGGAAGTTTCCCTCGGTGTAACCGTGGTTGCCGGCCTCAAACTCGAGCGTTGGCTGTCCGAACCACTTTTTGGGCAGTTCTTCTCCAGCCAGCGTGACGGCGGACACTGCCAGAATGAGAGCGAATGCCTTCATCAAATTTCCTTCCCGATTCGAATCGTTGCAAGTGGAATACAGCGAATCCGACATGCTAGCACCAAACGCGATACAACACGGTAAGGCTTGGCGCGATTCGAGCGGAGACGCAATAGCGAGAAGGGACCTCTGCGTACGCCGAGTATCGTACCCCTAATAGATCGTGGAGTGGCGATCAAGCTGCACACTTCCGTCCATATCGCCAATTCGAGCAATCAATTGAATGAATGAATGGTAGGTGGTGCGCCCGGCATGACTCGAACATGCGACCTTCTGGTTCGTAGCCAGACGCTCTATCCAACTGAGCTACGGGCGCGGCGGGTAACTACTCTTTGATTCTAACATGGCCGCCGATGCTACGCTTCGGGAGATGCGAACCTCCATTTTGCTGGTCAGCCTTCTGATCCTGTGCGGATCTCTTCTCGCGAAACAGCATGGCTCGTGATCCTGTTTCTACATAGCGCGGGGGAGCGCTCCCCCACTCAGATCGCTGACAATTAAGTCACACAAAATCACACTATTAAGAACTTGCACGGCTTCGAATGACGCGCGCGGTTTCAAATCGTTGGGATTGATTACAGAGCGCTCGGTTCAAAATTTTGATCCGACGGCAATCGCCCGAGGCACCCTGGGCTGGCTGGAGGTCAGATTCTTGAACTCTTCGGCGGTGAGAATCTCTCCGTCTTCGAGGTACTCCGCATCGACGTTGACCTTCCAGAGATCGTAGTTCGCGCCAAGAATATTACGGGCGGCGAGCAGACCGGTGAGCATCGAGTGGTCCTGGTTGTTGTAATGATGCATACCGTTGCGGCCGACCAGTTGCAGATTGGGAAGCTCGGCCAGAAACGCGCGAATCGCGGCAATTCCGCGGCGATGCGTATCGTCATAAACGGGATACGCCTTGGGTGTCCGCACGATAGTGCCATCGAGCACCTCGCTCGCCTTCGCGATGCCCAGGGCTTCCAACTCGCGCGCTGCGAGCGCGAGCATTTCCTGATCCGGCATATTCCACAGCCCATCGCCCTCGAAACAAAAATACTCGAGGCCGACGCACGTGGTCTCCGGATCGGGCACCATCTCCGGACTCCAGTTCTTGAAGTTCTGAATCCGTCCGACGTTTACGTTGGGCTCATGGATGTAGATCCAAGTATCCGGGAAAACTTCCCGGCGTTTGAGAATCAGCGCGACCGTGATGAAGTCGCGATAGTGAAAATCAGCCGCCGCGGCGAGGGTTTCGGGCGGTGGCGCGGGATCCAGTGCGCGGATTAGTTCGCTGATCGGCATGCTGCTCACGAAGTGTGAGCCGGTGTGACTCACGCCCGCGGCTTCGACGCTGGTCACACGGCCCGGCTCCCAGAGAATGCGATCGACTTGCGAATGGAACAATACGCTACCGCCGCGCTCGCGAATTCTCTCCGTGCAGCGCTCCCACATCATGCCTGGGCCCAAGCGCGGGTAATGAAAGGCGTCGATCAGCGTCTTTACAACTTTGCTTTTGTCTTTCGTGGCGGGCTTCGGCAACAGCATGTGCTTAATGAGCGCGACTACATCCAGGTCGCGTATGCGTTGCGCCGCCCAATCCGCGTCGATCTGGCTGCACGGGATGCCCCAGACTTTTTCCGTATAGCTCTCGAAAAAAATGCGGAACAGCCGCCGCCCGAATCGGTTCGAGACCCAGGCCTCGAACGTGGTCTCGGGGCGAATTGGAAAGAGCCGTCCTCGGAGGTAACTGAATAAGCATGCAGCGGAATTGACCACGCCCAGGCCCGCCAGCGCGTTCGACGGCTCCAGTGGGTACTTGAAGTATTTCCCGCGATAGTAGATACGGGACAGGCGTGGACGCTCAATAAAATCTTCGCCTAGGAGTTCGTGCCACAGGTCTTCGATCAACGCGACCTTGGTGAAAAAACGATGCCCGCCGATATCGAAGCGATAGCCTTTGTACTCTTCGGTTCGGGCGAGCCCACCGGGAATGGAACCGCTCTCGAGAACGGTGCAAGCCGCGCCCGCTTTGGTGAGTTCATGCGCGACGGTCAGTCCCGCCGGCCCGCCTCCGATAACTACCGTCTTATTGCTGATGCCGCCCTGGAACTGCAGGCCCCTATTATGCCAAAACCGTTTGGCGCTTGTCCTGTCGCGGACGCGTGGGGTTACGTCGGCTGTCCACGGGGACCGGGTGACGGGGGGACTGGATTGTAAACGCCGCCGGTACCATGGGATGATCATACGCGCATGAGTGTACTCGAGTTAGTCCGCTGGATCGAATTGCAGCCTTACACAGACTCGCGAGGGACGCTTACCGCGATCGAGGGCTGTCAGACAATTCCCTTTGAAATCAAGCGGGTGTTTTTCCTTACCGGCGTGGTCGCCGAGCGCGCCGGGCATGCCCATCGTGATACGCACCAAGTCTTGATAGGACTTTCCGGCTGCTTCCAGGTGGAATTATCCGACGGCAGGGAGCATCGCTCCATCGCAGTCGACCGATCGGACCGGGGGCTCTACCTGCCCCCGATGACTTTCGCGAGACTTGTCGATTTTTCGCCCGGCGCGGTTATGCTGGCCCTTGCGAGCACCCACTACGACCCCACGCGATCGATTAGATCCTGGGACGAGTTCCTGCAGGCGACGGACGAACCCCGATGAATCGCGGTGAGGCTAGGCCCCTGACGTCGCCGGCCGCAGTCATCCAATGGCTGGCGGAGGAGACCGCCGCTGCGCAGATGCACGTGCGGGATGTGAAACTCCGAGATCTCAGCGGCTGGCGCTTCCTGCAAACACCCCTGCGGCTGGCTCACGAATCCGGGCAGTTTTTTAGCATCATTGGAATTCGGCACTGGGGAACCTTCGGTTCGGGCCGAACATGGGACCAGCCCATGATCGACCAGCCCGAGGTTGGCATCCTCGGAATGCTGACGCAGACCATCCACGGCGAGCGTTGCGTCCTGGCACAAGCGAAGCTCGAGCCCGGCAACACCACAGGGGCGCAACTTGGTCCTACCGTTCAGGCGACCCGGAGCAACTACTTGAAGGTTCACGGAGGGCGCGTCCCTCCGTATCTGGAGTATTTTCGCGAGTTTCGGGGTTCGCGGCTGTTAGTGGACCAAATGCAAAGCGAGCAGGCCTCGCGCTTTCTCTACAAACGGAATCGCAACATGCTGGTTGAATCGCAGACCGAACTTCCTGTTCTCCCGGGATTCCGCTGGGTGCCCTGGTCGGTGATGCTGGATCTCCTACGCATGGACAACATCGTCAATATGGACGCCCGCAGCGTGATTTCCTGCGTGCCGCCACCGGGAAGCGATCTCTCACCCAAGGACGACATCCAGCGCGTGCTCCACTGGTTCACAGCGCTTCGGGCCGATTTTCCGCGACGCACCATGATCGTTGGACTGGATGAACTTTCCGAGTGGAGCGTATCGGATGCCGCCATTGAGCGCCCGGATGGCAGGTACTTTTCCGTCATCGGAATCGACGTGGAAATTCGCCATCGGGAGGTGTCGAACTGGAAACAGCCGCTCCTCAAGCACCACGGACGAGGTCTCAATGGGATGCTTGTTCAGCGGGTCGCCAGCGGCTTTCGATTCCTGCTAAGAGGGTGCTGCTATCCGGGCAGCGTCGACAACTTCGAACTCGGCTCGACGATCTCCTTATCCGATTACGAACTGCAGATCGGCGCTGATACCGCGCCCGCCTACTTGGATTACTTTACGCAACCTGGAAAGGCTAGAGCGCTTTATTCCTCGATGCAATGCGAGGAAGGCGGACGGTTTCTCCAGTACGAGAATCGGTACATGGTGGTCGAAGCGGACGCAGGCGCAATGGATGAACTTCCAGCAGGATTTGTTTGGATGACGCTCGGGGAGATCTACGCGCTACTGCCCCACGGATACTTCAGCATCGAGGCGCGCAACCTTCTGGCCTGCATTCACACGCTGCTTTGACGGGAGCGCGCGAGGGCCATGCGCAGCACTTCCCTCTCCGACGCGTCGGATACCAGGGTCTCGCAAAAGTGATCGTACTCGCCGCGCCGAATCGCCGCGAAAACCTCCCGCAGGAACAGCTCGAAGGAATCGGCCGCAGGGACCTCGATGATCCTGGCTCGATCTTCTTGCCGGACGGATAACTGAAGCGGTAAATCGGCGGGTGGGCTGAATACCCGATCCATCGAAATGCCCAGCGTGAGGCCGAATATTTGCAGTTGGTTAATGTACGAGGTATCGAATCCGAAAAACCCTGTAAGGCAACGCCCCTTGGAATAGTGCGAGAGGATAGCGAAGCTGGCGATCACCCCGCAAGACTCAGTGAGCACTCTGGCGTCGACTTCTGCGACCGGTTCTCCGAAAAAACACCGTGCCGGAGTCAGCGCGTACGGCCCGACATCATTCTCCGCACCGCCACCCCACTCTGCGCGATAACGAGAGGCCGACGGCGGAAGCGGCGGAAAGCTGAAGGCGGCCAGGATGCGAGTGGCGGATCCGCTAAAAAGATCACGCGCACTCTGAACCTGCGGATGGTACGCCCATACGGTTGCCTCGGCCAGGCACTTTCCTGAGGATGCGGCCGCGTCCGCCAATTGACGGGCCTCGTCCAGGGAAAGACAAGCCGGCTTATCGACGATTACGTGGAAGCCTCGCCGCAACGCGGCTATTGCCAGCGGCGCATGCAGGCTGTTGAGCGTCGAAATGTAGACCAGGTCGGCCTGGCTTCGCTCAAGCGCGTCTTCATACGTCCGATAGTGCGGCGGAATCGTGGATGGTTCCATCCCGATGGACCCGGCGGAAACGGAAGCGATCTCGAGCTCGTCGATTCCCATACGGGAAAGCGCGGGCAGTATCCTGCGGCGTGCAATCCGCGAGAACCCAAGCAACAGGAGCTTCATGATCGGTGCCCACTCAGTTTAGCAAAGGCAGACTGATATCCTGAAGGAACACGGGATGCGGATCGCCATCAACGCCTGGAGGATCCAAGGCAAGCTAACAGGCGTCGGGCGTTACCTCGTAAGCATCCTGCGCGAATGGAACCAGGAAATGGTTCCGTCCGGGGTGGACATCGAAGTCCATACGCCCCGGGAGTTATCGGCAGAGCTTCCACCGAATCTGAAATCCGTCGTGCATCGTTCGAACTCCCGGCTTCTGGTCTGGGAGAACACCCGATTGGGGCCGGGCGTATCCGCGGGCGTGCTGTTTTGCCCATCGTACTCGCGTCCGCTTCTATCGAGGTCACGCACTGCGGTGACCATCCACGACGCGACTTCGGCCATCCACCCGGAGGTGTTTCCGAGCGGCCAGCGATGGCTCTACAATCCCCTCTACGGCTGGAGTGCACGCCATGCACACCGTGTCATCACCGATACCGAGGCCTCACGGGCCGACATCGTCAGATATTGGGGCGCCGATCCGGAGAAGGTCGTTGCCATTGCACTGGCGCCCGCCGCTTATTTTAGCCCGGAGGAATCACCTGCGCACCGCGAGGTCACCAGGCGTAGATTTTCTCCCAATGGAAATCCATATTTCGTCTTTGTGGGCTCTATCTCCGGGCGCAGGAACGTGCCTGTCCTTCTGGACGCCTTTGCGCAATACCGCCGTAACTTCCCCGATCACCGGTTGGTGCTGGTCACGCTGAATCCACATCGCGTCGACCTGGATTCGAAGATTCAACAGCTCGGGCTTAGCGACCACGTTGTCTTTACCGGTTACGTTCCGCACGAGGAACTGAGGCCGATCTACGCGGCTGCCGAAGCACTGGTGATTCCCGCCATTTACGAAACCACATCGTTGCCGGCGATCGAGGCGCAAGCGTGCGGAACTCCGGTGGTCTGCATCGATACCGAAGGAATGCGGGAGGTGACCAGTTCGATTTCCAGCCGCTTCGAACGGCTGGATCCCGGCCTGGTGGCACGGGCCATGTTCCGGATCGCGGACGACGCTGGCTATCGAGCGAGACTCTCTGCCGACAGTATCGTCCACGCGGCGCAGTATTCCTGGAAGAGAACTGCCCGGGAGACACTGCAGGTTCTGATCGATGTCGCACGCTGATAGGCCCAGGGACCCATCAAAAGACGCCATTCGAACCGACCCGCGCCGCAAGTCTGATACGCTCGGTTGCAGTGGACACTCGAAACCGGCTGATGCGCCATATTCGCCTTACGCGGCTTGCTGCGCGTCCTCCGGATGATCCACCCTCGCCGCCGTTTCTGATCCTGTTCATCAATTCCACGTGCAACCAGACCTGTGAGCACTGCTTCTATTGGAAGAACCTGAATCAGCCGGACGATCTGACCCTGGCCGAACTACAGGCGCTGTCGAAGGACCTCGGCCGCATCGAAAACCTAAATCTTTCCGGGGGTGAGCCTTTTCTCCGGAAGGAGTTTGCCGAGATCTGCCTTATGTTCATCCAGAACAACGGCGTCCGGCAGATTTACGTACCCACGAATGGATCCTTTGCGGACCGAACGGTAAGGGCGCTTGAGGAAGTTCTCCGTGAGCCGGAACTGCAGTTGTTCGGGGTGGAACTCTCGCTCGATGGCATGCCCGAATACCACGACCGCTTTCGCGGCATGAAAGACGCCTTCCGCCGGGCGATGGATACCTACGACGCGGTCGCGGAACTCCAGAGCCGCGACCCGCGATTACGCATTCATTCGATTTCGACGGCCACGTCCGCCAATATGGATGAGATTCGGCGCCTGACCGAGTATCTCCATGAGCGGTGTCCAGCCATGGACCACCACAATATCGCCCTCATTCGCGGGGAGCGCAAGAATCAATCCCTCGAAGGGCCCGCGCTCGATCAATACCGTTTGCTGTCCGATCATGTGAAGCAGGTTTGGGCGGCGCGCGAGAAGAAGCGCTTCGGGTCCATCGTAGAACCGATGCTGCAATGGGCAAAAATGAAGACGGCGCGGGAACGTCGCCAGGTTGTGCCCTGCAAAGCCGGCGTCCTGAGCGCCGTGATTTATGCCAACGGCGACGTAAGCATGTGCGAAACGCACGCGCCGCTTGGCAATCTCAGAGAGCGACCGTTCACCAGTCTGTGGCGCTCGCCGGAGGCGGTCGCGCTTCGCCAGTCGATTGCGACCGGCGATTGCTGGTGCACCAACGAAGTGTTTCTCTGGCCGAGCATCGTGTTTCAACCGGCTCAACTCGCTCAGGCGTGGTTTGGCGCGGCTACGGCGGGCAAGCCCTCCCCAGCCCGGCCCGCGACGGTCCAGGGTGGGTTCCGGATCTTACCTTGAGTCCTCCCTCCGGTGAGAATCAATCATCTCGAAGTACTGCTTGAGATGATTTTCCTCCGAGTACTTCGAGAGGTTTGAAGACCCGAAGACTCCGAGGCGGCTTGCCGTGTCTGGCGCATGATCCCAGCTATCGAGAATCTGGCGGAGATCAGCAAGATCATGGAAAACGGCGCCGCCTCCAGTCGCCGCGATGATTTCCTTTGGGGCTCCAAAATCACTCACAATCACGGGCGTCGCTTGCTGAAGAGACTCCAGCAACGTGAGGCCAAAGGTTTCGTAACAGATAGACGGGACGATCGTCGCTCGCGCCCCCGCATACAGAGACGGAAGCTCAGCATGGTTCACTCTCCCCAGGAACTGAATCGAAGAATAGGGCGAAGCTTGCTCGCGCAACTCGCGTTCGGCGTTTCCGCCGCCCGCGATCAGCAGCCGCCGGCCGGTTTCTCCGAATAGGGGAATGATCGTCTGAAGCCCCTTCGCCAACTCCAACCGCCCGACGAACAGGTAGTAGTCCTCCTTGGGTTGTTCTTGTGAATAAGCGGGACCGCTTACAAAGTGGGGGAGGACGGTGGCCGCAATGTTCAGGCTGGAGTCGGCGTACTTCCGGCGGACAAACTCGCTGGGCGCAAGGAATCGATGAATGCGTTTTGCCGCATTTGCCAACGCGGATCCACTTCGCCAAAGTTGATACGGACGCCGATGAGCGAGCGTACAGCGGAAGCAAGTTCGCTGTTCGCAAGCCTCGCGATTGTACTTGAACAGGATGCTGGTGGGGCAAATCCACCAGTAATCGTGTAACGTGCAAAGTTGGACGCCGCTGCCAAGCGAAACGGCTCCGGGCCCCCCCAACAGGGAAAGATTGTGCCAGTGAGTGACGTCGAAGCCTTTCGAAAAGATCCGCGCCAATTCAGCGGACTGGAAAATGGGCCGGCCGGTGGCGTGTGTGGCGATCGGCGATAGAGCGCCCCAGTTTGATCGCAGCGTGTGGACGGTTACCCGCGAATCGAGAGTCACCTCCGAGGGCCGCACTGCGTTCTTTAACAGGTTGAAGGAATCGGCGCAATGGATGACATCCACTTCGTGTCCCGCGCCCACTAGCACGTTGGCGAGGTTCGCGACGAATACGGCATCGCCGCCGAAGTGTTCCGGGGGGAAAAAGGTTGTGACGAGGCAGAATCTCATAACTACCTCCGGACCTTGGCCCAAAGGCGTGGCCCTATACTCCTCAGCACTGCGCCGGCAAAGGGCGTGCTCCGAAGGCCGTTGTAAAACTCCAGCAGCGTTCTAAGGGACCGTTCTTTCCGGTGTGGAGCGAACAGAGGGGCGACGGCAATGATTGGCGCCGCGTATCCCGCGGCGCGAAACAACGCCCTTAGATCGTTCGCGCTGTGCAATCGAATCGTATATCGATGAAGATCCCGACGCCGAAATGCGACGTACCCGGCTTGCCAACGGCGAGGCAAGTATCCAACGCCCCACAGGTGAACGTGAGGCTCAGGCAGGGGCGCGAGGCGATTGTTCGTGGTCCACAACGCGGGGGCGCCGGGGCGTGAGACACGACGGCATTCCGAAGCTGCGGCGACGCTGTCACGAACGTGCTCTATCACGTCTTGTGCCGTCGCAAGATCAAAGCTTCGATCCGGAAACGGTAATGCTTCGGCATTGGCACAAACCAGCATTGCGGAAATGCCAGCGTCGCGCAATCGTGCCTTGCCCACAACGAGCCACCGGAAAGCGACGTCTACGCCAACCCCTTGTCCGCCCTTCGCTGCAATCAGCATCCCACCGGTCGAGCAGCCAATATCGAGCAAGCGTCCTGGTATTTCGGACAAACCTGATTCCCGCAGTACGAAGCCGGCGATCTCGACCTCCGCAAGCGCATGCGCGATCCAATGAATCGCCAGATCATCGGGATCTTCCGCCGTAATGTCATAGTAATGACGCAGCAATTCCTCGAAGGAACGGGTGCGCGCCGCATCCCAAAGATAAATTCCTTTCGCGCGATCCTCGTCGATCCCGATGTAGGGACCGGGCCACAGTCGAAAATCCGGTATTTCACAAATAACCGGATACGTACGTTGACACGATACGCAGCGGAACGAATCCGTGGACGATGCTAACGCGCGCTTGCATTGCGGGCACACGAAATCCACTAATCCGTCTCCTGGCAGGCACCGCCCGCGCCGAACAGATACCCCACGATCTCGCCGGCGGACCAGGCCAATATGTAGACTGCCAATAAGGGTGAGGCCAGCACAAACCGCAGCCGACACGTTCGCTTCGTCATCACCGCGCGCAAAGCCCGCGCGAACAGAACGGCCGGAATCAGCAAGCACCGCAAAAGTAAGCGGGTACGCTCATGCGGTAACGCCGCGACTCGTCTCGCTCCGTAGCATCGCCCGTGGCGGAACCGCAGCGGAACGTATTCGAGCGCGCCGCGCTCCTGCCGCTGGACCACCGGCGAATCGGCGCACATCCACATTCGACCGCCATCCAAGATCAATTGTTGATTGAGTTCCGCCTCCCAAAAGCCGCCCTCCTGATTAGTCAGCGCCATGAGGGCTTCCCGGCGGTAGCAGGCGTTATTGCCCGGCAGCGAGACAGTCCATCCTTCGGTCACGGGCGGTAGAAACACTGAGTACCGCGTGAAATACTGGGCCCATCCGGCATAGGAGACTCGCCCGTTGACCACGGGTCCGCCGCTCGCGTCGGCTCCCGTTCGCTCGATTGCTTCGACAAGTCCGCGTACCCAATTTTGAGGAAACAGGCAATGATCCTCGGCGATAATAACGAACGGCGCCTGTGCCCGCTCGGCTCCGTGTCGACGGATTTGGGGCACCCCAGATCCTGCGACTTCGTACACGCGGAGCCTCGGATGTTCGATCTCGCGCAACTCCCGGACAGTTGGATCGTTTGCTGAAACCACGGCAATCACCTCGCACGTGTCATCCGCTTGCACCAATAGGGAAGTCAGTGTACTGCGGATGGTGCCACCGGCATAGCGCACTGGAATGATAATGGAAACCTTGAGATCGCCGTTCATGAGGCTCCGCCGGAAACTTTACGAAGGGACGCGAGTAGGCCTTCCGCGGCCCGGCGCCAGGAAAACTCCGCCGCGCGAAGAACCGATTTCTGACGCAATTGAAGAGCAACCGCGGGATCGCGCAAAATACGCTCCATCGCGCTGGCGATGGCCCGATCATCGTTTGGGTCCACCAGAATCCCCGCGTCGCCGACGACCTCGTCGACCGCGTGGCCCCGGCCAGCCACCACCGGAGCTCCGCAAGCCATAGCTTCCAGGACGGGCAAGCCAAAGCCCTCGTAGACCGATGGAAAGGCGAACACGGAAGCTCCACCATATAGGCCGCATAACTGCTCCTCCGGCACAAAACCCGGAAAAACAACCGAAGCGCCCAAAGCGTGCGCCTCGATCTCCTTTTTCAGGTCATGGTAGCAGCCCTTAAACCCATCGCCCGCGTAGTCGCCGGCAACAACCAGTTTGTACTCCGGAAAGCCTAGGCGCAGGTGGGCAAATCCACGAATCAATGTCGCGAGGTTCTTGTTCGGACTGATACCGCCTACGTAAAGAATGTATGGATTCTCCCGGTCTACTGAATCCGTCGGGTAGAAATGAGGGCTGGCTGCTTCGTAGATTACGTCGATCCGGTCAGGCCGCCACTCGAACTGGCGCTGAATCGATCCCTTGGAGTAGTTCGATACGGTGATGATCCTGCGTGCCTGCGCTAGAGCCAACCGGACTTTCCAATTCCAGAAACGCCGCTCCCTGTCTGACGCGAACGCGAATTTCGGATGTTGATCCGCCATCGTATCGTGGATCCCAAGCAGCATCGGGACGGGACGGATCAACGGAAAATACGAATAGACAGATGGAAAGAAAAAGACATCGAAGCGCTCCCGCGCGGCGGCGGCGCTGAAGCGCAGAAGGTCTGAGATCGACCGCCGCCGGCTATCGGTCGCCGCCTCTCGCACGCTCTCCGCGGTTTTGACGACCACACGTCGGACACAATCCGGCACAGGGAACGATTCGGTGGAGTCCGGATCCAGGATGATCGTGAATTCGTTACGGTCATCGATTGCCACGAGTTCGTGAAGCAGTTCGCGAAGAAACCGCCCGTACCCACGCCGATTGCTCCAGCAACCGCCGTCTATGCCGATCTTCATCGTTGCCCGATCATCATGCTCAATAAATTCTGCTCCTCCGCGGAGGGCCGAACAAGTAGCCGCAGAACTCTCCGCCGGCCCACGCGAATTGGAACAGCAAAATCCAGCCAAAAGCGCGGCGGAATGCGCGCAGCGATCGTTTCTTCTTCGCCGACAGCCACAGACGCCGTGTCAGCACGAATGGCAAGAGCGGCGCAGCGAGGGCAAACGAGAAAGCGATCCATCGAGAGCGCCTGGCAACCCGCTCCGCTGCGTATCCCCATCCATACCAGAATCGCTGACGGAGGGCTGTGGCCAAAGGCATCGAGTTGTAGAACACCACGGTCGCTGGACAGAGGCGAGGCCAGCGCCCCTGCTCACGCCAGCGCGCGTGCAAGAGCGTTTCCCACTTTCCGGCATCGAGAAGATCCTGTGACTCGAGTAGCGCGTTTCGCTTGTACGATAGATTTGCTCCTGACAGGTCCGGGGAAGGCCCCTGTTCCGCCGGAGGAGCGTATAGACCATATTCACAAAAGTACAATCCAAGATCGCGCGGAGACGAACACTCAGCCGGCGTCACGGGTCCGCCGATTGCCGGGGCGTCCGGGTGCGCTCGATGCGCCGCGTCCAGTTGTGCGCACCAGTCGTCTGCGGGGACGCAGCGCGCCTCCACGGCGGCGACTACATTACCGCTCGTAGCGCGCAGTGCTGCCCAGCGAAGCTCCGGGACCGAACGCAGGCCCGTGAAATACAGGAATTCGATCGCTGGAAATCGAGGTTTTAAGAACGACGCCGGATTCACCTCGGAACAGTCGGCCACAACAATTTCTTGCGCTTCCGGCTGACGCGAGAGCGCATCGAGGCACAGTTCCAGGGAATGGATCGAGTTGTAGGAAGTGACGATCACCGAAACAGGCATGGGCTACCGGGCGAATGGCCGCCGCTGTGCGGTTTCGCGAAGAAAGCGCCGTAGCGCCATGTAGCCGCGCGCGCGACCCTGAAGCAGATCGTGAAAGCGTCTCCGGTTTCGCCAATAATATATATCCAGGCGAGGCAAGTCCCACGGATCGGACTCTGCGTTTACCGGCCGCAGCCGCGTTCCGCACGCCAGAGAGAACCGCTCGGACGTGAACCGCCGGACTCGCGCGTCCACCGCGCCATACGGGTAGGCGAAGATGGCCGGAGTCTTGCCGGTTCCATCTTCCAATTGCTTTCGACAGCCATCCAAGTCCCCGGCTAAATCCCGGTCCGTCAATTCACGCAAATCCCGATGCATGACGCTGTGCCCGCCGATCTCGATTCCATAATCGGCCAAACTACGCAACTCCCCCCAATCCATCAGCGGCAAAGACGGCGATTTCCCGGACCACCGGGAATCTTTGCCGCAGTATCCAGTGACCGGGAACACCGTGGCGGGGATACTGCCTTCCGCCAATACGGGCAAGGCATGTTCGAGAAAATTGCGATAGCCGTCGTCGAATGTCAGCGCCATCGCGCCCGGCGTCGAACGGACGCGGCTGAGCGGCACCAATGGAACGCCGCTTTCGCAAAGGTCTCGGATCTGTTCACGGAACAATTGAGGCGAGACCGAAATGACAGAATCACCATCGTCGATCGAATGATACGTCAGAATGACCGACTCAGCTCTTCCCATGATCCGAAGCCGTATTGGAGTTCCGCGCCGTAGTTAGCTCTCGCCAGCCCCACCGGCACACTCCAATCCCGAATGACAGTCCGTTATAGAAGTGATACAGCAGATGAAAAGGTACGGCTGCGATTGCGAAACCGCCGCCCCGCTTGCCGGCGAGGAATACGTAGAACTGACGATTTAGAACCACGATCGCCAGCAGCGCGATGGCAAACGCCACGATCAGCGGGCGGCCCGGCAGATAGGTGAGGACCGCGCCAACGGACACGGCGAAGTATGCTCCGAAGCCGACTCGCATCCAGAGACGAGATCGCGTGTCGTCCCACTCATAACGATGCCGCAGCAGGAGAGCCGGAACGCTCAAAAGGATCAGCGGAATCAGTCCGAGCATGTGGTGCCACCAGGAAAGACCCACAATCGCTAGGGAGGTAGCGCCCATGACGGCCGTGACGGCCCGCGGACGGGTTGGCGCTCCGTCCACCCAGTAGCGTCCCAGTAGTAGAAATAAAAGGGCGAAAAGAGGCGTCAGAAAGTAGCCGCGCCAATAGATCGCGCACAGCGTGGCGATCCCCAGGGTGAGATAAACCAGGGCTACGCTTACCCGTTGACTCAACTGCAGATTCAGATCGTTCGCAATCCTCTGATCGCGCAAGATCAATTCGGTCCACGGAATGCCCCGGTCAAGGATGTCCGTCTTGACCAGTCCCCAGAAGCTCCACCGCTTCAGGTGCTTCACATGCAGATTGCGATCGAGAACAATACGGCGGCCGCTCCGGCTCAGCCGGTGGCCGAGTTCTATATCTTCAATCGCCGGACGCCCGTAGCGTTCGTCGAATCCGCTAAATTCCAGGAAGACATTGCGCCGCATCGCGCCGCAGCCGCTCCAGAACGTGCATGCTTCGGAACGCGCGTTCTGATGCGCGTAATGATGCATCAGATTCTTGTATTGGGAAAGGAAGTCGGGCGACGACGGATCGTCGTCATACGATCCGATCAGCGCATCCAGCCCCGGATTCGCGAAAGCTCCAGTGACCGTTTCCACGGTGTCCGGATACACGCAAACATCGGCATCGAGAAAGAGCAATATGTCGCCGGTTGCGGCTTGTGCGGCTAGATTTCGCGCGCGGGCAGGCCCGGAGCGCTTTCCGGTGCCAACCACAGTCGCGCCATGCGTTGCCGCCAGCGCGCCGGAGCCATCCGTCGAGCCGTCGTCAACAACCAGAATCTCGTGAGGAGGAATGGAGGACGAGCCGAGCGCCTCCAAAGCCGCTTTCAGAAGCAACCGGGCATTGTATACGGGGATGATGACCGAAACTGAAGTGCGTGGCTGGGTCACAATGGAGCCCGCATCCGCCTGCGGTATCATTCCGAAACCCCCGCGGATAGTGATGTTGTTCAAAAACCGAAGTCTACACCATTTCCGGAGATGGCGCTTCGCGATTTGCCCGCGCTTACGTGCGAGCTTCGATCGATCTATCCCCGCCCGTGGGGATCTTTGCACCGCGGCGCGACTGTAAGGTCGCGCGTACTACACACGCGCTGAACCCAGCCCGTCAGAAGCACCCAAAAACTCGGACCGCGCAATCCCGCGGCGCGACTGTAAGGTCGCGCCTCTCAGCGGTTCAAGGCGGCGAACGTCGAACCGACATAATCCCGCCCGTTGACAGGGGGGCAGTGCAAAGATCCCCGCTCTTACGGGCGGGCTTGGTATCGGGTGCCGCAGATATGGGTGAGATCCACTCACTCTCCATGAACCGCCGTGTAAGTGAGTGATCTCGAATGCCTCAATTCTTGGTGCTGCGTGGCGTGCGGTGCTGGTTGATGGCGGTCATGACGCGCGCGCGTCCCCGACTACGTTCGCGGTTCTTTGCTGGGGCAGCATCGTCGATTCTCTCTGGGCATCTCAGCCCGGGGATCCGAATGTAAAAACTCGAAAGTGCCGGGGCAAAGCCCGCTCATTTCAACGCTCAGCCCCGGGGAGGTGCCAACAACCGGCAACCTCGCCCGCGGCTTGCACGAATCCGAGCGCAAAGATTATCGGCGCACAGGCCAGCCATCGTAAGCGATTGTTCTTCTTTTTGAAGACATTCACAAACGTGCGAAGTAGCACCAACGGCGGCAAAAACGGCGTAAGAAGGATACGCCAGCGTTCGCCTCGGCTGCCAGCGATAGCGCAGGAAAACCGGTATCGCTCGGCCACGTACTCCGGAAGGCTTGGCGGCGAAGCAAACCACACCAGCATCGAGTTGCTCACTCGCAGGTTCGCTCCAGAATCGGCTAAGAGGCGATGAAAGTCTAACTCCGTTTGGCATCCTTCCAGCTTTACCCGGTCGCGAACCGACGAGGGATACACGACGTTCCCACCTGGAATGCTCTTTGGGGCGTCCGCTTTGCCCGTGGCGATCGGCGGAGCAAGATGCGAGTACTCGCTGAAATAAACGCACCATGCCCAGTAGCCGAGTTGCGGCGAAGGCGCCACGCACCCACCGAGTGCATCGAATTCGGCTGGCTGGCGCAATTCGGTCCACCACGCAGCAGTAACTTCGTAGCGATCGTCCAGAATAGCGATTCGATCGCAGGACGCCTGTTCGACGCCGCGTCCGCGAAGCTCCCAGATAGAAGATCCATAGCTGGCGGGCACGACTACGATTTCTAAATCTTGATCCCCCGCCACGCGCCGCACCGAGGCCACGCACCTCTCCAGGGCCGCTTTCCCGCTGACAGCCGCGATGACTACGGATAGCGTCACAGAGCCTCTTTCGGAAGCTTCCGCTGAATAGCCTGGATCGACATTCCCACGAATACGATTTCTGAGCATACCGTCGAGATCGCGCTGCCCAGCCCCCCGTATCTAGGTATCAGGGCCAGGTCAAGGGCGACATTCGTAAACGCAGCGAAGGCGACGTTGCGCGTGTCAAAGAGTTGCAGGCCGCCCGTCATCAGAACCTGGCGCAATACGGCCCGAATCCCCTGCAGGGGCAGAACCCATGCAAGCGTGCGTAAGAGCGGCGCAGCCTCCCGATAGGCCGCTCCAAAGACCAAGGGAAGCACGACGTTCGCGCTTGCCGACAGCAATACGGCGCAGACGAACCCAGTCGCGCCCGCACGAAAGGCCAGGCTCCCCGCAAGACGCCGTAGTTCCGTTCGGTTTGAGTGCGCACGCGCGAGCGTTGGAAATATGCTGGCCTGGAATTGGGCCACCACTGGCGCCGAGAGAGTAACGAATCGGTACGCCGCCAGGTACAATCCGATTTCTCTTGCTTCACCGAGCGACGCCAGCGCGAGTACATCAAAGTTGTACAGTACCTGCCCCAGCAACAGGCTTACGAAAACGGGCCAGGATTCCCTCAGCAAGCGCCAGGCGGACGCGCACGCCGAGGGGTCCGCGGACGGAAGGCGGCCGAGACGTGTCCAAAGGAACGCCACGCAGGCCAGTTCTCCCGCCATCCAGCCGGCGACCGCGCGTGGCGCGTGCTCCGGCGAATGCACGAACCCTGCGGCGGCTCCAAGCAAAACCGCCTGGGACAGGGCGGAAGCGATAGCCAGGGGACGCGGTCGTTCGAGTGCCACGAAAATCCAACGCGGCGTAAGCGCGTTGATAAAGTAGGACCCGCAAAACATCAGGATCAAAGTAGCGGTCGGACGACTCGATCCGATAATTGCGATCGATGACGCAACGAACACACTCATGGCCAGCCCCAGCGTAAGGCGCAGCCGGAGTACCGTAACCAACATCGGCCTCGCTTGGCTTGGATCGCGCGCCACGTCTTTGATGGCGATGGCGTCGAAGCCCTGTTGGACCACCAGCAGCGCCCACGATGAAACGGCAACCGCGAGCTCGAAAGTCCCCAGTTGCGTTGGTTTTAGCGCGCGAGCAAGCAGCAGAAACGCGACTACGTGCAGTGCGCGCGCAGTGATCTCTCCGCTGCTCAAGATGAGGAAGTTTCGAAACACAAGCGACTATTATGCGGTATCGATTCTCGTCATGCCGTTCCGGATCTCGTCTTCCGTTGCTGTGCTAGCATCGTGGCGGATGAAAACACGTATCGTGATCGTGGGTGCCGGAGGCGTTGCCGATCGTATTCACCTGCCCGCCTGCAAAGCGGTTCCCGAAATCGAAGTTGTCGGAATCTGTGACCCGAATCTGGAAGCGCGTCAGAGCATGGCGGCGAAGTTTGCAGTTCCCGCGCAATTCGAGACGCTGGCGGAAATGCTCCTCAAAGTCAAACCGGATGCGGTGATTGTGGGTACTCCACCGCGGAGCCACTTCGAGATTTGCAGCAAATCGATGGAAGCCGGTTCACACGTGTTTTGCGAAAAGCCATTCATGTCCTCGGTTGAGGAGGCTGACCGCATTTGCGCGCTCGCGCGAGATAAGAACCTGCTGCTCCGCGTCAACAACCAGTACCGCTTCATGACCTGTTACGCCGAGACGAAGCGGCGCCTACTGGCCGGCGAGTTCGGGCGGGCTTTCTACCTGCAGTGCTGGCAGCAGATGTTTCATCCACCGGCGAAGGAAACCAACTGGCGGAATCAATTGAAGCAATATGTCCTGTATGAGTTCGGCACGCACGCGCTCGACCTGGCGGCCTTTTTTTTCGATGCGCTGCCCAATTCAGTAAGCGCGAATATTCCCCGTAGCAGGTCCGAGTATGACGCGGATGTGCTGGTCCAGATGGCGCTGCGATTTCCGGAGGAGCGACTGGCGGTGTTTTCGTTCAATCGAATCAGTCATGCGCCGGAAAAGTATTTGGAGATGCGGCTCGACTGCGAAAAAGCTTCCTTGCGAATCTCCCTTGGCGGCGTCGCTCGCATCAGCGTCGAATGGAGCCGCAACGCCGGCCGCCCGATTGCCAAGTGGGGATTGGTTAAGGGCGGTCAGGCTCGTGCGGAGATTGACGGCCGGACCCACACCTTCAGCTCGTCAAGACGCGGCGAATTTGCGACGGCTACCGGACGTCACCTCGAAGCCTTCCTCAGGGAGATGAAACAGCCCATCCGCCCGTTGGAAAACGCGATCCACGCGCGCGAGATTCTGAACCTCGTCTTCGCAGGTTATGAAAGCGCCTCCACGGGCGAAACCGTTCGACTGGATCGGCGCGAACAGAAAATCACGGAAACCCAGTCAGCGTGAAGAGATTCGCGGCTTGATGCGGTACACGCGGAAATAGCCGTCGCGGAACATCAGTTCGGGAGCAGCGCCATTACCTAGCTTTTCAAGCAATCCTGGTGGCTGGCCATCCTCCGGAAAAATCAGGTAGCTAGCCCCGGCTGATTTAGTAACCATCAGGTCGATCGTACATTTTTCGGATGGGCACAACTCACAGTCGAACTTTCCCGGATCCGGTGCGTAGGCACGGGTACAGTTATTCACGCCGAAGACGGTCGCACTCTTCTCCCCGTTGGTCCTTAGGTATTGGAGCGAGGGGTAGGTTCTCAACGCACTCATCAAGTACGCGGTCTTACTGTTTTTCCCGGCGAAATAGGAGAACTGCGGACCATTCACTTCGATAATCATGATCCCAATCACCGCCAGGATCAGGCAATAGGTCTCAGCGCCGATCAGCGTGAACCGGACGACGAGCCCCACCGGCCCGTGTTGGGCGTCGTAAAAGGCCTTCAGACGAGCCGCAAGGAACATGGCAATGAGCGAAAGCGGCAGAATCGCATAGCGCAGCGTGTTCAGAATCGTCGCCCAGTA
This sequence comes from Acidobacteriaceae bacterium, assembly GCA_043788745.1. Classification (GTDB taxonomy): domain Bacteria; phylum Acidobacteriota; class Terriglobia; order Bryobacterales; family Bryobacteraceae; genus JBBQWZ01. The sequence continues at coordinate 26,591 of JAYVTO010000179.1, forward strand.
CGCCAGGTAAACCACGACGAAAACAACAGCTGCGATTTGAACACCCGTTCGCGGACTGCGGTGCAGCCCCCACAGAGCGAATGGGGCGAATGCAAACAGCACGATCCCTGCCGGATTATCTAACGGCGATTCAAAGGCAGAACGCCCATGAAAGATTAGCTGCCCGGGCAGGTTGAGGTAGCGCGCTGCTGTATCGAGCAGCGTGGTTCCGTGGGCTGCCAGACCGCCGCTCGTAGTTCGTCCCGCCGATTCCGGGAATAGTGGGTTGCCTTTCAGCACGTACGTTCGCGCCAGCCAGCAGGTCCCAAAGGTCAAAAACACTGCCATGACGGTAGCCGCGGCACTCCAGCGCCGCGGTTGCCGCCAGACCGCGTAACCGAAGAGCATCGCCATCGGGACCGCACCAAAGAGAGCAACGTGCTTCACGCCGAATGACTGTGCGAGAAAAAAAGTTCCCACCAAAATCCATCGAAAATTGCGCTTCCCGAGCCAGAGTATAAAGGCGTAAAAAGCAAGCGCCTGGAATAGGGCCATCGCAAGGTCATTCTTTAGCACGCTTCCCGTCCAGTTCAGAAACGGCATTGTGCCGGCGAAAACCACTCCTGTGAGCGAAGCTCCTCGATCTACGATACAGGCGCGGCCAATTCGAAATAACAGGGCCAGAAAGAGTACAAAGAACAGGATGGAGACCATCTGTGCGCCGGCCTGGCCCGCCAGTGAGTAAGCAAGGGTCTGGAGAAGTTCCGCGCCCTGCGGAAAATACGAATAATCGTTGCGAGGAACGGGTGAAAGGCCATGGCTCGACGCATAGAACTGCACGGACGGCAGGTGTACTGAAAGACTGTCGAAGACCACACTAGGGGCCAAGGTTGACATCAACGTGCATGACGCGGCGGCAAACGCGAAAAGCATTGCAAGGCCGACGATAGGATGTCTTTGCTCGATGGAATCCGCCCACTGTTGATGAAGTAAGCGAACGTCTTTAATGATGCCCCGCAAATCCCGCCAAAGCACGAGCGGAGGCGCAATCACCAACAGCAGAAAGACGACGGGGTAATACAGGTTCAGGAGGCCAAGGACAAACAAGACAGTGATCAACGTCCCGCACCCTACACCGAACCCAACCGTGATTCGGTCAAGAGGATTCGCTATGTCCAAGTGCAGCATGCGGATCAGACCATTGCCCGACGCGCAACATGTCAGAAATACCCCGAATAGGACGAGCGTGGCTCGCGGTTCGTAATAGAAGAGGGCCACGGACACAAACGCGCCCAACGCGAGCAATTCATACCGCCAAAGAAACCTCTGACGTATCGGCAGGTATATCCAGGCCAATACGATCACGGCTGGAATGCCCATCAGGGCTAGCCGGTAGTAGCCCACACCAGGACTATTGAAATACCGGATATGCCACTGCAAGACGGGCGCCGTCGCTACCCACAAAATTGGCACCCAGAGAAACCAAAGGAGCGCCGACATGGGTACCCGAAGGTTCATCGAGTACAGCCGGAGCGGGTCCAATACGCCGTGCTTTCGCCACAATGGACCAGCATGGACCCATTTGCTTCCACTGCAAGACGCGGTTGCGTGATCTCGATCTTTTTGCGACCCGCGCCAAATCCGCAAATCATTCCCATCAGTATAGGGTACCCGTCCTGCTTGGACTCGGGGCGGGCGAATCGCTCGCGCCCGGTGATAGATCTAGCGCCCAGGCACAAATCCTGTTATCGGCGTGCTCGCAAAACGCAGAGTGTTCAATACGACGGAAACCGAACTGAAGCTCAGTGCGGCAGCCGCGATCATTGGGCTCATGAGCAACCCGAAGAAGGGGTAGAGCACACCGGTCGCAACCGTTACTCCGAGCGCGTTGTAGATGAAAGCGAAGAAGAGCTTTTTTTGGATGTTCGTCATCATTGCCTGGCTCAACATTCGCGCTCTCAGGATTCCGCGAAAGTCGCCCTTCACCCGCGTTATGCCGGCGCTCTGCATCGCTACGTCCGTTCCCGTGCCCATCGCGATCCCGATCTGGGCTTGCGTCAACGCTCCAGCAAAACCTCTTCTTCGCTTTCATCTACAACGCGCTTCACGTATTCCGCCACACTCACGCCACTCTCGGCGAGCAGATCGGAATGGCGCTCTCAGACAGGCAGGCGCAAATGAGCCATGGGGACGTAAGGTTGACGGTGCACTACACTCATGGGGATCTCGAACGGCGGCGGGCTGGCATCGAAACGATGACCGGCAAGCTGCTCGGAGAGACCTCGAATGCGTCGAGTCCGACGCATTTTAACACTAGATGACACTACGTTTTGGCTGGGAGCTAGCGCCATGTGGTTGAAAGAATGGTCGGGGCGGGGCGATTCGAACGCCCGACCCCCTGCGCCCAAGGCGGATTCCAGCGAATCGCCAGATTCCGCCTTGTTTCAAGGGCTTCGGTTTCAATGGCATGCGGCGGAATTATTGGAGTTTGTTGGACCTTCTGGAATCAGGAGGCAATTCGCAGCTACAAATTCGTCTACAAGGAAAACATTCGGTTCCGATCTTCCTCGATGCGGTACCCGATGGCGCTGTAGCCCTTTAGCCGCTTTTCGTACATTCGTGCCAACATCCGCACCTCGCTATCGACGTAATCATAAACCCGCACCGTCTTCTTGTTGTGGTGAATTCGATGAAGCCGGCCAACATACTGCTGCAACGTGCCGCGCCAGGAAATTGGCATCGTGAGAAACAACGCATCCAGTCTTGAGTCGTCGAATCCTTCGCCGATATAGCTGCCCGTCGCCAGGATAACTCGCGGAGTTCCATCTGGAATCGACGCGAGCTGTTCCGTTAAAGCCTGGCGTTGCTTCTTACCCATACCGCCTTTCAATATGATCACGCTATCGAGATCCGTCAGGCCTGCTGCCAGCCGTGCGATATGATCCGTACGATTCGTGAGCACCAATGGTGTGAGACCATTTCGAACCGCATCGATCACATCGGCGGTAATGCGCCGGTTCCGGGCAACGTCTGTCACAAGCGCGGCGTAGATGTCCTGAATCTTCGCGTTACACGCTTCTTCTGCCATCCTAAAATCTGTAGTCTTCGGTACAACGATGTGATCAAACGGCGAGCGCGCTATGGCTTCTCTCGCGCTTACATTAAATCGTATGGGACCACACTGCATGAAAATGATTGGTTGGTGGCCGTCTTTGCGAATAGGTGTGGCCGTGAGCCCGACGACGTATCTGGCCTTGATCTGCTTCATGACCTTCTCAAATGTGAATGCCGACAGATGGTGGCATTCATCTACGATCACGTGGCCGTACTCTGCAACGAAGTCCTTCACCTCGCCTTTGTGCTGCAGGCTCTGAATCGCAGCGACGTCAACTATGCCGGTCCGAACTGCCTTGCCTCCAACAATCTGGCCGATGGACTTCGCCGGCAAGTTCAGGAACATAGCGAGCCGCGCTCGCCATTGGTCGAGGAGTTGACGGCGGTGTACCACCACGAGCGTGCTGACCTTGCGCTTTGCGATCAGTGTGGCCGCCACCACAGTCTTTCCAAAAGCGGTAGGAGCACAGATAACTCCCTGGTCGTACTGGAGAGCCTTCGCCACGGCCTGCGCCTGATGTTCCCGTAATTCGCCCTCAAAGGCCACATCAATGGGTGCGCCCGCGCATCGCCTATCCGAAGTTGAAAACTGGATTCGATGACTTCGAAACAGCTGCTCCACCTCTGAGAGACAGCCTCGCGGGAGGGCAATATATTGGGGCAGATCTTCACCACAGGCAACCACCCTCGGCTTGTCCCAGACAGGAAGCCGCATCGCCTGTGTCCGGTAGAATTCCGGATTCTGAAATGCTGCCAATCGCAGCAACCGGTTCAACATGGCGGGCGGCATCGCCACTTTGGGAATGAAGACCATGTTGCTGAACACGATCTCGACACTCGCCGGAAACGGGCCTTCAACCGGCTTCTCAGAAACCTTCTTCGACGGTGGCACCTCCCATGGATGACGATCATCTTCATCCTCAGACGCCGGAATCCGAAGCCCCGTGACTTGCCCTCGGCGACTGGCGTCATTGACGATCCGCTCGACTTGATTTGCGGACATGCGTCGCACCGACGCAAATAGTTGCCATTGATCTGGGTAGGCCGAGAGAGCGTTATCGACAAACAGGCTGTTGCCAGCTTGCCTGGGAATCCACTGCAGCGGCAGTGCAATCAGATTTCCGAAGCCGCCTTTTGGCATGGTGTCTTGATTCGGGAAGAACCGATCATAGGAGTCAAGGCCCACCTGATATCGACGTTCCATTGTTTGAGTGAGAATCGCACAGCCCATCTTGCGCGCGAGGTTCGCCGGAATGGGCCGTTCAAAGAAGATCCAGACGTGACCACCGTTGCCCGAACGCGAGCGTTCCAAATACGCCGGAACCCGCAGCTTCCCGCATGTTTCGATAAACGCGAGGGCATCTGTCTGCCATGTCTTCTTGTCAAAGTCCGCGGCTATGACCCAGCAGGTGTCGTCGGGAAGAAGTGGGTAGATGCCAATCGTCTTCTTGCCAGTCAGGTGGTCGCGAATTGCCGAGTCGGTCACTGGAAAGAGAGTTCGTGTTTCCCGATCCACTTTCTTCCGATCTTCCGGCCGGCTGGAATTCACTGCATGCCAATCCCTGACACCAGCAGGCCCGTAACCCCACGTTCCGTCTTTCATTCGCCATCGTTCCGCATACACGTCTTCGCGCCCCCGAAACAGGGCGCGAAACAATGCGACTCGCTCCTCTTTACTGGGCGGAGCCGAAGTAGACGCGATCTCGGCCGTCGTTGGCAGACAACCCGATGAGGTGGCCGGTTCTCGAGTGGGCAGGACGATTGAATTCTCTGCGAGAAGTGCCTTGAGTTGCTGCACTTCCTGCTTCAGCGCGAGAGATTCCGCGAGGGCCGCCTGCAATCGATCCCCGGCTTCGATCTCTTCGTTCATAAACGATCAAATGGACGTGCGATCTTCAGGGTTTAGCACTGGAAATTCTTCAAGCCGCGCAACCTCGATCAACGTTCGGTCGGCAGCCACAAAGCGGTCCAACAGACCCTGATTTTGAAGGTCAGCGGCAACGGCCAGTTGAATTGCATCGAGGGTGCGAAGGCGGTGTGAAAAGGCATAGCGGCCAATCAGCCGTTCGGCCCCAGCGAAATGATCGGCGTTCATCCGCCAAACTTCGATTAGGCCCGCGGCAACATCGACCATCAACTGTGCCCGCTGCAGTCCAGCGTCTTCTCGTCTGATTGCGCCGCTACGGACCTTGATGGCGAACACCGACTGGATTTCGACAAACCCCAGGCTCGAAATGAGAACGCGACGATCCGATTGCGACACGATCAGGGCAACGCGATCAGATCCAAGCTCCGGGTGATAGTACTTGGCGAGAGCGCTCGTATCGAAAAAATAATGGACCAATCAACGATCCTCACGCTCCGCGATCACATCATCCACAAGCGAGCCGGGAATCTTCGAGAGAACTCGTCGAACTTCCTCGATGGTAGGCGGATGCAGCATAGCCGCAACTTCGGCGCGCGCTCTTTCGACGAGTTCCGTGTCCAACTGGCTGGGGCCGGAAGCGGTGTTCGTGATAAGGAGGGTGACGTGCTGCGATTCCGTCAGGTCCACCGGTACCAAGGGACGAAGTACGCCGTCCCGATAAATGGCTTCCACGCGCAGTGTCATTGCATCTTAAATTCTACCCTGGATTCGGCGGGCTGGATTCGGCGGGCTAGTCGTCCGAGGTCTAAAATTGATAGCGTGCGAACTCACGCGCGCGCCGGTCTCGGTTCGAAGCTGACTGTCCTCATCGCCTGGCGTAAACTCACCAGGGAAAGGCAGGCGGAAGTTCGGCTTCAAATGGGGCCGCGATCATCTGATCGCGGAATTGGTGGCGGGTATGTGCAAGTCTACTCAGTCCGTTCCAAACATACTGGGGCGCTACGTTCCGCGTTCAGCGTTCCGGAACGAATTACCTGTCGCTGGCGGAGGTTCAAGTATTTGGCAACTGATGACGCTGGAGAGGATGTTCAGGCGTCCGAGGCCGATTCGGCAAAAGCCTCGCGCCCCTGCTGTGACGACAGGTGCGCGGGTTGAGTCTCCTGCCCCCCTTCTCTCCGCACGCCGCGCGGAAACCCACTGACTGGGCGCACGGGAAGGGCGTTCGAAATGACTTCCTCGCAAACGCCCGCAACCAGTGCACCTACTCGAGCCTCGGGCGATCTTTGGCTTTGCGGGGTTCTTGGATGCGGCGAACAGCTACAAAATCGACTACACCTGAGCCCCCAGAAACCGACGCTTCTGGGCTAGACTGAGTTTCGCGATGTCACCAACCTCGACTCACTATGCCCATAGTCTGGTCGGCCGCCCGTTCGACGAGTGGCACGGGCTGGAAGAGCATTTGACTCAAACGGCTGCTCTTGCCGAGTCCTTCGGAAACTCGTTCGCGCCGGGTTGGGGACGGATGGCGGGGCTGTGGCATGATGCTGGAAAATACCGGCGAGCCTTCCAAGCAAGGATAGGCGTGGACCCGGACGCACACACGAGCGGCAAGGTAGACCACTCAACCGTAGGGGCATTGATCGCGGCAGAGCGCCAGGCTCCGATGTTAGCGTTTGTTGTCGCGGGACACCATGGCGGGATGCCGAATGCCAACGAACTGGCTGCGCGACTCAAGAGTAAGGTGGACTTGCTTCCGGAGTCCAGGCGCGATGGAAATGTCGCTTTGGATCGCTTGTGAATTGATTGGACAGCACTGCATAATGGCACCTGTCGGGTTTCGGTAACCTGTGGATTGAAACTGTCACGTATTGATTTGGGGTCTCAAGCTCCGGACCCGCGCACGAAGGTGGGTCCGGAAAAGTAATACTTGCCAGAATGCTGAGATCAGGTCCATACTCCTTCTTGTTTCAACAAGGAGGTTGTATGTCTGCGAAATACGGTGTTTCGATGGAGATCGCTGGCCCGGCGGCAATGTTTACACGCCCGGACACAGGCGGAAGCTTTGTTAGCTATCCGGCCCCTACCTACTCAGCGGCAAAGGGAATTTTCGAATCCACGGCGCGCCTAAAGAGCGCCTACATTCGTCCCACCAAGGTAGAGATCTGCCGTCCGGTTCAGTACCACCGCTACGCCACCAATTACCGTGGTCCTTTGCGCAAAGGCAATCAACTTAAGAAGGACAACAGCTATCAACTAATTGCCGTCATTCTGGTGGATGTCTGCTATCGATTCCACGGCGTCGTTGAAGAAGCGTCGCCTTCACCCGTACAGACGAACCACCTGCACGCTCTTCAGGAGATATTTCAGCGACGGCTGCGAAACGGACAGTGCTTCGCCATGGCGTGCCTCGGGTGGAAAGAATTCACACCGTCATATGTGGGACCATTTCGGGAATCGACCGTAGTGGAGGAGTCAATCACGATCGCAATTCCCTCGATGCTGCATTCCGTGTTCGCGAAACCCGTGAACGGCGCTTGGCAGCCGCGCTATGTTCAAAACGCGAGAATCGAGAAAGGCGTACTTGAGTATGCTTAATGAGCTTTCCACGCTGGTTCGCTCTCTCAAAGGATTCAACCTGACCGTCGATCCGTCGCACCCATGGGTGAAGCGACTGGGGCGGGCAGATCTTCTGATTATTGGCATTGACGCATTTGGATTGGTGTCGAGCGTCGAGTATATGAACAAGCAGACCGCTGTCACACTTTTTCAGATGCAGAAGAGCTTTCACACAAATTTTCCAAAGGTGAACTGGACCTCCCCCGTCTGGCAACTAAGTCAGGAGTCACCGGCCACTCACGAGTGGTTAGCTTGCGCAGCCAAGGAAGTGAGGCAGCGGGTAGCACTGTTGCGAAAGGCATGCGACGCCGCGTCGATGCAGGAGGAACAGATACGTACTGTTTCGCGCATACGAGACTTTTGCCGTGAGTTGGCTCCGCGGTTCGGCCTGAATGACGGGGACGAATTTGCCGCGTTCCCTGTGCTGTTGGACCGTCTGATCAACAAAACAGTAACGGTCGAAGAATGGGTGCGGAGTTTGTCACGCTCGGCGCTTACGTGCGCAGAGGACGGGTCGAGCGAAATGTTGGCGGCTGTAGAAATGCTCTTGTTAGGGAATGACAAAGTTCCGATTTTGTTCGACCTGGCGGATTGCACGAAGTTCCGCTGTCGTGTGGCGAGCACGCGGATGGGCGGCTATTTCAGTCGCCGACTCGGTGCGACGGAAGTTGCGGGGACGGTCGCGGGCCGATGCGCGCTGACCGGCGCCGATATGCCACTGGAAACGGACAAAATGCCCAGCCCGCGATTGCCCGTTCTAGGCGATACCTATCTAATGTCGATGAACGCCGATACGCCTTGCCAGACCCGGTATGGACGGATCGGGACAGACATCTTTCCGCTCGGAAAACAGACGGCCTCCGATCTAAACACCGCATTGATTCACCTGACAAATGCGGATCGGGAGGGTAAGAACTGGAAACGGATTCCAGGAACGGTCAGAAAGAAATCGAACCTGCTGCTGGTATACCTGGAATCTTCGCCGCAACTTGACGCAGCAATCGCGGAAACTTTTACCGGGTCGGACGAGTCCGATCGCTTATACACAAAGATTTGCGCAGAAGTGGGTAAGGCGCTGCTGGGCAGAACGGCGCTCGACAGCGATTTGCTCCACGTGGTGGTCCTGAACAAGATCGATCCTGGTCGCGTCCAAGTGGAACTCAGCGAAACCTTTTCGCCGGAGCAGGTGATTCGAGGAGGCGCGGAGTGGCAGCAGGGCGCGGCGAACCGGCCCCCACTGCCGTTGAAGGGCGATGATTTGGTTCCTTCTCCCACCGACGTGATGCGCTGTTTGCAGATGATGTGGGAGCGAGGAGGTGCGTCCTACTCCGATGCTCCCGGCTGCCGCCTTGCGGACGTTTATGACGTTCTAATTGCGGGGAGACAGAATTCGGTAGTGGCCGCGGAAACTCTGCTCCGGATGACGTTGCAGAGGACGGTGGATTTGTTGATCGCGATCGGGCATGCAGCACACCGTGGCGGCAAAGATGCGTGGAAAAGGATTTCGCGGGAGGCTGGCAAGTACCCAGTGATCGCTGCGTCACTTTTCGGTATTACATTGAGCAAGCTTGGATACAAGAAGGAGTGTTACATGCAAGAGCCTGCATTTCTCGTCGGCCGACTCTTATCGCTGGCCGACACATTACATGCCCAATACTGTGAGGTCAAGCGGAACAAGGATATGCCGCCACAACTCTTGGGAAATGCGTTAATTCCGACGGCGATCAGCGATGCAAACAAAGGGCTAGCGCGGATGTTACTGCGAATTCGCGTCTATCAGGCATGGGCCCGTGGAAAGGACGGTACACCACTGGCGCGGTGGTCGTGCGGCGAGATGGGGAGAATTGCGAACGAACTGGCGGAGAAGTTGCCCGACCGCCGGTTCAACGAAGCTGAGCAAGCGCAATTATTGCTGGGATACCTTGCGCGGGCGGAGAGCAATCAAGACAAGGCGATCGAGGAAGGGGCGGGACAATAATGGAAGCGAATTTGAATCACGCGGAATTGATTCGGGCCACCGGCCTGTTGGTGATCGAGGTCGTCAATTCGAATCCTAATGGCGACCCGGATAACGAAAGCGAGCCGCGGACGCGTGTGGGAGAACGGGGAGAAATCTCACCCGTGTCTTTCAAACGCAAGCTGAGGGATCTTGTGGAACAGAAAGACGGTCCGGTGTGGGAGGAGACTGCGAAACGATTAGCTTTGAATCCCGACCAGTTCGGGATCCTGGAAAGTCGAGGGCGCGACCGGAAGAAGATCGAATCCCAGATTAAGGATGGATCATTTGTTAGCCGATATTGGGACGCGCGGCTGTTCGGAAATACATTTTTGGAAGAGGGCAGTTCGACGAGCATCAGGACGGGCGTTGTCCAGTTCGGAATGGGCATCTCAGTCGCTCCAGTCGAGATTCAAAGGCACACGCTGACGAACAAATCGGGAGTCCAAGAGGGCAAGGATCGCGGAATGGCTCCTCTCGGATATCGGATCGTCCAACACGGCGTCTACTGCATGCCCTTTTTCGTGAATCCGAGCGCCGCACACAAGTCTGGGTGTACCCGAATCGATCTCGATCTGATGTTGCGGCTAATCCCGTACGCATATACCCATACGGCGTCGTTCGTGCGACCGGATGTGCGACTTCGCCATGGATGGTACGTCGAGCACAAATCGCGGCTGGGGTCCTGCCCGGACTCGATGTTAATCGATTCGTTGACACCGTCCAAGACGGGCGATGGTAATACGGCTTCGCAGAGCTGGAGCGACTACGTCGTCCCGACCGGCCTGAGCGAGGATCTTCTTAGGCGCATTTCATCGTGTATCGACCTGGCAGACCATGACTGGCAAACCGCTGGCGCATAGCGCTCGTCCGAAGCGAGGAATAGTCGCGCAACTCTTCTGGGAGCATATCGAACGCGTGACTGGCGCTGCCGTGAAAAGCGCGGCGGATGCGGCAGCTTTCTGGACGGGAGAACGTGAAGCGTTCTGCGAGGAGGTGGAGGCTGCCGCACGCTTCCACGATTGTGGAAAACTGGCTCCGGAGAACCAGAATGTACTGGCACGTTCCTCAAAAGACCCGCTACCGATTCGGCATGAGGATGGCGGATCTGCCATGCTCCTGGAAAAGCTGCGCCAGAAGGCGGCTTTGCTGGTGGCGAGCCACCATGCAGGGCTGCCTTCACGGTCTACGGAGAAGGCCAAGCTGCTTCAAAAGCCACGTGGAGCGATGTATCGCATAACGGATGCCATTGACCACACTGCGCGGCATCTTGCAGACTATGCTGCGCGATACGAGGAGGCCGGACTGGCCATCGCCGTAGCCGCGCCCGGATCGGGAAAGTGGTCGGGACTTACACATCGCTTCGCGCTTTCGTGCCTGGTGGATGCAGACCACAGCGACACGGCACGCAACTATGGAGACGCTATTCCGAAGAAACCTGCTGAATGCCGTTGGTCGCAACGAATCGGCGCCTTGAACCGATACGTGGAAGGCCTGTCAGCAAAGAAGTCAAAAGACGGACGCGATCAGGACCGGCGACAGGTCTTCGAGTACTGCTGCATTACAAACCCCGGAACTCGCATCGTTTCTTGTGATGCGGCAGTCGGATCAGGTAAGACCACGGCTGTGATGGCGTACTTGCTCGGAGTAGCAAAGGACAAAGGGTTACGGCACATCTTCGTCGTGTTGCCATTTACAAACGTCATCCAGCAATCCGTTGACGTGTACCGACGGGCGCTCGTGCTCCCAGGCGAAGATCCGGCTGAGGTTGTGGCCGAAGTACACCACCGGGCAGAGTTCCAAGACCCGGAATCCCGTGAGATGGCCGTATTGTGGGATGCGCCGATCACCGTCACGACAGCGGTTCAGTTCTTTGAGACTTTGGCAGCGAGCAAGCCAGCCCGTTTACGTAAGCTACACGAACTTGCTGGATCGGCAGTCTTCATCGACGAAGCCCACGCCGCCATTCCAATATCGCTTTGGCCACAGACGTGGCTGTGGTTAAAGGAACTGGCGAACGATTGGGGCTGTCATTTTGTACTGGCGTCCGGGTCCTTGGCGAAGTTCTGGGAAAATCGCGAGATCGTCCCGGAGCCAGACAACATACCGGATCTACTGACGCCGGAGATTCGAGCGCGGCTGGCAGAAGTAGAGGAGCGGCGGATTGAGGTACGGACACACCCAGCGCCACTGAATTGCACGGAGCTGTCTCGCTTTGTGATCGAAAAGAAGCCAGGACCGCGGCTGGTGATTCTTAATACCGTGCAATCGGCGGCTGCGCTGGCGGATGCCATGCGGAAGGACGGGCGCGACGTACTGCATCTTTCAACAGCGCTTACGCCTGACGATCGAGCGAGAATGGTGCAACGCATCAAAGCGCGGCTCAAGTCGGGCTGGACCGACTGGACACTTGTTGCAACGAGTTGCGTGGAAGCTGGAGTGGACTTCTCCTTCCGAGTGGCGATCCGCGAGAGTTGCAGCGTATCGAGCGTGATCCAGACGGGAGGCAGGGTCAACCGGCATGGGACATGGACGGGTTCGGAGGTGTGGGACGTTCGTCTGCAAGATCCGATGTTTAACCGCCATCCGGCATTTGACGCATCGCGGAAGGTTCTTGCGGAAATGTTGCAAGAAGGCGGCATCACTTCGGCGATGGTCACGGAGGCAATGCGCAGGGAATTGGTGGTGAAAGACATCCGAGGAAAGGCGGATGAACTCCTGCAATCCGAGAGGTCGGAGGAGTACCCACAGGTGGCCGAACTGTATAGGGTGATAGACTCCGACACGCGAACGGTTGTGGTTGACCCCGAACTCGTGAAAAGGCTTGACGACGGCGAGCGAGTATCATGGCGGGAATTGGTTCGAGGCAGTGTTCAGATTTGGGCGAAGAACGTACAGAAACTGCGCATACGACGCTTCGATCGCAGCGAGGACCTGTATTACTGGACGGGTGCCTATGACCCGGATTTCTTGGGCTACATGGCGGGTGTGTTGCCGTTGATAGAGGGGCAGGACACGGGTTTGTACGCGTAATGTTCTCTGAAGACGACCTCCTTCCTATCTCCGGACTCCAGCACCTGCGGTTCTGCGAACGGCAGTGGGGGCTGATCCATCTCGAACAGCAGTGGGAAGAGAACCGCCTCACTGCCGAGGGGCGGGTCCTCCACGACCGCGTGCATGAGTCCGGCGCGGAGGCTCGGCCTGGCATCGTGATTGCCCGCGGATTGCATCTACACTCGTTTCGCTTAGGGCTAACCGGGCAAGCGGATGTCGTCGAGTTTCACGCGGCGCTGACCGGCGTCCCTTTACCAGGCCGCGACGGACGCTGGATTCCGTTCCCCGTCGAATACAAGCGTGGGAAGCCCAAGGCGGATTCATGCGATGAGATTCAGCTTTGCGCGCAAACGCTTTGCCTGGAGGAAATGTTCGGCGCCGTTATTGAGTCCGGAGCGCTGTTCTACGGGACCACTCGACGGCGGAGCGAGGTCCGGTTCGATATCGAACTCAGGACGCGAACCGAGGAACTCGCTGAGAGGATGCACGCGTTGTACTCCGCCCGGGTTACGCCGGCCGCCGTGTATGCCAAGAAGTGCGAAAGCTGCTCGTTGTACAACCGTTGCCTGCCGCGCATGGCCTCGAAGCGCGGAACAGTCGCTCGCTATATGGAAACCGCTTTGAAAGACGCCGAAACCACCTCGTGAAGCAGCTTCTGAACACTCTATATGTCACGACGCAAGGTGCGTATCTTGCCAAAGACGGCGAGGCGGTAGCCGTCCGCGTCGAGCAGGAAATCAAACTCCGTGTGCCAATCCACACGCTCAGCAGCATCGTTTGCTTCGGGCAGGTCTCGTGCAGTCCGTTCTTGATGGGCCTGTGCGGCGAGCGGAGCGTGGCGCTCGCGTTTCTTACGGAGAACGGACGGTTTCTGGCGCGGGTCCAAGGCCCGGTTTCCGGGAACGTGCTGCTTCGCCGGGAGCAATATCGCTGGGCCGACAAGGAAGACCGCACCGCAGAGGTAGCCCGAGCGGTGGTTACGGGCAAAATCGCCAACTGCCGGACGGTCGTGCTGCGAGGGTCGCGCGACAAGCCCGATTCCGAGGGCGCGGCGGAGATGCAGACGGCGGCTCGACGATTAGGGCGGCTGCTGGAAGAAATAGCTGGATCGACGAAGGTTGATGAGATTCGCGGGCATGAAGGCGACGCGGCGCGCGTTTACTTCAGCGTCTTCGATCACCTGATTACGGCAGCCAAAGACGACTTCTTCTTTCGAGGTCGCAACCGGCGTCCCCCGCTCGACAACATGAACGCGCTGCTTTCCTTCGTGTACACGCTCTTGACGCACGACGTGACGGCGGCCCTTGAAGCGGTCGGGCTCGATCCGGCGGTCGGGTTCCTGCATCGCGACCGACCGGGGCGTCCGAGCCTGAGTCTGGATCTCGTCGAGGAGTTGCGGCCCGTGATCGCGGATCGGCTGGCTCTGTCGCTAGTGAATCGGCGACAGGTACAGGCGAACGGATTTAAGAAAACTGAAAGCGGCGGCGTGGTGATGGACGACGATACGCGCAAAGAAGTTTTGGTGGCGTATCAGAAACGGAAACAGGAGGAGATTCAGCATCCGTTCCTGGGTGAGAAGGTGGCGTTTGGGTTAGTCCCTCATCTGCAGGCGATGTTACTGGCTAGATTCGTCCGGGGAGATCTGGACGGATACCCGAGTTTTCTTTGGAAATGACTGCGGAGGACCGGCGGAATGATGCTTGTGGTGGTGGCCTATGATGTCAATACCGAGTCGGAGAAAGGCAGACGGCGGCTAAGGCGCGTGGCCAAGGTTTGTGAGAATTGCGGGCAGCGCGTTCAGAACTCCGTGTTTGAGTGCCTGGTGGACGCGGCGCAATGGACTCAGGTGCGAGCACGCCTGGTTGGGGAAATCAGCGCGAAGGATGACAGCCTCAGGTTCTATTTTTTGGGTGACAACTGGAAGCGGCGGGTGGAACATGTAGGGGCGAAGGCTTCGTATGATCCGCAAGGGCCGTTGATCGCGTGACGAGCGCGAACGTGAAGCGGGCATGAAATTCCGGGCAGGTTCGCGGAAGGCGGGATCTCTTTGTCGGAATGAAGTTTACAGGAATTTCGGATGAGCGCGAACCACTCGTTCCGGTTCTGGTTGAAGAGGTTCGCGAAGACCGGTGTTAACGCCTTTGGGAATCAATGAAGTAGCCAGAGGTAGTCGCGCCCCGCGTGGGGCGCGTGGAT